>DATKSG010000078.1:0-5707 GCA_035531775.1 Acidimicrobiales bacterium | reverse complement strand
CACCCCCACCCCCACCCCCACCCCCACCCCCACCCCCACCCCCACCACCTCCCCCTCCACTCCCTCCACCCCCGTCCCCATCCACTCCACACGTCTGGCACCCAGGGGGCCGATGGTGGTCGCCAGTCCCGCCGTAGCTGTGGGACGAGGGTCGTCCCGGCGAGGGGAATGCGACGTGATTTCGTTGCGCCGGATGAGCCTGGGGGCTGGGTATCGGTACCTGATGGAGTCCGTGACGGCGGGTGATGGAGTCCGTCGCCAGTCGATCAGCCTGGCCGACTACTACGCCGAGTCTGGTACCCCACCGGGGGTGTTCCTCGGCGCCGGCCTGGGTGCCCTCGACAACGGGAAGGGAGTCGAAAAGGGTTCGGCAGTCAGCGAAGAGCACCTGTTCAACCTGCTCGGGATGTGCGCCGATCCGGTGACCGCCAAGCCCTTGGGGCGCCCGCCCAACCGCTCGCACCTCTCCTTGGCCACCCGGGTGGCGGAGCGAGTTGCGGCTACGGCCCCAGCCGCCAACGAGGCGGAGCAAGCCGAACAGAAGACTCGGATCGAGGCTGAGGAACGAGCACAAGGAGGCAAGTTCCGTGGCCCCGTGGCCGGGTTCGACCTCACCTTCTCACCCTCCAAGTCGGTGTCGACGGCCTGGGCCCTGGCAGACCGGGAGACCAAGGCGCTCATCTACGACTGCCACCGCCGGGCCATCGACGTCGTGCTGACCTACGCCGAGCGCGAGGTGTTCCACTCGCGCTCAGGCAAGGGTGGCGTGGTCCAAGAGGACGTCGAAGGTGTGGTGGCCACCGCCTTCAGTCACTGGGACTCACGGGCCGGCGACCCCCAGCTCCACGACCATGTCGTGGTGGCCAACCGGGCCCGCTCGGTCTCTGACGGAGTCTGGCGGACGCTCGATTCGCGGGGCCTGTTCAAGTCTGTCGTGATGCTCTCCGAGCTGCACCAGGGCGTGCTCGCCGACCTGTTGACCGAGGCGCTCGGGTGGGGCTGGGACGGCCGGGCACGCCGCCACTCGGACCAACTGCGCTTCGAGGTGACCGGCGTATCAGAGGCGCTGATGACCGAGTTCTCCCAGCGGACCGCCGCCATCGAGGACCGCAAGACGGCATTGATCAGCGAGTATCCCGCCGCCCATGGGCGCCAGCCGACCGATGTGGAAGTGCTCAAGCTGCGCCAACGAGCCACCTTGGAGACTCGGCCGACCAAGGAGCACCGCAGTCTCGGAGAGTTGACGAGAGGGTGGCGAGGGCGAGCCGAGAGGTACACCGGAGAGGACCAATGTTCCTGGGTGGCCGGACTGGCCGATCGCAACGATCTGCCCCTCTTGCGTGCCGGCGACCTGGCCGATGAGATCCTGGCCGACGCCGCCGGCGTGGCGGTGCAGAGCGTGGCTGAGCGCCGGGCCACCTTCTCACGGGCCAACGTCCTGGCCGAGGTGCACCGCCAGTTCCACGGTGTCCGTTTCGCCTCACCCGCCGAGCGGATCGCGGTGGCCGAGCGCACTGCGGATCTGGCCCTGGCGCGGTCCCTGCTGGTCTCGGCACCCGAGCTGCACCACACTCCCGAGCGCCTGCGCCGGGCCGATGGGAGCAGCCGGTTCCGGGCCAAGGGCCACGAGGTCTACACCACCGCGACGCTGTTGGAGGCCGAAGCCCGGCTGCTTGAGGCCGGGCGCGAGGTGGGCGGGCCCGCCGCCTCCATGGGCATTGTGGCGGCGGTGACCGGGGCCAACCTGCCCGGCCGGGACCATCGGCTCAACATCGATCAGGCGCTGGCCGTCGAGCGAATCGCCACCTCGGGGCACTCCCTCGACGTGTTGGTGGGCTCGGCCGGGACGGGCAAGTCGACCACCATGGCCGGGCTCCGAGCGGTGTGGGAAGCCGAGCACGGAGCAGGCTCGGTGCTCGGCCTGGCTCCCTCGGCCACCGCGGCCGAGGTGCTGGCCGAAGAGCTCGGCATCGAAACGGAGAACACGGCCAAATGGCTCTTCGAGCACCGCCGAGAGGCCGAACGGCTGCACGCGCTGGCCAGGCTGAGGGCCCAACTGGGAGGCCCTCACCCCTCGTACGGGCAACCCTCGGCCGCCCGGGCCACGGTGGACCAGGCTGAAGCCGAACTGGCCCGCTGGCGGCTCCACGCCGGCCAGTTGGTGATCCTCGACGAGGCCAGCCTGGCCAGGACCTTCGCCCTCGACGAGCTCGTGACGGCGGCCGGATCTGTTGGCGCCAAGGTGGTTCTGGTTGGCGATGACCGTCAGATCAGCGCGGTGGAGGCCGGCGGGATGTTCGCCGCCCTGGTGCGTGACCGCGACGGCCTGGCCCCCGCATTGAGCGATGTGCGCCGGTTCACACAGCACTGGGAGAAGGAGGCCAGTGTCGAACTTCGGAAGGGCTCTCCCGACGCCATCGACGCCTACGCCGCACGCGGACGGATCAGCGAGGGGAGCCGTGACGAGATGCTCGACGCCCTCTTTCTGGGGTGGAAGGAGGACACCGAGGCCGGCCGCACCAGCCTGATGATCGCTGCAGACCTGGGCAGCGTGAGCGAGCTCAACGACCGGGCCCGGGCCGAGCGGATCGCCGCCGGAGAGGTGGAAGAGCGCGGGCTGGACGTGGCCGGTGGAGGGACGGCCGGGGTGGGCGACCAGGTGGTCACCCGCCAGAACGACCGGCGTCTTTGCACCGGCCGAGGCTGGGTCCGCAATGGCGATCAGTGGACCGTGACGGACACTCGCCCCGACGGTTCCATGACCCTCCAGCGGGTCAAGGGCACCGGGAAAGTGGTGCTCCCCCCTGAATACGTGGCCGAGCACGTCGAGTTGGCCTACGCCTCGACGGCGCACCGGGCCCAGGGACGCAGCGTCGACACGGCGCACGCCATGGTCTCTCCGGTCACCACCCGAGAGGTCCTCTACGTCTCGGTCACAAGGGGAAGGGAAGACAACCGGCTCTACGTGGACACCCACTTCGACCCCGACCCGCAGACCTCGCACGATGCCACGGCCGAGCCGGTGACGGCGCGCCAGGTGCTGGCCGCCGTGCTACGCAACGAGGGGGCCGACGTGGCGGCGCACGAGATGATCCGCCGCGCACAGCACGAGGCAGAAGGCATGGAGCGGCTCTCGGCCGAGTACCTGACGCTGGCCACCCTGGCCCAAGCGGAGCGCTGGGACGCCCTGCTCGTCCGCTCCGGGCTGACCGATGTCGAGCTGGAATCTGTTCGGGTCAGCGAGGCGCACGGCCCGCTGCTGGCATCGCTGCGCGAGGCCGAAGCCCGTGGTCTCAATGTGGAGGCGGCTTTCCCCCAACTGGTGGCCCGGCGCTCCTTGGCCGACGCCGCCGACGTGGCCGCGGTACTCCACGGCCGAGTGGACCGCTGGGCGGAGGGGGCCGGTGGCCGGCGCCGGATCGCAGGCAATCTCATCGTCGGACTGATTCCCAGGGCACAAGGTGTCACCGACCCCGAGATGGCAGAGGCATTGGCTGAGCGGGAGTTGGCCATGGGGGAGCGTGCCCTCACCGTGGCCGCCCAAGCGATCGAGGCCGGAGCAGCCTGGGTGCAACGCCTCGGCAGCCTGCCGTCCGATCCTTCCCGACGGGCCCGCTGGGTTCGTGAAGTCTCGACGGTCGCGGCCTACCGGGACCGATGGCACATCACCGAGCAGCGCAGTATCGGGGCCAAGAGCGACGTCGGGAGCACCGAGCAGATGGGCCAGCGCCGGAGGGCACTGGCCGCAGCAGAGCGTGCCGTGGCCATCAGCCGCGACGCTTATCGCGAACACGCAAGCCCAACCTGGGAGCCGCAGATCGAGGTGGCGAGGGGAGTCGAACTCTGATACCCGGCGAGGCCGCCCTCGCAAGCAAATCCGAGCTGAGGAGCCGGTGTTTTGGGTCCATTGCTAGCCGTGCGCTAACCCGATGCTAACCCGCCCCGTCCGGCACTTATCTCAAGTCCTCTGGAGGCACTGGCCACCCCGCCAAGTTCAATGGCACCGACCAGTTCAAACTGCCCCTTATGTCCCAACTGCACCGCAGCGGTCGTGGACCAAGCCTTCCACGACAGCTCCGTTCACGTCACCGCTTCCGCCTGACTATCGGTAGATCTAGGTCGACTCATCAAAGTCTCCCCGAACGCCAAGGTGCGCATATGGATGCGCATGATACAGAGGAGCTACGAAAGTCGTTCGGCGAGGTAGGCGAGGGACATCGGGTACCGATATTCGATCCGGGCGTGAGTACCTTCGAACAATTCGAAGTGGACATCGTCGACGCCGATCTCGGCGAGGGCACTGCGGAAGGCTTGTGCGCCGATTTCGAGAAACCACTCGTCCTTCTTCCCGCCGTCGATCCAGATCGCCCGCAGCCCGCCAAGTGCTTCTGCGTGATCCGAGACCATTCGGACCGGGTCCCAGTCCAGCCACCTTTGCCATATGTCGTAACGGAGCCTGCCGGTGTCGGGGTCGAAGGGAAGGATCGGCGTACCGTTCTCGTCTGCGGAGAAGCACGCAGAAACGCCGAGCATCATCAACAGTGTGTCGTCGGACTCCTTGGTGAACGCCACTCGCCCCTGAAAGTCCTTCCACCACCTGTCGATCGAACCGTCGTAATCGCGCAGTGCTCGCACGGCCTTGCCGAACTCCGGGATGTAGCAAAGTTCGTACAGGGCGTCGCCGGCGTGGGTCGCCAGGCCACCGAACAGGTCCGGGCGGAGCATCGGCGTGATCATCGCCCCAAATCCCCCGCTCGATTTCCCCTGGATCCCCCGGTGCGAAGCCTCCTTATAGGTGCGGTAGTGAGAGTCGACGAAGGGCACCACGTCCTCGCACAGGTAACTGTGGTAGAGACCGGTCCCGGGGGAGTCAACGAATTGCGATCCTCCGTATGCAGTCCAAGCGTCCACGTAGACGACGATGCACGGCGGCACCGAGCCTCGGGCGAAGAGCTCGTCGGCGGCCTCGGTGAATGGAAGCCGATAGGCGCTGCGGTTGGCCCACATGCTGAGGTGGCCGGTATATCCCTGAAGCACGTACACACTCGGGTATGACCTGGCGGAATCGTCTTCATAACCAGGCGGGACGTACACCCACAACGGGCGGTCGCTCGGATCCCCGAGGGGATTGCCCGCCAAGGCGGGAGAGGTCACGACGTGGTGGTCGATCCTCCCTGCCAGCTGTCTCTCCCAAGGAAGGGGCATGCTTGCTCACCCTAGAGCCCGGGACACAGCCCAACGGTTAGACACCATCCTCAAGGATCGCCCTGCCGTTATATCGCCGCCGGACGTCCCAACAAGCCATGACTCGAGACCGGCCCCATAACGTCGGGCGTCGCGAGAGCCTTCGGGTAGCCCAGAACGCCAATGATGTGGCCGGTGAGGTCAGTTAGCGAAGCGAAGGCGGGCGAGGGTGGCAATGCGTTCAACTTCATCTGCTGGGGGCGGCTCTCCCGAGGCGAACATTGCGACCTGCAAGTTTGGGCCGTGGGTTCCAAAATCGGCCATTTGAAGCTTCGTCACGGGTTGCACCACATAGTGAATATGGACAGGTACCCCTCCAGCGTGAGACCACAGGCAGTTGTAGACCTGATCCGCGTCGACAAGTTCCTGCGCCACGATTGACGCAAGTCGAAGGAGAGGCCCAAGCTCGACCGCCTCATCCTCGGATAGATCGGCGACCGACGTGACGTGCCGCTCCGGCTTG
>DATKSG010000077.1:0-10160 GCA_035531775.1 Acidimicrobiales bacterium | reverse complement strand
AGTCGGGTACCGGATGTTGGATTTGGGTGCGTTAGGGGCCGCGTCCTGCGCAAGTTGGTCATGCGGATGCGCAAGATCGCCGCGACGCTGGCGTCCGCTGACCCGACCGACAAGGCCGAAATCTACGCCGCATTGGGCGTGCGGGTGGTCTTCGACCCAGCAGAACGCCTGGTCAGGGCGTCGGCAGGCGCGTGTACCGTTTCGTGTGTCGGAGAGGGGACTTGAACCCCTACGCCCTTGCGGGCACCAGCCCCTCAAGCTGGCGCGTCTGCCTATTCCGCCACTCCGACGTGTACGGGCGGCCCGTATCGCGGCCGTGGCGCGAACTCTAGCGCGCTGATTTCACCCCCCTGACTTGGGCTGGGAGCTGACCGGGACATGTTGCGGGGCCGGGATCAACCTGGTCCAGCGGTCGACGCTCCACAGCAACCCGAGGCCCCCGGGGTCGTCGTCCACCCCCGCCAGGCGGACGTCCCAAGCGGCCACAGTCGGCTCGGCGAATAGCGGCAGGGACGGCATGGAGGTCCAGAGGGCGCTGTCGATCTGTTGGTAGAGCAACTGCGCCTGGGAGGCTGCCAACTGTTGCGAAGCCTGCACGAACAGAGCGTCGATTTTCGGGTCGTCGAAGCCCGACCAGTCGAGAGACGTCGACGTGGCGACGGTCGGTGTCCCGAAGGCAGCGGCCATCGCGCTCGGATAAGGACCGGTGCTGAGCGGGGCCAGTGCCAGGTCGAAATCCCCCATGGGCAGGACCGTGCCGAGCAACTGAGCCATGGATACCGGCTGGGTGACGACATCGAAGCCACCGTTGACCAGCTGTGCCGCTATCGCCGGCCCCGCCCCGGCGGACCAGGGGTCATCCGAGGCCCACGTGAGGTGCAGCACCACTGGGGCGTCGCTAAGTGTCCAGGTGCCGTTGCCGTCGGCCACAAGACCGCCGGTCGCCAACAATCGGGCAGCCGTGGCCGGGTCGGCAGATTCGTACCCCGCTGCATCATCGGCATACCAAAGTTGGGAGTTAGCGAAGAGATGGTCGTTGTCCTCCCACACGAGCGAGTCGAGCGGCTGCGCCAGGGCTGTCACGAGCGCCGGCCGGTCCACGCCATGGGCGATGCCCTGACGCACAGCGGGCAGGTCTAGAGGGGCGTGACGGGTGTTGAAGACCAGCTGCAGCACGGTGGTCCCCAGGCTGCTTCGGCTCTGGAGGAACGGAGACGACGATACGGCCGCCGCGAAGGCACCGTCGAAGGCACCGGGTTCAGCTACTTGGACCTGGCCGGCTCTCAGGGCTTGGGCCATGGCCGGCGCACCGGCCATGGCCTGGAGCACCACGTGATCCAAGTGCGGCGCGGGCCCCCACCAATGAGGATTGGGTGACAACTCCAACATCTCGCCCGGGCGCCAGGCGCTGACTACCCACGGCCCGGCCGATACCAGCGTGGCGGCATCGAAGTGGTCGAACCCGTGGTTCCAGCCGGCGTGTTCGGCTACATGAGCCGGCAGCAGATCGTTGAAGAGCGAAGGCCAGTCGGCGAACGGGGTCTGGAAGACCACAGTCACCGTGCGCCCCGCATTGGAGCCGACCACCGAGGCGATGTCTCGGTAACCGGCGGTCGAAGCCACCGAGTCTGCCGTGCCGTCGACGTCCTGGCCGGTCCCGGATTGCGACAGCCATGCGTAGACGAAGTCCTGAGCGCTGATCGGTGTGCCATCTGACCACACGGCCGCGGGGTTGATCTGGTACACGACGGTCTGGGGGTTGACACTGACCACTTCGGCGCTCTGCACGACGGTGGTATCGAGTTTGGGGCTCGCCCCCGGCCCGATCTGGAACACCTGGGCCCACACCAGGCTGGCTACCGCCCGGGTGGCGGGATCGTCGCCGCTCATCGTGTGATCGTTGAGCGTCGTCGGCACGCCATCAACAGCCACCGAGACCGTTCCCCCGGCAGCGGCGACGAGTGGCGCATGGACGCCGGTACGTGACTCGACGCCGGAGGTGCTCGAGTGAACGGTGCAGGCGCTCAGCAGGAAGGCGGCCGTCGCCAGGACCGGCCACGGCGCCGGGCGGATCACTGCAGGCGCAGGGCCAGGGTGAGCGTGGTGAAGGCGAAGATCACGGCCACCGTGACCGTGATCCGGTCCAGGTTCTTCTCCACTGCCGTGGAGCCGGCTGCCGCCTGGCCCACCGAACCCCCGAACATGTCCGAGAGCCCGCCGCCCTTGCCTGAGTGGAGCAGGATCAGGAAGACCAGCGCCGCCGACACCATGATGTGCAGCACGAGGATGGCAATGGTCAACACGGTGCGGTCCTCCCTGGGCCCGACGGACCATGCAACGCTAGCAAAGCGCCCTCACCCTCCGGTCCCGGCCGCCTTGACGATGGCGGCAAAGGATGAAGCTTCCAGGCTGGCGCCCCCCACCAGGAGCCCGTCCACATCGGGCTGGGCCATGAGCTCGGCGGTGAGCTCGGGCCGCACCGACCCCCCGTACTGGATGCGAACAGTGGCGGCCGATTCGTCGTCGGTCAACGAGCCGAGCACGGCGCGGATATGGGCACAGGCGCCCTGGGCATCGTCGGGCGTGGCCGTGACGCCGGTGCCAATGGCCCAGATGGGCTCATAGGCGACCACGATCGAAGCGAGTTGCTGGCCAAGGAGACCACCGAGCGCAGCGGTCACCTGGCCGGTGAGTCGCTCCTCGGTCATTGATTGAGCCCGCTCCGCCTCGGTCTCTCCGACACAGACGATCGGCGTCATGGAGCATCGCATCACGGCGCGCAGCGTTACGGCCACGTCCTCGTCACTCTGGCCGAACAGTTGGCGGCGCTCGGAGTGACCCACGATCACGTAGCGCACGCCGAGGCGGGCCAGCATGGTAGGTGCCACTTCCCCGGTGAAGGCCCCCTGGTCCTGGTGGTAACAGTGCTGGGCCCCCAAGGCCACCGGGATGCCTCGATCCTCGATCACGGTCTGCACCGAGCGCAGGTCGGTGAACGGAGGGTGAACCGACACGTCGAGGTCGGCCACGTCAGCTGCCCCCAGGCGAAGGGCGAGGTCCTGCACGGTCCGGATGGCCTGGAGATGGTCGTGGTGCATCTTCCAGTTCCCACTCACCAAGGGTCGGCGCCCGGCCTTGTCGGTCGCCATGTCAGGACTTGGCCTCGGGCGCGTTGGACGCCCCCCGCAAGGCCACCAGGCCAGGGAGGTCCCCGTGCTCGAGTAACTCGAGCGAGGCGCCACCTCCGGTCGACACGAAGTCGATCCGGTCAGCGAGTCCCAGGCCGTCGACGGCGGCGGCCGAGTCGCCGCCCCCCACCACGCTGTAGGCGGCGGCAGCGGCCACCGCTTCGCCCACGATGCGGGTCCCGGCCGCAAAGCGCTCGTCCTCGAAGACGCCCATCGGCCCGTTCCAGAAGATGGTGCCTGCCCCGGCCAGGGTGTCGGCATAGCGCCGAGCGGTGACCGGTCCGATGTCGGCCGCCTCCCAGCCCTCGGGTACCTCGCCGTCGAAGACGCGGACCTCGCCGGCGCCCACCTCGCCGTGGCCCAGGGTGCCGCCCGGGCTCAGAGCCACCATGTCGACAGGGAGCAGGATGCGCTCCCCGGCCAGGTCGAGCAACTGGACGCACTCCCCCACCTTGGCCTCATCGAGCAGTGACGCCCCGACCTGGTGGCCGGCGGCCTTCAGGAACGTGTAGGCCATGCCGCCGCCCACGATCAGTCGGTCCACCTTTTCGAGTAGGGCTCTCAGCACCCCGAGTTTGTCGGCCACTTTGGACCCGCCGACCACGGCGACGAAGGGAGGCTCAGGATGAACGAGCAGTCCACCGAGCACCTCGATCTCGCGTTCGAGCAGTCGGCCTGCGGCCGAAGGGAGGCGGGCCGGGGGCCCCACCACCGAAGCATGCGAGCGGTGCGACACCCCGAAGGCGTCGTTCACGTAGCAGTCGAAGCCCTCGATCAGGCGTGCCACGAATTTCGGGTCGTTGGCCTCCTCGCCGGGATCGAAGCGCAGGTTCTCCCTGAGCTCCACCGCCGGGGCCAGCTGCGCCAGGACGGCCCGCACCGGGGCCAGGTCGAAGCGGGGGTCGGGGTGTCCCTTGGGCCGGCCCAGGTGGGTGCACACAGTCACCCCCGCACCTCGCTCGAGCAGCCACTGGAGTGTCGGCAAGGCGGCCCTGATCCGGAAGTCGTCCTCCACCCGCAGCGTTCCCGACGGTCCGACGGCCTCGCTCAGCGGCACATTGAAGTCGACACGGACGAGGACCTGGCGGTTCCGGAGGTCGGGCAGGTCCTCGAGCAGCGGGATGCCGGCCAGGGGCCCGAAGGCTGCATGCGACACGAGCGAATGCTCCGGTTGGCGCGACGCGCTCAGGAGGAAGCCGAGCCGGAGCCGACGATGGCCACCAGGTCGACCAGGCGATTGGCGTAGCCCCATTCGTTGTCGTACCAACCCTGTACCTTGACCAAGGTTCGGTCCTCGAAGGCCATGATCATGGTCAGGCCCGAGTCGAAGGTGCACGACGCCGGGCTGCCCACAATGTCGGAGGACACGATGGGGTCGGCGGTGTAGACGAGGACGCGGCTGAGCGGCCCCGAGGAGGCGGCCGCCCGGAAGGCACTGTTCACATCGTCGACGGAGACCGACCCTGGCACGACGGCGGTGAAATCGGTGATGGAACCGTCCATGACCGGAACCCGCAGGGCGGTGCCATCGAGCTTTCCCTTCATGGAAGCCAGGACCAGGCTGGTGGCTCGGGCCGCGCCGGTGGACGCCGGCACGATGTTCTGGGCTGCCGCCCGGGCCCGGCGCAGGTCCTTATGGGTGAGGTCGAGCAGGTTCTGGTCGTTGGTGTAGCCGTGGACGGTGGTCATGAGGCCACCGATGATGCCAAAGGCATCGTCGACCACCTTCACCATGGGCACGAAACAGTTGGTCGTGCACGAGGCGTTGGACACCACGACATGGCGCTTGGGGTCGAAGTCTCCGTCGTTGACCCCCACCACGAAGGTGGCGTCGACATCGGATGCCGGGGCCGAGACCACCACGCGGGTGGCCCCCCCTTCGAGGTGGCCTGCGGCCGACTCCCGGTCGGTGAAGCGACCGGTGGACTCCACCACGACTTCCACACCCAGTTCGTCCCAGGGCAGGGCCTTGGGCTCGCGTTCGGCCAGGACCCTGATCCGATGTCCGGCCACCACGATGTGGTCGTCTTCGGTGGTGACTTCGGCGCCGAAGCGGCCGTGGGTGGTGTCGTAGCGAAGGAGATGGGCGTTGGTGGTGGCGTCGGTCAGGTCGTTGACCGCCACGATCTCCACGTCGGCTCCCTGGGCCCGGGCCGCCCGGAGGAAGTTCCGTCCGATGCGACCGAACCCGTTGATGCCGACCCGAACCGTCATCGCCTCTCCTGTGTCGTCGTGCTACGCACCTTCCTATCCGACCAGACCGGCCAAGGCCGCCGCCAGTCTGGTCGGATCGTGCCCCGGCCCTCCATCGGTCCGTCCGAGGGCCGCCTCCACCACCGGCACCCCCGGTTCGCCCAGCTCGATGGCCGATGTATCGCACAGCACCACGTCCACCTCGACCTGATGGGCCTGGAGGGCCCGGACGTGGTCGGCCACGTCGAAGCCCTCCGTCTCGGCCGCCTGGGCCTGCAGGTTGGCCACGTATACCCGCCGGCCGGGAGCCTGGCGCAGGGCCAGGCCGAGCCCAGGCACGGCCACGGCGGCCAGGATGCTCGTGAACAGCGAGCCCGGGCCGATTACCACCAGGTCGGCCTCGGCCAACGCGGCGAGGGCTTCGGGCCGGGCCGGCGGGTCAGCCGGCACCAGCGAGATCCGCCGGATGTGGCGGGTCCGGGTCACCGCCGTCTGGCCTTCGATCTCGCCCTGGTCGGATTCGGCCTTGAGCACCACCGGCTCCCCGGTGGCCGGGACCACCCGTCCGGCTGCACCGAGGAGGCGGCCGGCTTCGTCCAGCCCGATTTGGACATCGCCGGCGACTGCCGTGAGCCCGGCGATGACCAGATTGCCCACGGCGTGGCCCTCCAAGTCCTCACCCTCGAAGCGGTGCTCGAAGGCGGCCGCCAAGAGCGAGCCCGGTTCGGCCAGGGCCACCAGGCATTTGCGGATGTCGCCGGGGGGGACGATGCCCAGCTGCCGGCGTAGGCGGCCCGACGAGCCCCCGTCGTCGGCCACCGAGACCACGGCCGTTATGGAGGAGGCGAAGCGTCGGACGGCGGTCAAGGTGGCGGCCAGGCCGTGACCACCGCCGATGGCCACCACCTTGGGGCCGTGGGGGCCGGTCAACGCTCGACGTCCCGGTGGAACACCGAGGGCCGGGTGCCGTCACCGGCCAGGCGGCTGGCCAACTCCTCGGCCAGCACCACCGAACGGTGTCGGCCACCGGTGCAGCCCATGGCGATGGTCAGATAGGACTTTCCCTCGGCCACGAACGCCGGCAGCAGCGTGTCGAGGAGGCGCCCCACCAGGTCCAAGAAGGTGGCCGTCTCCTTCTGGCTCATGACGAAGTCGCGTACGGGCTGGTCGAGCCCGGAGTACGGCCGCAGTTCGGCCACCCAGTGGGGATTGGGCAGGAAGCGGCAATCGAAGACCAGGTCGGCGTCGAGGGGCACGCCGTGCTTGTAGCCAAAGCTGACCACCGAGGTCCGCATGGCCCCCTCGCCGTCGCCGAAAAGCGCCAGGACACGGGTGCGGAGCTGGTTCACGTTGAGCTGGCCCGTGTCGAGCACCACGTCGGCCACGTCGCGGATGGGCTCGAGCAGCTGGCGTTCGTCGGCGATGGCGTCTTCCACCCCGGCCCCGGCGATGGGGTGGCGCCGACGGGTTCCCTCGTAACGACGCACCAGGACCTCCTGGGGGGCGTCGAGATACACGACGCGCACCCGGTGTCCCTGGGCCCGCAGCCCTTCGACAGCGGTGAGGACGTCGGCCACCTGGCCACCGCCGCCCCGGCCGATGACCAGGGCCACCCGGTCCTGGCCCGAGCCCGGGCGGCCTACCACGTCGGCCACCTCCGAGAGCAGCGACGGCGGCATGTTGTCGATTACGTACCAGCCGGCGTCCTCCAAGGCGGCGGCGGCCGTCGACCGCCCGGCGCCCGACATCCCGGTGATGAGGAGGTAGTCGATCATGGCCCCTCATCCTCGCCGCCCCGGGGCCCGGGCGCATTGATCGTGGCCGGGCGGGGGCCTAGGCCGGCTGGCCCCGTGCGGGGTCCCAGGTTGTGAAGATGGAAATGAAGCGCCCGGGCCACCGATCCGGGCAGCCACGGCAACGCTTCGAGTTCGGCCAGGGACGCTGCCCGCAGCGCTTTCAGGCTGCCGAGCTCCCGCAGTAGCCGGGTCCGCCGGGCCGGCCCCAGGCCGGGCACTCCCTCGAGAACGCTGCTGGTCATGCGACGGGCCCGAAGGGTGCGGTGGTACGAGATGGCGAAGCGGTGCGCCTCGTCGCGCACCCGCTGGAGGAGGAACAAGGCGTCGGAACCCCGTGGGATGCGCACCGGATCGGCCCGTCCCGGGACGAAGACCTCTTCGAAGGTCTTGGCCAGGGCCGCCACCGGGATCTCGTCGGCGAGGCCCAGCGTTTCGAGCACGCGTAGGCCCACCCCGAGCTGGCCCTTGCCACCGTCGAGCAGCAACAGCTGTGGGGGGTAGGCGAAGCGGCGCCCACGCACCGGCGCCTCGGCCGGGTCGCGCCGACGCCAGGCCAGTAAAGCGGTGAGGCGACGGGTCAGGACCTCTTCCATGGCGGCGTAATCGTCGTTTCCGGGGACGTCTCGGATCCGGAATCGCCGGTACTCGGACTTGCGGGGAAGGCCATCCTCCAAGACGACCATCGATCCGACATAGTCAGTACCTTGCAGGTGGCTCATGTCGTAGCACTCGATGCGCAGGGGAGCCTGCGCCAGGCTCAGCGCCTGGCGCAGCGACTCCAGGGCGCGAGCCCGGCTGTCGTGGTCGGAGGCCCTCCGCAGGCGGTGGCGAGCCAGCTCCTCGCCGGCGTTGCGCGCCACCGTCTCCATCAGGGTGCGCTTGCCGCCGCGCCGGGGGATGCGCAGTGCCACCGGCCCACCCCGGCGGCGGGCCAGCAGGTCCTCCCAGGCCTCGATGTCGTCGGGCAGCTCGGGCACGAGCACCGTGCGGGGCACGCCCTGGTCGGCCGGTCCTGAGGAGGCCAAAAGCTCGGGGTCGCCCGATCCCGACGTCCAGCCCGATGGGTCGGCGCCACGACGGCGACGGGAGGGGGCAGCCTCGGGGCCGGAATCGGCATAGAGCTCCTCGAGCACCCGGTCCACCACCACCGAAGTGGGGACTTCCTCGGCCTTGTCCAGCACGAACGACCGCCGCCCCACCACCCGGCCCCGGCGCACATGGAAGACGCACACGGCGGCCTCGAGGGAGTCCTGCTCCAGCCCGAGCACGTCGAGGTCCTCAGGCCTCTCGGTGACCACTTGCTGGCGTTCGCAAGCCATGCGGAGGACCGAAAGGCGGTCGCGCAGCCGGGCCGCCCGTTCGAAGTCGAGGTCGTTGGCGGCCAGTTCCATGTCGGCGGTGAGGCGGCGTTCCACCTCGTCGGTGTCACCGGCCAGGAAGTCGGTGATGTCCTGCACCATGCGCTCGTAGCGGTCCGGTTCTACGGCGCCGATGCAGGGGCCCGAGCACCGTTCGATGTGGTAAAGCAAGCATGGTCGGCCGAGCTTCTGGTGGCGCTCCAGCTTGGTGTCCGAGCAGGTGCGAACGGGGAAGGAGCGCAGCAGCAGGTCCAGCGTGTCGCGAATGGCCCCCACGTGGGCATAGGGCCCGAAGTAGCGCACGCCCGGGCGCTTGCGGCCCCGCACGACGGCGGCCCGGGGCCAGGTGTCGGCCACCGTCAGTGCCAGATAGGGGTAGCTCTTGTCGTCGACCAGGCGGATGTTGAAGCGCGGACGGTGCTCCTTGATGAGGGCGTACTCGAGGAGGATGGCCTCCACCTCGTTGTCCACCTGGATCCACTCAACCCGGTCGGCCGAGGCCACCATCTGGGCCGTGCGGGGCGCCAAGGTGGCCGGATCGGCGAAATAGTTCGACAGCCGGCTGCGCAACGACTTGGCCTTGCCCACGTAGAGGACCCGGCCGGCGGCGTCGAGGAACTGGTACGAGCCTGGGGCGTCAGGGACCTGGCCGGCCGGCGGACGGGAAAGCACCACCCCACTGTGCCGTACGGCGGCCCCCGGCCGGGTCGGGGCGGCCTCCAGGCGGACGCCCGACGTGGGCGTTCCTTCCCCGCTGTGGGCGCCTACACTGGTCGTTGAGCGCCGGCCTGGTATCCCGGCGTACATAACGCTTCGTGGCCGACAACCCCGCGGATGGGCGACCAGGCTGTCCCCGCCGGCCGTAGACGGAGCGCTCCCCGAAGGGGGTTCATCGACATGCTCCGTATTCAGCGTGCCCTACCCGAGCACTACGCCCGTGCCTCGGCCGAGGAATTGGCCGAACGCATCGCCGCGGCCAAGGCCGCCCTCGGGCCCCGGGTCCTGGTGCTCGGTCATCATTATCAGCGCGACGAAGTGATGCGCTGGGCCGATGCCAGAGGTGACTCCTTCGGGCTGTCGCGCATCGCCGCCGAACGTCGTGACGCCGAGTTCGTCGTGTTCTGCGGCGTGCACTTCATGGCCGAGTCCGCCGACATCCTCACCGGTGACCACCAGCAGGTCGTGCTGCCCGACCTGAACGCCGGGTGCTCCATGGCCGACATGGCTGACCTCGACTCGGTCGAGGAGGCCTGGGACTGCCTGGCCGAGGTCACCGACGTCGAGCGCATCGTGCCCATCACCTACATGAACTCGGCAGCCGATTTAAAGGCCTTCGTCGGGCGCCACGGTGGCGCCGTGTGCACCTCCTCCAATGCTGGGGCCGTGCTCTCGTGGGCCTTGGGCCGCCGCGCCCCCGGTGGCGGCGGGGACAAGGTCCTGTTCTTCCCGGACCAGCATCTCGGACGCAACACCGGCTTCGACCTTGGCTTCGGCCCTGACGACATGGCCGTGTGGGACCCGCGCCTGGAGCGTGGCGGATTGGACGAAGCGGCCGTCAAGGGGTCGACCTTGCTTCTGTGGAAGGGGCACTGCTCAGTCCACCAGCGCTTCCGGCCCGAGCACGT
>DATKSG010000076.1:0-38440 GCA_035531775.1 Acidimicrobiales bacterium | reverse complement strand
GTGGCCGTGGGCGGGATCGTCCTTCGCTCGCTGACCAGGAGCCGCACCTCGGTCCCGGCCACGCCCGAAGGTCAGTGGCCGCCGGTGCGTCGCCTGTCCACACTCGCCGTAGGCTTGGTGGGCGGCCTGATCGTGGGCATGACGTCGGTGGGCTCGGGCTCGCTCATGATCGTCGCCCTCATGTTCCTGTACCCGGGCCTCACCGGTGGGCAGCTGGTCGGCACCGACTTGGTCCAGTCGGTGCCCCTGGTGGGAGCAGCCGCCCTGGGCCAGCTCCTCTTCGGCAATGTCGAGCTGGCCGTCACCACCTCGCTGCTCATCGGATCGTTGCCGGCGGTCTACCTCGGGGCCCGATTGTCGGCGGGCGCTCCTACCCGCTTCGTGCGCCCAGCCATCGCCGTGATCCTGCTCGTCTCGGCTCTGAAGCTTGTCGACGTGAGCAACGCCGTGCTGCTCGGCAGCCTCCTGGGCGCCGTGGTAGTGGCCGTGGGCGCGGCGCCGCTGTCCCGCTGGGCGCGCCGCGGGGACCGGGAAGCAGCCATCACCACGGGTTAGCCCCGGTCTTGGCCGGTACCGGCTGTGGTGAGCGCGCACGCAGGGACGCACGCCACCGGAGCCGGCGCTGGGCCGACTTCGATCCCGGTGTGGTAGGGATGCAGGCGTGGTCCGAGCCGGCGCAGACGACGGGAGCCAGGCCTGGCCGCCCGAGCTGGTGGGGGAGGTCCGGGCCGTCGTCGTCGCCCACCGCCCCGCCGACGAACGCGAGACGCAGGCCCGACTGCGCATCCTGGGGGCCCTCGACTCCCTGCCGTTGCCCTTCGACGAGGACGCCGGTGCCGTGCACGTGACCGCGTCGGCCGTGATCGTCGGGCGCCGGGGCACGGTGCTGCACCTGCACAAGCGCTTGCACCACTGGATGCAACCCGGCGGCCACGTGGACCCGGGCGAAGGTCCGTCGGAAGCGGCGCGGCGCGAGGCGCAGGAGGAGACCGGCCTGTCTCTGCGCCACCCCGACGGCGGGCCACGCCTCATCCACCTCGACGTGCACGATGCGGCGTCCGGCCACGAGCATCTCGACCTTCGCTATCTGCTTCTGGCCGACGACGCCGACCCGGCGCCCCCCCCCGGCGAGAGCCCCGAAGCCCGGTGGTTCTCGTGGGAGGAGGCCCAGGAAATGGCCGATGTGGCGCTGGTGGGGGCCCTGCGCTCCGCTCGTGGCACCCCAGAAGCGATCGACAGCACCTCCGAGACGACGCCGTGAGCGACCCGTTCACCCTTCTGCTCGAAGTCCAGGACCACGACACCCGGATCGACCAGTTGCGCCACCGACGCGCCACCCTGCCAGGTCGCGCCGAAATGGCCGACCTCGACACCCGACGGCGCGACCTAGATGCCCGCAGCGCCAAGGTGCGTCTCGAACGCGACGAGCACGGCGCCCGGCAGGCCGCCCTGGAACAGCAGATCGAGGTGTCCAAGGGACGGCGGGCCGAGCTGCAGAAGCGGCTCTTCGGCGGTCAGGTGGCCGCCGCTCGCGAGTTGCAGGCCATGGACGAGGAGGTCCGCCATCTCGGTCGCCACATCGGCGAGCTCGAGGACCGCGAGCTCGAGGTGATGGAGCTCATCGAGCCCTTGGACATCGACCTGCGGGCCCTCGAGGTGGAGCGCGACGGCATAGACACCCGCCGCCAGGAGTTGCTCGTCGTCGTGGGACAGGCCGAAGCCGACATCGATGCTCTCATCGAGGCGGCCATGTCCGAGCGCCGGCCCCTGGCTGCCGACGTGCCCGCCGACCTGCTCGAGCGCTACGAGATGCTGCGCACCAGGCTCGGCGGAACCGGGGCGGCCCGACTGGTGGGCGGCTCGTGCAGCGGGTGCCACCTGGCCCTTCCGGCCATGGAGGTGGACCGGATCAAGAAGGCCCCACCCGACGGCGTCATCACCTGCGACAATTGCGGTCGCATCCTGGTGAGGTGAGGGTCGGGCCGTGCTGGTGCTGGTCCGACACGGCGAGACACAGGCCAACGCCGCCGGACTGCTTCTCGGCCGGAGCCAGTCACCGCTCACCGAGCGCGGCGTGGCCCAGGCCCGGGCGCTGGGCGCCGTGGTGGGACTTCCGGCCCGGGTGGTGAGCAGCCCGCTGGCCCGTGCCCTCGACACGGCAGCGGCCTGGGGGCTCGACCAGGTCATCGAGGTGGACGAACGCTGGGTCGAGGTCGACTACGGCGAGTACGAGGGCCGAGCCCTGGCCGACCTCGGGCCCGACGTCTGGCAGGCCTGGCGGGCCGACCCCGACTACCGCCCCCCGGGGGGGGAGACCCTGAGCGAGGTGGGCCGGCGGGTGCGCCACGCTTGTCACGAGCTCTTTGCCGTGCCTGGTCACGGGGCGCGGGCCGAGAGCGACGTGGTGGTGGTGAGCCACGTCTCGCCCATCAAGGCCGCCGTGGCCTGGGCCCTTGGAGCCAACGACACCGTGACGTGGCGCCTACAGCTGTCCACCGCATCGGTGACGGCCATCGGCTGGGGCCACGACGCCCCGGTGCTGCACCGCTACAACGTGACGGTGCCCGGCCCGGGGGGCCGGGCCCGGTGAGCGCGACCCGGGACGGGTCCCGGCGCGAGGCGGGGCGAAGGGCGCCGCGCTTTCAGACCGGCGCCTCCACCGTGAGCCGGTCGGGGCGCTCGGGGGCCAAATGGTCGTAGAGGTCGGTGACGAGCTCCTGGCGCCGGGACCGGTAGTCGGGGTCGTCCCATAGGTTGCGCCACTGCCAGGGGTCCTCGGCCATGTCGTAGAGCTCGCCCTCGGTGCCCTCGTAGCCCCCGCCCGGCTCGTAGGCGGTGACCAGCCAGCCGTCGCGGAACATCGAGCGCAGGTGCAGGCCTTCGCTCGGGAACTGGCTGTCCCACTCGGTCACCATGCGCTCTCGTCCGCTGCCTGGTCCGGTGGGAAGTGCGGTCCCCTGGACCCACTCGGGCACCGGCACCCCGGCGATGGTGGCGAAGGTGGGGGCCAGGTCCACCTGGCCCACCGGCTCCTCGACCACGGCCGGTGGCAGCCCGGCCGACGGCGCCGGACGCCAGATCATGGGCAGGTGCATCAGGGCCTCGCAGTGGTACGGGCCCTTGAACAGCATGCCGAAGTCCCCTTGGAGCTCGCCGTGGTCGGTGGTGAAGACGACATCGGTGTCGGCTCCCCAACCCCGCTCGTCGACACAGGCCAGGATGCGGCCCACCGCTTCGTCGATGAGCTCGTTCTCGATGTGGGTGAGGGCGTTCACCTCGCGCACCTGGTCGTGGGTCATCCGGGCCGGCACGAAGTCGGTGGGGCCGCCTTCCAAGTTGGAGTGAGCGCCGTCGAAGTAGGCCAGCCAGTGTCGGGGCTTGCCCTCGAGTATCCGGCGGCTCTCCTCCACGCTGCGGGGATGGGCCGGCGGTAGGTCGAGGTCGCGCCAGTGGACGCGGCCGGCCTCGGACTGCGGCGGGTCCCACGGGTGGTGAGGGTCGGGGAAGCTCACCCAGCAGAACCAGTCGTCGTCGGCGTCGAGGCTGCGTAACCAGGCCATGGCCCGCTCGGCCGTCCAGTCGGTGTGATACAGCTGGCGCGGTACCGGGTTGAGCGCCACGTGAGGGGCGCCCGTCTCGCCGCCGGGCTCGCCGTTCATCTTGCCGTCCTTGAACAGCTGGTAGAAGCCGCGCTCCCAGTGCCCGGGCTGCTCGAGGAGCCACTTGCCGTAGTGCCACAGCGGCAGCGGCCCGTGCATGGCCAGCTCCAGGTGCTCGAAGCCGCGATGGGGCCCGGTGCTCTCTTCGCGGGCGAATCGGTTCTCGGGCCAGCGCCCCGCCAGGTCCATGGCCGGCTCGAAGTGCGCCTTGCCCACCAGCGCCGTGCGGTAGCCGTGGTCGTGGAGCACAGCGGCGATGCTCGGGGCGTCGGCCGGCAGCGGCACGCCGTTGGCGTAGACACCGTGGCTGCGAACGTACTGGCCGGTGATCATGGTGGAGCGCGCCGGCATGCACACCACGTTCTGGTTCATGGCCCGGCGGTAGTTGATGCCCTGGGCGGCCAGGCCGTCGAGCACCGGCGTGCGGGCGATGGTGCCGCCGTTGCAGCCCAGGCTGTCGTAGCGCTGCTGGTCGGTGGTGACGAAGAGGATCTTGCGTCCCATGGCTCAGCGCGCCGGGTTGGTGTGGACGAAGTCGATGACGGCCTTGGCCAGCTCGTGGCCGCGGTCCTCCTGGAGGAAGTGGCCGCCGCCGGCGATAGTGGTGTGGTCCTGGCCCTTGGTGCCGGGCACCAGGGCCAGGAAAAGCTGGTCGGCCCCCTTGGTGATGGGGTCGCTGTCGCTGTAGGCGCACAGGAATGGCTTGTCCCACTCCTTGAGCACCTCCCAGGCGCTGCGGTTGGCCGCCGTGGCCGGATCGTCGGGGCTGGTCGGCACGAGCAGCGGGAACTGGCGCGCTCCCTCCTTGTAGGACTCGTCGGGGAACGGGGCGTCGTAGGCGGCCACCACCTCGGTGGCCAGGTCCGTCGTGCAGCCCCCCGAGACGATGCGCCCCACGGGCATCTCGGGCGTCTCCTGGGAGAAGCGTTGCCAGGCCAAGAAGGCCTCGCCCATGGACGTGTCGCCGGTGGGCAAGCCGGTGTTGGCCGCCACCACCCGGCGGAAGCGCCCGGGGTGCTCGGCCACCAGGCGCAGTCCCACCAGACCACCCCAGTCCTGGCCCACCACGGTGAGGCCCGACAGGTCGAGGGCGTCGAAGAGGGCGGCGCGCATCCACTCCACGTGCCGGGCGTAGGTGTACTCGCCGCGTTCGGCCGGCTTGTCGGAGCGGCCGAAGCCCACGAGATCCGGGGCCACCACCCTGAACCCTGCACCCACCAGCGGGGTCACCATGGTGCGGTACAAGTAGCACCACGAGGGCTCGCCGTGCATGAGGAGGATGGTCTCCGCCGCGTGGGCGGGGCCCTCGTCGAGGTAGTGGACGCGAAGGGTCCCGTCACCGTCGCCGGCGGGCACCTCCACGTAGTGCGGCTCGAACGTGAAGCCGGGCAGGTCGTGAAAGCGCTCGTCGGGCGTGCGCAAGCTCTTCATGGCGTTCCTCCGTCTGTGGCGATGGGACCGATGATCGAGTGGACGAGCCTTCTGACCACGGCGCCGGCGCCCGCCGGGCTTCGGCCCATGGCGCTGCGCAGGTGTTCCCAACTCTCCCAGCTGGTGGCCAGGTCGAGGGAGTCGAGCACCTCGCCCCGTCGCCGCCCGGCGCCGTCCAGCTCGACGGCGAAGGCCGACTCCACGTGGTGGCGCAGGTGCCGGCGCGAGTGGGCCAACTCGGCGGCCAAGGTGGGAGAGGTGGACTCGACCATGGCGGCGGCGCGCCGGACGGGGCCGATGCGTTCGTAGAGCGTGGCGCGCCGGCGCACCAGGCGGCTAATGCGCCCGGGGAGGGCGGCGGTGGAGTCGACCGGCTCCAGGTGGCGCCAGTGCCGCTCCACCTGTACGCCGACGGCGGCTTGGAGCACCTGTTCCATGTCCTCGAAGTGGTGGAAGACCAGTCGTGGCGACACACCGGCGCGCGCCGCCACCCGGCGGGCGGTGGGCTGGGCGTCGCCTTGCTCGATCAGGGCGATGAGGGCTTCGGCCAGGGCCCGCCGGGTTCGCGCCCCCCGGGCCAGGCGGCCGTCGGCGGGAGTTGGACCTTGAGCCGGCGCCACCAGTGCCATCGTCGGCCATGCTAGGGAAGTTGCACTACCGATGCAAGAAGTTTTGGGCCCTGCTGGGCGGGCGCTACGGTGCCGCATGTCCCGCCGTCGCCTGGCCGTCGTGGCTGCCGGCACCGCCGCCGTGCTCGGTGTCCGGGCCTGGCGCCGCCACCGCCTTCGCCGCCCGGCCGGGCACCACCACATCGCCGCCACCGCCTGGTCCGAGCGCAGCGCGGCCATGGCCAAGCTGGCCGGACAGGTGGGCGCCGGGGTGGCCGTGCACCGGGCGCAGCGGATCTTCGCGTCGGCCGAGCGCCGCCACGAGCTCGACGACGCCCTGCAGCTGCGCACGGCCGAGCAGGTGGCCGACGCCTTGGGCAACATGAAGGGCGCGCTCATGAAGCTGGGGCAGCTGGCCAGCTTCTTGGACGACGCCATGCCTGAGCCGGTGCGCCAGGCCCTGGCCCAGCTGCAGCAGGACGCCCCTCCTATGACCGCCGAGTTGGCCGCCTCGGTCGTGGAAGCCGAGCTCGGGGCCCCGCCCGACAAGGTCTTCGCCACCTGGGACCCCGTCCCCGTGGCAGCCGCCTCCATCGGCCAGGTGCACCGGGCCATGACCCATGACGGGCGGGCGGTGGCCGTAAAGGTGCAGTACCCCGGGGTGGACGAGGCGGTGCGCTCGGACCTGGCCAACCTGCAGCTGGCCGGCCTGGGGCTCGGCACCCTCTTCCCCGGGCTCGACGCGCCGTCGATGGTGGCCGAGTTGCGGGCCCGGCTCACCGAGGAGCTCGACTACCACTTGGAGGCCAGTCACCAGCGCCGCTTCGCCCGGTGGTACCGGGGCCATCCGTTCATCTCGGTGCCCGAGGTGGTCGACGAGCACAGCACCGGGCGCGTCCTCACCACCGACCTGGCCGAAGGCGTGCGCTTCGCCGACATGGAGCAGTGGGACCAGGACGAGCGCAACCTGGCCGCCGAGGCCATCTACCGGTTCGTGTTCCGCAGCCTCTACGGCTTCCACGCCTTCAACGGCGATCCTCACCCGGGCAACTACCTCTTCCTCCCCGGAGGGCGGGTCACGTTCCTCGACTTCGGGTTGGTTAAGCGCCTAACGCCCGAGGAGGTGGACCTCTGCTACCGACTGGTCACCGCCTCGGTGCTCGACGACGACCCCGCCGGCCTGCGCCGGGCCTGTGAGACGGCCGGCCTCATCGCTCCGGGCGCTCCGTTGTCGGACCAGCGAGTGGCCGAGTTCATGGCGATCTTCTGGGAGGCCATCGAGGTGGACGAGGTCACCACCATCACCGCCGAGTGGGCCAGCCAGGTGGCCCGGCGCTATTTCGACGGCCGGACCAACTTCGCCGATGTCATGGAGTACGCCGGGCTGCCCCCGTCGATGGTGGTGCTGCAGCGGATCAACCTGGGGCTGCTGGCCATCTTGGGGCGCCTCGAGGCCACGGCCAACTGGCGCCGGGTGGCCATCGAGCTGTGGCCCGACGGCGGCCCGCCCTCCACCGAGCTGGGCCATCTCGAGGCGTCGTGGTGGGCACAGGCCCGGCAGATGGCCCGGTGACAGCAAGGTGATGGCCCGGTGACAGCCACCATGCAGGCCGTGGTGTGCCGCCAGCTCGGGTCGCTCGACCAGCTGGTCGTGGAGCAGCGACCCGTGCCTTTTCCCGGCCCAGGCCAGGTGGTGGTGGCGGTGCGCGCCGCCGGCGTGAACTTCGTGGACGGGCTCATCTGCCAAGGCCGCTACCAGATGAAGCCCCCCACGCCCTATGTGCCCGGTGGCGAGATCGCCGGTGACGTCGTGGCGGTGGGCGACGGCGTGTCAGCTCCCGAGGTGGGCCAGCGGGTCATGGCCATGACCGGCTTCGGTGCCTTCTGCGAGCAGGTGCGGGTGCAGGCCGACTCGGTGGCTCTCATCCCGGCCTCGTTGTCGTACGGGCAGGCGGCAGCCTTCATCCAGAGCTACAGCACGGCCTGGTTCACCTTGGCCCGGCGCGCCGCGCTGGCCGAGGGGGAGTGGGTGCTCGTGCTCGGGGCCGGCGGGGGGATCGGCCTGGCCGCCACCGACGTGGCACTGTCGCTCGGGGGCCGGGTCATCGCTGCCGCCTCCAGCCCCGAGCGCCTGGCCGCCGCCGTGTCCCTCGGGGCGCAGGCCACCATCGACTACGAGCACGAGGATCTGAAGACGCGGGCCCGGGAGCTGTCGGGTGGAGGCGTGGATGTGGTGGTGGACCCGGTGGGCGGGCGCCACAGCGAGCCGGCGCTGCGAGCCACCGGGCGCTTCGGGAGGCTGTGTGTCATCGGCTTCGCCTCGGGGCCCATCGCCGGGGTGCCGCTCAACCAGGTGCTGCTCAACAACCGTACGGTGGTGGGCGTGGACTGGGGAGCGTGGGCCTTCTCGGACCCGGCCGGCAACCGGGCCATGCTCGGGGAACTGCTCCACATGGTGGACGCCGGGCGCCTGCACCCGGTGGCCCCGGCCGAGCGTCCTCTCGAGGATGCGGCGTCGGTCATGGCAGGGCTCCTCGAGCGCTCGGTGGCCGGCAAGGTGGTGCTCGTCCCCTAGCCGGACAGTCCGCTAATCGAACATGGTGGTGAGGCCGAGCACTTCGCCGGTCGAGCGCCGCCGACGCTCCTCGAAGATGCGCTCGTAGCCGGTGTGGCAGATGCGCCAGTGCCCTTCTTCCTTGCGGTAGGCGTCGTGGTAGATGGCGGTGCCGTGCACCACGACGTCATGTGCGGTGGCCATGACCAGGTCCTCCAAGTACCACGTGCCCTCGGCCTCGGTGGGGGAGCGCAGCTCGATCTCGGGATGATGCCCGGTGTGCATGGTGACGATGGCCGGGTCGCCGAGCGACTCGGTGAGGAAGGCCACAACCTCCTGGCGGCCCTGGTGCGACAGCCGGCCCGACTGGTAGGCCGAGGTGGCGTCCTCGGTGAGCAGGCGGCCGAGTTCGTCGAAGCGCTTGGTGTCGAGCAGGCGGAAGTACACGTGCTTGAGCTGGCGGATCTCCTCGATCTGGCCCAGCTGGTCGTCGGTCACCGGCCCCACCTCCTGCCTGGCCGTGGGCCCCGGGGGCCCGAGCCTCGAGACGAGCGCAGTGTACGGGTCGCAGCTGAAAGACCCTTTTTCGCGCAAGCACGCGCAATCCGTGCCGTTCTAGCCACCGATGCGTACAATTGCGCCCGTGGGGAGACGAGGGGGTCTGGTGCTCGCGGGCGGTGGCCTGCTCGTGGTGGTGGTGGGCGCCGTAGTAGGCGCCCTGGCCCTGGTGGGGCCGTCCCCGAGCGGCCACAGCCCCTCGGGGCGGGGCCCGGTCACGGCCGCTGCCACCGGGGTGACCTCCACCACGGCGCCCATGCCGGCCACCAGGGCGGCGGGCTCGGGCTCGACTCCGACTACATCTGTGACTTCGACGACCGCGCACAGCTCGCCCACCACCTCGACGTCGTCCACCACGTCGACCACGGTGCCGGTGTCCGACACCACGCAGCCGGCCACCGGATGCCCCGGGGGCTCGAACTACCCGAGCTGTCCCACGACCACGACCACGTCAACGTCGTCGACCACCTCGACGACCTCCACCACCTCCACGACCACTCCCTGAACCGGGCCCTACCTAGCGCCTGGCGGCGGCGCTGAGCACGCCGCGCAGGATGTGCTCGATCTCGTCGAACTCGTCGTCCCCGCACAGCAGCACCGGCGACAGCTGAACCACGGGGTCGACGCGGTCGTCGGCGCGGCAGATGAGCCCGGCCTCGAACAAGCCCGGGGCCACGCTGGTGCGGATCAGGCTGGTGCGCTCCTCGGGACTGAAGCACACCGTCGGGTCGTCGGCGTCCTTCACCAGTTCCAGCGCCCAGAAGAAGCCCGCCCCTCGCACGTCGCCCACCAACGGGATGTCGCGCAGCGCCTGGAGCCGCTCGGCCAGAGCACCTTCGGTGGCCGCCACGTGGTCGACGATGCCCTCTTCGGCCAGGACGTCGAGGTTGGCCAGGGCCACGGCACACGACACCGGATGGCCGCCGAAGGTGATGCCGTGAGCGAAGCTGGCGTCGCCGCTGAGGAAAGGCTCGGCCAGGAAGTCGCGACACAGCACGCCGCCGAGTGGCGCGTACCCCGACGTGGCCCCCTTGGCGAAGGTGAGCATGTCGGGCAGGTAGTCGTAGCGCTGGGCGCCGAACCAGTGGCCCAGGCGCCCGAAGGCGCAGATGACCTCGTCGGATACGAGCAGAACGCCGTGGCGGTCGCAGATGTCGCGCACCTTGGCGAAGTAGCCCGGGGGCGGAGGGAAGCACCCGCCGGTGTTCTGGACGGGCTCGAGGAAGACGGCCGCCACCGTGTCGGAGCCTTCGGCCACGATGGCCTGCTCGATGGCATCGGCACAGGCCGAGGCGAAGCGCTCGTCGTCGGCGTCCACCTCGTGATCGAAGGCGCTGTGGTATCGGTTGGTGTTGGCCACATGCACGGCGCCGGGCACGAGCGGCTCGAACTGGGTGCGGATGGCGGGCAGGCCGGTCACGGCCAAGGCCCCCATGGTGGTGCCGTGGTAGGCCAGATTGCGGGAGATGACCTTGGTGCGCCCGGGTTGACCGACGGCCTTGAAGTAGGCCCGGGCCAGCTTCCAGGCCGACTCCACCGCCTCGGACCCGCCGGTGGTGAAGAACACCCGGTTGAGGTCCCCAGGGGCCAGCTCGGCCAGACGAGCGGCCAGCTCGATGGCGGCCGGGTGGGCGGCGGACCAGATCGGGTAGTAGGCCAATTGCTCGGCCTGGCGCCGTCCGGCTTCGGCCAGGTCGGCCCGACCATGGCCGGCCTGGACCACGAAGAGCCCGGCCAGCCCGTCGAGGAAGGCGCGGCCGTGCTCGTCGTACAGGCGCACCCCCGACCCCCTGGTGAAGATGGGCACGTCGCGCTGGGCGTACGCGCCCAGGCGGGTGAAGTGCATCCACAGATGCCGCTTGGCCTTGTCCTGAAGGTCGCTCATCACCGCCCCCACTCGTAGGTCTCTTTGTGGATCCGGAGGTAGATGTAGGTCTCGGTCTCACGCACGCCGGGAATGGCCCTGATCTTGTCGTTCAGCAGCTCGATGAGCCTTTCGTCGTCCTCCACCACCACTTCGATCAGGACGTCGAGCGAGCCTCCGGTGAGCACGACGTACTCGACCTCGGGCATGGCGGCCACGGCGTCGGCCACCAGGCGGGTGTCGCCCTCCACCTTGAGGCCGATCATGGCCTGGCGGCCGAAGCCGAGCACCCGAGGATCGGTGACGGCCACGATCTGCATCACCCCGCCGTCGATGAGGCGCTGCACCCGCTGGCGCACGGCGGCTTCGGACAGTCCGACGGCCGGGGCGATCTGCGTGTAGGGCTTGCGGCCGTCCTGCTGGAGCTCGGAGATGATGCGCCTGTCGATGTCATCAGGGACCAGCCCGTCGCTCGGCGCCACTTTTGGTGCTCCCCTCGTCGCTTCCTTGTCGAACCTACCTGCCGGTGCCAGTGTGGGGCCACGCATCGCGCACCGCTGTCGCCGCACTACGCCTCCACGCCCTACTGGTGGGACCAGTCGCCCCTGGCGGCCACCACCGAGCGTCTCCTGCCGACCGAGGCCGACGTCGTCGTGGTGGGCGCCGGCTACACCGGCCTGGCCGCCGCACTCGAGCTGGCCCGCCGTGGCCGGCACGTGGTGGTGCTCGACCGCCGCCGCCCGGCGTCCGAGGCCAGCAGCCGCAACGGCGGCATGGTCCACCCCGGGGTCAAGCTCGACCTGGCTCGCCTCCTGGCCCGCCCCGGAGGGGAGCGCCTGTGGCGCTCGTGCGTGGAGGCCTTCGAGGGCGTGGAGCGGCTGGTGGCGCAGACCGGCGCCGACTGTGCCTGGGACCGTACCGGCCACGTTGAGCTGGCCCGGCACCGGCGCCACGCCCGGCACCTGCACCACGTGGCCGCCGCCTACGCGGAGGTCGGCGAGGAGGCTCACGTCCTCGAGGGTGACGACCTCGGGGCCGAGATCGGCTCGCCGTGCTTCGAGGCAGGGTTGGTGGTCACCAGGAGCGCGGCGCTGCACCCGGCTCGCTTCGCCGCCGGGCTGCTCGAGTCGGCCACGGCGGCGGGGGCCGAGGTGCACGGTGAGGTGACGGCGCTGTCGATCGAGGGCCACCCCGGAGGGCCCGGGGGGGCGGTGGTGCGCACCGGCACCGGGGCTTTGCGCGCCGGCGAGGTGGTGATGGCTACCAACGGCACCACCGATCGCCGCCTGGTGCCGTGGCTCGGGCGCCGGGTGCTGCGCATCGGAAGCTTCATCATCGCCACCGAGGCCCTCGGTCCCGACGTGGCACGATCGGTGAGCCCCCGGGGACGCATGTTCTTCGACACCAGGAACCTCCTGAACTACTGGAGGCTGTCGCCCGACGGCTCGCGGCTGCTCTTCGGCGGGCGCACCTCGTTGGCCGCCACCACGGTGGAGCAAGCCCGCGACCGCCTGTACCGCGCCATGGTCGAGGTGCATCCCCAGCTGGCCGGCGTGCGCGTGGAGCGGGCCTGGGGTGGTCCAGTGGCGCTCACCGCCGACCGCATGCCGCATGTGGGGCGGCACCGGGGCAGCGGCGTGGTTTACGCCATGGGCTACTGCGGCACAGGGATCGCCCTGTCCACGTCGTTCGGCACCGCCGTCGGACGTTGGTTGTGCGGCCAGGGGGAGCTGCCCGCCTTCGCCGGCCTGGCCTGGCCCCGGGTCCCGGCGCCGTCGCGCTTGCCCGGGGCCCTGGCCGCCGCCGGGTGGTGGTTCCGCGCCCGCGACGCGCTGGGCTACTGACCGGAGCTGTTCCCCGCCGGTCGTGTCAGCCGGCCACGGCCGAGCAGAAGTCGGCGAACACCGACACGAAGCGGTCGATGTGGGCGTCGTCATGCTGTACCGACAGGGTCCACTGCTCCTCGTTGCCCGGAGTCATGAAGATGCCCCGGTTCACCATCCAGGCCCACGAGGCGTCGAAGAGGTCCGGGTCGGTCTGGAGGAAGCTGCGGTAGTCGACCAGGGGCTCGCTTCGGTACGACACGCAGCCCTTGCAGCCGAGGTCGACCACATGCGCCCCGATGCCGCTGCCGGCGATGGCGGCGGCACAGCCGTCGGCCAAGCGGGTGCCGATGCGGTCGAAGTGCCGGTAGGCGTCGGGCGTGAGCACCTCGGTCAAGGTGGCCAAGCCGACGGCGGCGGCCAGCGGATTGCCGTTGAAGGTTCCCTGTTGGGCGATGCCCTCGGCGATCTCGTCCATGAGGTCGGCCCGGCCGCCGAAGGCCCCGGCCGGGATGCCTCCGGCGATGGACTTGGCCAGGCACACGAGGTCGGGCTGCACGCCGAAGCGCTCGGTGGCGCCGCCGGCGGCGATGGTGGCCCCCGTCTTCACCTCGTCGAAGATGAGGACGATGCCGTATCGCGTGCACAGCCGGCGCAGGCCTTCGAGGTAGCCGGGAGCCGGTCGCACGATCCCGATGTTCATCATCACCGGCTCCAAGATGAAGCAGGCGATCTCGTGGCCGCGGCGGGAGAACAGCTCCTCCACCACGACCAGATCGTTGTAGGCCACGGCCACGGTGTGCTCGGCCATGGAGGCCGGGATGCCGCGAGAGGCGGGAGGCGACATGCCCGACTCGTCGGCCAACTTGATGAGCTGCAAGCTGGGTGACACCGAGAACATGACGGTGTCGTGGTGCCCGTGGTACGAACCCTCGATCTTCACCACCAAGTCGCGCCCGGTGACGCCGCGCGCCACCCGTATGGCGTCCATGGTGGATTCGGTGCCTGAGTTGGTGAAGCGCACCCGCTCGAGGCCGAAGCGCCGGCACAGCTCCTCGGCCAGCAGCACCGAGGCCTCGGTGGTCACGGCGAAGTGGGTGCCGGTCCTGGCCGCCCGCTCTATGGCGGCCACCACCTTGGGATGGGCATGGCCGACGGCCATGGACCCGAATCCGTTGTGGAAGTCGATGTAGCGGGTGCCGTCCACGTCCCACACCTCGGCCCCGAGCCCGCGCTCCAAGTAGATGGGGTAGGGCTTGGCCGCCTGGAACGACGACGTCACGCCCAGGGGCATGGACCGCACAGCACGGTCGTACAGCTCGTGTGACTTCGGGGTACGGGCGGCGAGCGCAGTCAGCTCCCGTCGGAACAACTCCCTGGCCCGGGCGCTGATCCGCTCGACGTCCGTGATCCCGTCGTCGGAGGCCTGTTTACTCTTGAGCCCGAAGGTCGGTAGCTCTCGTATCACCTGTGTCATGTCGGTTCACCTCGTGGGTCTTGTGTGTCGGTATTTTTCGGTGTGTCGGTATTGTTCGGCGTGTCGGTGCATGCGGCTGGATTCGGTGCGGTGACCGGTCACCACTTGACCATGACGTGCTTGGCCTCGGTGTAGGCGTCGATGGCGTAGGCGGACAGGTCCTTGCCATACCCCGAGTGCTTGAAGCCGCCGTGCGGCATCTCCGACACCAGCGGGATGTGGTCGTTGACCCACACCGTGCCGAAGCGGAGCTTCGCCGCGGCGCGCATGGCTCGGCCTACGTCACTGGTCCACACGCTGGCGGCCAGTCCGTACTCCACTCCATTGGCCATGGCGATGGCCTGGTCCTCGTCGGCCATGCGCTGGACGGTGACCACCGGCCCGAAGACCTCGTGCTGGATGATCTCGGCACTCTGGTCCATGCCCACCAGCACCGACGGCTCGTAGAACCAGCCCGGTCCGTCGCTGGAGCGACCGCCGGTGGCGGCTTTGGCTCCCGACGACAGGGCACGGTCCACGAATCCGGCCACCCGGGCCCGTTGACGTTCCGATACCAGCGGGCCGAGCTCGGTCTGCGCGTCGGAAGGATCGCCGACGACGAGCGATGAGGCCGCCTCGGTCAGGGACTCCACCACGGAGTCGTAGATGGCCGGCCCGGCGATCACGCGCGACGCGGCGGTGCAGTCCTGGCCGGCATTGGCGAAGCCGGCCAGCCGTACCCCGGCCACCAGGTCGTCCAGGGGAGCGTCGTCGAAGACGATGACCGGCGCCTTGCCCCCGAGCTCCAGGTGCACGCGTTTCAAGGTGGCACTGGCCGCCTCGGCGATGGCTTTGCCGGTCGGCACCGAGCCGGTCAGCGACACCATGTCGACTCCGGGGTGGCGCGCCAGAGCGGCGCCGGTGGCTCCGTCGCCGATGACGACGTTGACCACGCCGGGCGGGAAGATCTCGGCCACCAGCTCGGCCAGCTTCAAGGTGGTGAGCGGGGTGAGCTCGCTGGGCTTGAGCACGACGGTGCAGCCGGCAGCCAGGGCCGGCCCGAGCTTCCAGGCCGCCATCATGAGCGGGTAGTTCCACGGCGTGATGGAGGCCACCACACCCACCGGATCGCGCCGCAGCATCGAGGTGTAGCCGGTCAGGTACTCGCCCGCCGCCCGTCCCTCGAGCATTCGGGCCCCGCCGGCGAAGAAGCGGAGGTTGTCGACCACGAAGGCCATCTCCTCGGGGACCGCGGCTGTGGGCTTGCCTACATTGAGCGACTCCAGGGCCGAGAACGTCTCGGCGTGGGCCGCCACGGCGTCGGCCATGGCCAATAACGCCGCGCTGCGCTCGCCCGGCGAGGTGGCGGCCCAGCCGTCGAAGGCGGCGGTGGCGGCGGCGACAGCGGCATCGACCTGCTCGTCGCCGGCTCTGGGCACCTCGGCCAGCACCTCGGCGGTGGCCGGGGCCGTCACCGTCATGGTCCCCTCGCCACCGGGGCGGAAGTGGCCGCCGATGAAGTGCTCCAGCGTGACGTCTGTGCCGGCGATGGTCGCCATGGCGAAATCCCGAACCTTCCCGAGATTGGTCTTATGCTCCGTCCCCGGGCATCGCCGATGGTGCGCCGTGCCAGGAATCCGTAGTCATTTTGGCCATTATACAACGAGATCACTCGTCCAAGGGCAAATTCCCTGCGAATATGCTCGGATCCAAGCGGGAGGGCGGCCGATGAGCACGGCTGCGTCCAGCACCATCGGGACACTGGCCGCTGGGGAAGCCCCCGGCCAGAAGGGCCTCAAAGTGGGCGCCTTGAGCCTGCTGTCGAGCCTGGTCATCGGGGTGGCCTCGACGGCGCCGGCCTACAGCCTGGCCGCCTCGCTTGGCTTCGTCACCCTGGCCGCCGTGCTCTCCACGTTGGTACTGGTCGGCATCTACCTGGTGGTGTCCATCGCGGCGCAGGCCTTCCACGGAGCCGGTTTCCTCACCAACAACGCCGCTGACGTGCTGAACGCCTTGGGGCACGACGTGCTCGGCTCGCCGTGGGACAAGCTACTCATCGTGGCCGTGCTCACTTCGGCATCGGCCTCGACCCAGACCACCCATCCTGCCCGCAGCGCGCTCGTCGCTGTCGATGGCGGTGCACAAAGCCCTGCCCATCCGCCTCGGGCGCATCAATCCGCGATATCTCACGCCGGGCTACGCCACCGCCCTCTTCGGGCTGCTGTCGGTGGTGTGGTATGTGGTGCTCACCCTCATCAGCACCGATGTTCTCGGCAATTCCATTCTGGCTCTCGGCTTCGGCATCTCCTTCTATTACGCCATGACCGGCTTCGCCTGCATCGTGTACTACCGGCGGTTGGTGTTCCGGAGCCTCAAGAATTTCGTTTTCATCGGGCTGGCCCCTCTGCTCGGCGCCCTCATGCTCACCGGGATCTTCTTCGACGCCCTGTTCTGGTATTCGAACCCGGTCAACTCGTCCAACGGCAAGACCACATGGTTCCGCTTCGTGCACTTCGATACTCACGTGCTCGGCCTGCACCTCTACGCCAAGGGCCTCGGCCCGCCGGTGGTCATCGGCATCGGCTTGCTGTTGGTGGGGGTACCGATCATGCTGGCGTGGATGGCGCGACATCGGACCTTCTTCCGCCACGGCCGTCAGACGGCTCAGTCCCTCGACACCCAGGCCCCGCCGTTGTCGCCGCCGTTGTCTCCGCTGTCGGCCGCCGGGGGAGGCCGCTGATGGCCGGCGATGTGGTGCTCGGCTACGACGGCTCCGAGGGATCGCAGGCGGCGCTGGCCGTGGCCGTGACAGTGGCCCGGGCTTTCGATGCCACCTTGGCTGTGGTCTTCGGCTACGAGCCGAGTCCGGTCGGCGGTGAGGTGGCCGACTACCGGCGCCAACTCGAGAAGCTCGGGGCCGACGTGGTGGCCAAGGCCGTGCAGCAGGCGTCGCAGCTCGACGCCGATGTCACCGTCGACGCCGTGGTGGTGCCTATGCGACCGGTGGAGTCGTTGTTGGCTGCCGCTGACGAGCGCGCCGCTCGCGTCATCGTGGTCGGAGGTACCGGCTAGCGGCCCATCGTGGGGGCCATCTTGGGCTCCGTGCCGCACAAGCTGCTCTACCAGGCGACCGTGCCGGTCCTGGTGGTGCCGGCCGGCGACGAGGAGTAGCGCTACCGCGAACCCTCGACGACATCGGCGAATCCGTGTCGAACGGCCAATTCCTTGCATCTGAGGGCGCCAGTTGTTAGGAATGATCCCCATAGTGAGTGACGTCGATCGGTCTTCGACGCCACCGTCATCTCGGCGCAGGCAGAGGGCGGGGCTGCAGTTGGTGTTGGTCGCCCTGGCGGCGACCGTCATGCTGACCTCGGTGACAGCGGCGGCCGGTGCCGATCCCGTCTCCGACACCCAGAGCCGCGTCAACCAGGTATCGGGCCAACTGCAGGGCGCTCAGGCTCGCGCCGCCCAGATCGCGGCGCAGCTGCAGGCCGACGGCGCCCGTCTCGATGAGCTGTCCCAGCAGTACGAAGTGGCACAGCAACAGGTGCAGCAACTCGACACGCAGCTGGCGGCCACCCAGGCGCAGGTGGCGCAGACCGAGGCGCGCGTGGCCCATGCCGAAGCCAACCTGCGCAGCGAGGCGCTGCGCAGTTACATGAGCGGGGCCACCGACTCTTCCTTCGAGAGCCTCTTCTCCACCGGCGGCGAGAATGCTCTCGTAACCCAGGAATACCGCCAGGTGGCGAGCAGCGACCTGAACAACGCCATCGACGCCCTGCACCAGGCTCAGGCTGCCTTGAGCGCGCAGGAGTCCCAGCTCCAGACCACCGAGAGCCAGGCCAGCGACGCCGCTGCGCAGGTTGCTGGCTCACGCCAGCAGGCCCAGGCCATCGAGTCGGCCCAGCAGTCGGCGCTGGCACAAGCCACGGGGCAGGTGGCCACACTGGTGGCGCAGAAGCAACAAGCCGAGCAGGCCGCCGCCGCTGCCGCCTACCAAGCCCGACTGGCTGCCGAGGAAGCGGCCGCCGCCGCCGCCGCCGCCGCCCATGGCGGATCAGGCGACAGCGGGAACGTGGCCGTGTCGCCGGGGGCGGGCGGCGCCGTGCAGGCGGCCGAGAGCCAGCTGGGAGTGCCGTACCAGTGGGGGGCGGAGTCCCCCAAAGGCTCGACCGCCCCGGGCTTCGACTGCTCGGGGTTGACCCAGTGGTCGTGGCGCCAGGCCGGAGTTCAGCTGCCGCGCACCGCCCAAGAGCAGTACGACGCAATTCCGCACGTATCGATGTCGGACCTCCAGCCCGGGGATCTCGTGTTCTGGGACGACGGCACCAGCTCGGTGCAGCACGTGGGCATGTACGTGGGCAACGGGGACGTCATCGATGCCCCACAAACGGGCCAGGACGTCCAGATCCAACCCATCTGGGGCAACGGCCTGGTGGGGGCGGGCCGGCCCTAAAACCCGACGTCCGAAAACCGCCAGACAGGCGGCCCCCGCCGTGTCACGATGCGCAGCGGTGGAGGACTTCGACCGTTGCTACCGGGCCGTGCGGAGCCGTGACCCCCGTTTCGACGGGTGGTTCTTCATGGCGGTGACCTCCACCGGCATCTACTGCCGTCCGAGCTGCCCGGCCACGACACCCCAGGAGCGCAACGTGCGTTTCTTTCCCACGCCGGCCGCCGCCCAACAGGCCGGGTTCCGGGCTTGTCTACGCTGCCGGCCCGATGCCACTCCGGGCTCGCCCGAGTGGTTGGGGCGCGCCGATGTGGCGGCGCGGGCCGTGAAGCTCATCTTCGACGGTGAGGTCGATCGCCAAGGCGTCTCGGGGCTGGCCCGGCGCCTCGGCTACAGCGAGCGCCAACTGCACCGCACGTTGGTGGCCGAGGTCGGCACCGGCGCACTGGCCCTGGCCCGGGCCCAGCGGGCCCAGACCGCTCGGCTGCTGCTCGAGACGACCGACCTGGCCGCCGCCGGGGTGGCCTTCGCCGCCGGATTCTCGAGCGTCCGGCAGTTCAACGAATCCGTGCGGCAGGTCTTCGCCCGGACCCCCACTGAGCTGCGCCTGGCCGGGAGGCGTCAGCACCGCCGGCAAGGGGGGGCGTCGGCGCTGTCGCTGCGCCTGGCCTACCGCCGCCCATTGGCCGGCGATGCGCTGTTCGGGTTCCTCGGCGCCCGGGCCGTACCCGGCATCGAGGTGTACGACGGGCTGACCTACCGTCGCAGCCTCCGCCTGCCCCATGGCGACGGCACGGTCGAGATCACGCCGGCCGATGGCTACCTGCGCGCCGTGTTCGCCCTGGCCGACCTGCGCGACCTGACCACGGCGGTGGCCCGGTGCCGGCATCTGGGCAATCTCGACGCCGACCCGGTAGCCGTGGACGAGGTCCTGGGCGCCGACGCACTGCTCGGCCCTTTGGTGAAGGCGGTGCCAGGGCGGCGGGTGGCGGGTTGCGTGGACGGCTTCGAGCTGGCCGTGCGGGCGGTGATCGGCCAGCAGGTGTCGGTGGCCGGCGCCCGCACGGTGGCCAGCACCCTGGTGGCGGCGGCGGGACGTCCCCTGGCTGACGGCCACGGCCAGTTGACCCACACCTTCCCCTCGCCGGAAGCGCTGGCCGAACTGGCTGCCACCCGGCCCGGCGCCTTCGCCATGCCCGCCGCCCGCCGCCGGGCCATCGGAGCCTTGGCCGAGGCCACGGCGGCCGGCCGGGTGGTCATCGACGCCGGGGCCTCACCCGACGAGCTGCGCCGGAGCCTGCTCGAGGTAGCGGGCATCGGCCCGTGGACGGCGTCCTACGTGGCCATGCGGGCGCTGGCCGATCCCGACGTCCTGCTAGCCGGGGACCTGGGCCTGCGCCGGGCCATGGCCACTTTGGGCCAGCCCGACGACCCCTTGGCTATCACCGCCCTGTCCGAGCGCTGGAGGCCTTGGCGTGCCTACGCCCAGGCCCATCTGTGGTCCGTGCCCGTGTCGGGCCCGAACAAAGGAGCGCACGCCGCATGAAAACCCCCATCTCCCTGCGAAGCCCCATCGGCACGCTGATCATCGACGGCACCGACGAGGCCCTGACCCTCATCGCCCTGCCCATGCCGGGGCGCTCGAGCGCCGGGCTACCGAGGGGCGAGGACGCCTCCGCCCTGCCCGGACCGCTGCGCCAGGCGGTGATCCAACTCGGCCAGTACTTCGACGGCACGCGCACCGAGTTCGACGTTCCTATCAAATTGAGCGGCACGACGTTCCAGTGCGACGTGTGGAGGGCGCTGGGCGAAATCGCCTACGGCAAGACCGTCAGCTACGCCGAGCTGGCCGTCATGGTGGGCCGGCCCCGGGCCTTGCGGGCCGTGGGCCAGGCCAACGGGGCCAACCCGCTTCCGATCGTGCTGCCGTGCCACCGGGTGGTGGCGAGCGGCGGGCGGATCGGAGGTTATGGCGGCGGCCTTCCCATGAAGCGCGCGCTGCTGGCCCTCGAAGGCATCGGCGGCTTTGGCTGACCGCCCTCGTCTCCCTCCGCCGACGTCAGGGAACGTTGCCCTGCACCGCCTGTTGGCAGGCCCCTGACGTCACGCAGTAGAGCATCTGGGCGGCTACCGGGTCGCGATCTGAGAACAGGTCGGCCGCCGAGGCGTGGACGGCGAAGCCGAGCTCGCCGGCGGCAAGGTCGAGCCCGGCCACCACATCGGCTCCGGCCGTCGGCCCCACCGAGTACAGCGCGGCGGGGCTCATGACGCCGTAAGCGTTGGCCACCGGCCATTCGGCCGGCAAGGTGAGGTACCCGACCTGGTCGTTGGTCAGGCCCGACAGCAGGTACCACGAGGCCTTGATCTGGTCGGTGGCGGAGAACCAGATGTCTGAGTACGACTCGCCGGGGGTGTTGAGCAGCACGCCGTCGCCGATGCGCATGGCGCTCACCATGGTGCCCAGCGCATTGGCGGTGAGGTACGGGGGCACCAGCGCCCGCTGCAGATGGCCGAGCTGGAGCTGGTTCTGCACGTCGGCCGGCGTGTCCACGTAGTCATCGGCCAGCAGCAAGGCGTTGGCCCCCGGGAGCTCGACGTGCACGAGCCGGGCGCCGACTCCACCGGTGGTGACGGTGGTGGCGGTGGCCCCGACGGCTTGGTCCACGACATGGTCGATCTCGTGGGCGTAGGCCGATTCCTCGGACTCGAGGTAGGCCACGGTGTGGGGCTGGACGTCGCCACCGGGGAACACCGGCTCCTCGCCGATGGTCCCGGGCACGAACATGGCGTCGCCGCCGTAGGTGGCGCCGATGTGGCCGATGACCTGCGACGGCCAGTCGGGGCTGATGAGCGGGCTGCCCTCCAGGATGTCGGGGTGCACGCCGAAGTCGAAGAGCGTGACGATGGGTGTGTCGGTTCCCCACTCAAGCGCCTGCAGCGTGCGTAACTCCCCATCGAGGGGCCAGGTGGCCGGATCCGAGTAGTCGTTGGGGGCCACCGAGGTCGGGATGGGGTTGTAGACGTACGCCGAGCCGTCGGCCTGGCCGTGGCGCAACCAGGCGGGCTTGGCGCTGTGCAAGGCGGCGGTGAGCGAGGCCACGCAGGCGCTCTTCACCGTTTCGAAGTAGCTCACGGGCGAGCCGCCCCATATGCCGAGGGTGTCGGGAGCGGTGTGGGTGTGGGTGGAGCTCAGGGCCAGGTCGGCGGTGGGGACGCCGGTGGCGGCCGACATGGCCGCCCTGATTTGGTCGTAGCCGTAGTCGGCCACCCCCAGCTGCGAGGCTCCGGCTTGGTACCCGGCGAAGTAGCCCTGGGAGTCGACCGCCGACAGGACGATGGGATTCCCCACGGCGTTGCCGTGGCCGTCGGTGCCCTGGATCGTGAGCGTGCGCACGTACAGCGGTTCGTACTCGGTGGTGCCGATGCGCAACCAACCTTCGCCGCCCAGGTAGGAAAACGGCGCTGCAGGAGTGATGCTCTGCTTGGCGAAGCCGACCAGGAACTCGGCCGCCGAGGTTCCGGTTCCGGCGCCGGACCCGGCACCTGCGCCGGTGGCCGTGACCAACGAGGTGGCGGCCATGGCCATGAGGCCCCCGCCCACCAGCACCCAACGCCGCCGTTTCCGCCCCATGAGTCCTCCCCACCGGGCCATCCGCCTGACGCCCGGAGCAGGGCGAAATCTAGGGCGTGACCGCCGGCGCGGCAAGGTCTCGGCGCCTTGCTCGTCTACTGTCGAGACCCATGTCGTCCCAGGCGCGGCCGGTGTGGCGCCCCGAGGACGTGGACGCCCCCTGGCTCGGCGAGGTGCTGGGCCGGGCCGGTGCGATCGGCAAAGCCAAGCTGGTGGGCTTCGATGTCGAGCCGGTGGGCACGGGCCAGATGGGCGACAGCGTGCGCTTCAGGCTTCATCTCGATGCCGAGGGGCCCGGCGTCGTGCCCAGCGTGGTCGGAAAGTTCACTGCCGCCGACGAGGCCAGCCGCAGCACCGGTGTGGCCATGCGGACTGCGGAAGTCGAGGTGCGCTTCTACCAGGAGTTGGCTTCCGGGCTGCCGGCGCGCATCCCGGCGTGTCACCACGGCCAGGTGGACCCGCCCACCGGCCGGTTCGTGTTGATCCTGGAGGACCTGGCCCCGGCCCGTCCCGGTGACCAGATGGCCGGCTGCACCACCGACGAGGCGGCCCGGGCCCTGGGCGAACTGGCCGCCGTGCATGCGCCGCACTGGGGAGACCGCCTCCTCGAGCGCCTGTCGTGGCTGCACCGCCGGGACGAGCCCAGCACGGCCACCTTGGAGCAGCTGCTTCCGGAGCTCTTCGACGGCTTCGTCCAGCGCTACGGACCGGCCCTTGACGAGTACGTGATCGAGGTGGGCGAGCGCTTCTTCCCCCGTGTCGGGTCGTACCTGCGCATCCAACCCGGCCCTCGGACCGTGCAGCACGCCGACTACCGCGTGGACAACCTCCTCTTCGGAGCCGACACCGTGGCCATCGTGGACTGGCAGACCGTGATCCTCGGCCCAGGGGCGCTCGACGTGTCGTACTTCCTGGGTGGCTCCATGGAGGTCGAAACCAGGCGCATGTGCGAGGACGAGCTTCTGCACTACTACCACCAGCGCCTGGTGGGCGAGGGGGTGTCGGGCTACAGCTACAACGCACTGCTCGACGACTACCGCCGGTACGGGTACGCCGGATATCTCATGGCTGTGGCGGCGTCGATGATGGTGGCTCGCACCAGCCGGGGAGACGAGATGTTTCTGACCATGGCCCGGCGCCACGCCGATCACATCCTTGACCTCGAGTCCGAGTCGCTGCTCGGGCTCAGCTGAAGGGCGTGGTGTCGTGGTCGAGCTGAGCCCGGACGACGAGCGCTTCGTCCACCAAATCCCCGAGCCGTTGTCGGTGGTGGGCATCGAGCACGAGCACTGGCGCGAGAGCTACTTCTTCGTCGCCCACGGCCCCGAGGCCGACACCGACGTGGTCATCGTGGCCATGGCCACCTATCCGGCTCGACGGATGCTTGACGCGCTGGTCCTGGGCCGGGTGGGAGGGGAGCGGCTGTTTCTCTACCACCAGCGCCCCGCCGACGGTGACCCGCAGCGCACCACGGTGGGCCCGGTGACCGTCGAGGTGGAGGAGCCGTACCGGCGCCTCCGGGTGGACGTGGAGGAGTCGAGCGGGTTCTCGGCCCACTTGCGCTTCGAGGCGCGCACGGCCCCCTACGGGTTGCGCCGTGGACGGCTCCGCCATGAGGACGGGTCGCTGTTGTGGGACCAGAGCCACATGATCCAGTCGGGGACCTTCAGCGGTTCCTACCGACGCGGCGACGCGGAGTTCGAGGTGGACCACTGGATGGGCCAGCGCGACCACTCGTGGGGCGTGCGCCACCACGCCCGCATCCCCCTATGGATGTGGCTGGCCGTGCAACTACCCGACGGGATGCTCGGCGTATGGCATTGGGAGTTGGCCGACGGCGCACCGGTGTTCACCGACGGCTGCTGGGCGCCGGCCGGAGGTGGGGCCCCGGTGCCGGTGGTGGCGTTCCGCCACGACCTGCACTGGACCGGCGCCGGAGGAGAGCCCGTCGCTTTCGGCACCACGGGCGACGAGGTGACGGGCCTGGCCGGAGAGGTGGAGTTCTCGCTGGCCGACGGGCGCGGTATTCGCCTCCACGGCACCGGTTCGTGGTGTGCTCCTTACGGGCCGTTCTACGGGGGAGGCCAGCACCTAATGGCGGTGGAGGCCGACGATGGCCGGCGGGGGACAGCGGTGTACGAGGTGACCGGACGCCACCACCACCGGTACTTCCCCACGCCCTTGGCGGATCCGGGGGCCGCTGTGACCGGGGAACGGTGACGCTTACGAGGTGCGGGGTGGTCGCAGCGCGACCGCGGGGCGGCCGGCTCTGACCCGGTGACGCAACGTGCCGATCAACTCGACCTCGAGCTCGACCACGTCGCCGGGCGACAACCAGCCCACGTCGCGCCCGAGGCGCCGGTGCTCGAGGATGCAGCCGGTGCCGACCGTGCCCGATCCGATGATGTCGCCGGGGCGCACGGTGGTGCCGCGGCTGGCGTAGGCCACCATGTCGCCGAAGCTCCAGTAGAGGTCGTCGAGCGACCCGCCGCCGGCGTGGCGCCCGTTGACCGACACGTCCATGGCGAGGTCGAAAGCCCGTCGTGAGCGCCTGGGCTCGAGCTCGTCGGGGGTGACCATCACCGGCCCGAAGGAGGTGGCCGAGTCCTTGCCCTTGGCCGGGCCGAGCCCCTGGGCCATCTCGCGGCGCTGCAGGTCGCGGGCTGAGAAATCGCACATGACCATGTAGCCGGCGATGTGACTCTCGGCCTCGTCGGCGGTTAGGTCCGATCCGGGCCGACCCACCACGGCGGCCACCTCGAGCTCGTAGTCCCATTCGCTCGAGCCCGGGGCGATGGCCACGTCGTCGTGGGGCCCGATCACCCCGGCCGGGTTGGAGAAGTAGAAGACAGGCTGCTCGTACCAGCCCGGATCCACGGGATCGCCCCGGGTGTTGCGGATGTGGCCCTCGAACGACAGGAAGTCGCGGACCGAGGGAGGCACCGCAATAGGCGCCCGAAGCATCAGCCCATCCATTTCCAGCTCCTCGGCCGGCCGGGTGCGAGCCGAAGCGGCTGTTGTCCGCAGGCGATCCCCGTCGTCACCGAGCAGGTCCACGAGCCGCACGCCGGCTTCGAGGCCCAGGACCCGGGTGCCCTCGACCAGGCCCAGGCGGTCGGTCCCGTCGCTGCTCGCATAGGTGCACCACCGCATGTCAGGCCGGCCGCTGCGCCGGGCTGGCGGCCAGGGGCCGGCGCTCCTCGTCGAGGACGAACACCGTCTGGGTGCTCTTCACCGCCGCCATGCGGTGCAAGCGGTGCAGCACGACGTCGCGCAGCTCGGCTATGTCACTCACCCGCACCAGGACCAGGAAGTCGAAGCCGCCGCTGGTCACGGCCAGGTACTCGAATCCGGGCAGTGCCACCAGCTGGACGCGGACGTCGGCCCAGTCGCCCTGCTCCACGTTCACGAGGACCAGCGCGGTGATCGCGTAGCCGAGGGCGGCCGGGTCGACCTGGGCGCTGAAACCGCTGATGACCCCCTCGCTCTGGAGCCGCTCCAGGCGGGCATAGGCGGTGGCCCGTGACACCGACGTGGCCCGGGCCAGCTCGTTGACCGATATGCGGCCATCGGCCACCAGGGCGTCGAGCAGGCGCCGGTCGGTGTCGTCGAGGGCCGGGCTCATGGCAGACGAATTGTACCGGATATCGCCAAGATCTGACGGAACGTCTGAGATTGACGAGAATCACTGCACGTTTGGCGGCGGTGGGGGACACTTCGGTCATGGCCCTGGTCGGCACCCCCCGGCAACTGGAGCTCCCCGCCGACCACCCTGGGGTGAGCGACCCCGCCTACCGGGCCCGGCGCGCCGCCATCGCCGAAGCCGGGCACGCGTATCGGCCCGGCGGGCCCATCGCCGACGTGCAGTACTCGCCCGAGGAGGACGAGGTCTGGCAGGTGGTGTCGCGGCAGTTGGCGGTGAAGCACCGCCGATATGGCTGTCGGGCCTACCTTGACGCCTGCGAGCGCCTGGTGCTGCCGTCGGACCGCGTGCCGCAGCTCAGCGAGGTCGACGAGCGGCTGCGGGACCTGACCGGGTTCGGCATCGCCCCGGTGCCCGGGCTGGTGCCCACCCGGCAGTTCTACGGGTCGCTGGCCGAGCGGATCTTCTGCTCGACGCAGTACATCCGTCACCACTCCGTGCCGTTCTACACACCGGAGCCCGACATAGTCCACGAGATCATCGGGCATGCCAACATGCTGGCCGGTGACCAATTCGCCAGCCTCTACCAGGCAGCCGGACATGCCTCGCTGCGCGCCGAGACCGACGAGGCGCACGAATTCTTCAGCCGGGTCTTCTGGTTCACCTTGGAGTTCGGCGTGGTGCGCGAGGACGGTGAGTTGAAGGCCTACGGCGCCGGGCTGCTCTCGTCCTACGGGGAGATCGACGCCTTCTGGCGAGCCCGGCTGCTCCCATGGTCGCTGGCCGACATGGGCACCTTCGACTACGACATCACCCACTACCAACCGGTGCTGTTCGAGGCGCCGGCGGTCGACCAGATGGTGGACGAGCTGACCGGCTTCTTCGACGGCTACGACGACGACGCCTACGGACGGCTGGTGGCCGGGTGCGCCCGCTAGGGAGTCCCGGGGTCGGTCCAGCTGGTGAGGTAGTGCGGATCAGCCAACGCCATGGCGCCGGCGGTGATGCCCAGAGGCCGGAAGGTGTCGATCATCACCGCCGTCTCGTCGGTGCGGGCCAGGCCGAGGGCGCCTTCGACGGCGCCGGGCTGGGGCCCGTGGATGAAGCCCGAGGGGTGCACGGTGATGGAGCCGGCTTCGATGCCGGCCCCTCGCCGGCTCGAGAATTCGCCGGACACGTAGAACAGCACTTCGTCGCTGTCGGTATTGGCATGGTGGTAGGGGATGGGCACAGCTGAGGGGTCGAAGTCCAGTGGCCTCGGGACGAAGCTGCACACGACGAAGCCGGGCCCGGCGAAGGTCTGGTGCACCGGCGGGGGCTGGTGGATGCGCCCGACGATCGGCTCGAAGTCGGTGATGGCGAAGGCAAAGGGGTACACGCACCCGTCCCAGCCGACCACGTCGAAGGGGTGATGGGCGTAGGTGTGCCGGGCCCAGCCTCCGCGGTGGCGCACCAGGACCTCGACTCCGGTGGTTTCCTCGAGTAGCGGCCCGACCGGCGGGCGCAGGTCGCGCTCGCAGTAGGGGGCCCCTTCGAGGTGCTGGCCGGTGGGACCGAGGTAGCGGGCCGGCACGCCGATATGGCCGCCCGCCTCGAGCACCAGCGCCTCGAAGGGCGGCCCCGGGTCCACTTCCCACCGCTGAGTGGTGGAGGCGGGCACCACCACGTAGTCGCCCGGGCCCACCTCCAACGTGCCGAAGACCGACCGGTGCCGGGCCCGGCCGCCCTGGACGAAGAAGAGCTCGTCCCCGGCGGCGTTGCGATAGAGCGGGCTCGTCCCGGTGCTGCGCACGAAGCAGATGGTCACGTCGTCGTTGCCCATGAGGACGTGGCGGCCGGTCACCGCATCGGCACCCGGGCTCAGGCGATCCGAGCGCAGGTGGTAGGGCGCGGCGGCGGCATTGGGCTGCGGCTCGTCCCGGCGACATGGTTCCTCCGCCGCCGAGAGCAGGGCGCTCGGGGAGTGGCGGTGATACAGCAACGACGACACCCCGGAGAAGCCGAGCTGGCCCATTAGCTCCTCAGCCAGGCGCTCGCCGTCACCGGTGCGGTGGACGGTGTGGCGCTTGGCCGGGACGTCTCCGATGCGTTGGTAGTGCGCCACGAAGCCCCCTCTGGCGACGGGCGACGGTGCCGCCGTTGCCTTACAGGTTGCCTCGTCGCGCCTGCTCGCGCTCGATGGCCTCGAAAAGGGCCTTGAAGTTGCCGTCGCCGAAGCCGGTGGCGCCGTGGCGTTGGATCACCTCGAAGAACAGCGTCGGGCGGTCGCCGACGGTCTCGGTGAACACCTGCAGGAGGTATCCACCGGCGTCCACATCCACCAGGATCCCCAAGCGGGCCAGCTCGGCCCAGGGCACGTCGATGTCGCCGCAGCGCCGCCGGGCGTCGTCGTAGTACGAGGGAGGAGGGGTGAGGAAGCGGATCCCCCGGGACTGCAGCTCGTCCACTGCCGTGACGATGTCGGGTGTGCGCAGAGCGAGGTGCTGGACGCCCGGCTCCGTATAGGCGTCGAGGAACTCCTGGATCTGGCTCTTGCGCCGGCCTTCAGCCGGCTCGTTGAGCGGGAGCACGATCTGCCGGCCGTTCCACATGACCGTCGACCGCAGGGCCGAGAACTCGGTGGAGATCTGATCCGCGTCGAAGTGACGCATCTCGGTGAAGCCGAGCACAACCTCGTGCCAGCGCACCCAGTCGTCGAGGCGGCCCTGCTCTACGTTGCCCACCACGTGGTCGAGGGCCTCCAATCCGACCGGGGAGCCGGTGGTGGCCGCGGGGAGGCCGTCGGCGGCGAAACCGGGCCCGAAATTCCCGCCGTAACCGGCGCGGTCTACGAAACAGAGCTCGGTGCTGCCGTAGCTGCATAGCGCGGCGCGTCGCACCGAGCCGTGTTCGTCGTCCTGGTCGGCGGGCGCGGATGCCGACTGGGCGCCATGGGCCAGGGCGAAGTCGAAGGCGGCGTCGACGTGGCGAGTGGCCAGGGCCACGCTGCGCACGCCGTCGCCGTGGCGCCGCACGTGGGCCGTCACTTCGGAGTCGGGCCCAAGGCCGGCGGTGACGAGGAAACGGATCTCCCCCTGTTCGAGGAGGTAGCTGGCCCGCCCCATGATGCCCGTCTCGGGCCCGGCGTAGCCGGTGCAGCGGAAACCGAAGCCCGATATGAGCAACTGGGCCATGGCCCGGGCGTTGCCCACCCAGAGCTCGAGGTGGTCCCAGCCGTCGAGGAGCTCAGCCGGGGTCGCTTGCGGGGCCGTGGTGGCGGCCGTCATCGTGGTCATGTCATCAGTGGAGCTGTTCCGGCTTCCTCAGGTCAACAACTAGAGCGGATATTGAGCAGACTATTCAGTAATATTGCTGATTATGCGACAATCTGTGGAACACGGGGTGGCCCTGGACCAGTTGGACAAGCGCCTCATCTCCGAGCTGGCCGCCGCTCCCCGCCTCGGGGTCCTAGAGCTGTCGCGGCGGCTCGGGATCGCCCGCAACACGGCGCAGGCGAGGCTCGACAAGCTGCTCGACACCGGGGTCATCGCCGGCTTTGGCCCCGAGGTGGACCTGACCAAGGTCGGCTACCACGTGGCCGCCTACGTCACGTTGCAGATCGCCCAGGGACGCAGCACCGACGTGACCAGGCACCTGGCCTCGATCCCCCAGGTCCTGGAGGTGCACCGGACCACCGGTGGCGGCGACTTGCTGTGCCGGGTGGTGGCCAGGGACAACTCGCACCTGGCCGAGGTGCTCGATCGCGTCCTGGAGGTGCACGGCATCAACCGCACCACTACCGCTCTTGTGCTCGACACGCCGGTCAGGGCCCGGATGCTGCCGGCCATCGGCGCCTGACCCCGAAGGCGTGGACCTCTCCTCCCGGTCGTCGGGGCTGTTGGTGGAGCGGCTAGCCCGGGCCGGATGCGTCGCTGCCGACGAGGAGGCGGGGGTCATGATCGAGGCGGCGCCCGACGCTGCCACGCTCGAGCAATGGTTGCGAAGGCGCGAGGTGGGCGAGCCGCTGGCCTGGATCACCGGCTGGACTCTCTTCACCGGGCGCCGTGTCCTGGTCGACCGCGGTGTCTACGTGCCACGCCGCCAGAGCGAGGAGTTGGCCGTGCGGGCTGCGGCCGTCCTTCCCCAATCGGGCCGGGCCCTCGACCTGTGCACGGGCGCCGGTGCCGTGGCTGTCGCCCTGCGCCATGCCGCACCGAGGGCCACGGTCATCGGTGCCGACATCGACCCGGTCGCCGCTTCGTGTGCCAGGCGCAATGGCGTCACGGTATACCTGGGCGACCTCGCCGAACCCATCGGGGGGCGGTGTTTAGACGTGGTCACGGCGGTGGCCCCCTACGTCCCGACTGGCGAGCTCCGGTTGCTGCCTGCCGACGTGCAGCGATACGAGCCACTCATCGCCCTCGACGGCGGTCAGGACGGGCTGGACCTGGTACGACAGGTGGTGGAAGCGGCTGGATCGCGCCTCGGGCCGGGGGGCTGGTTGTTGATCGAGGTGGGTGGGGAACAGGACCGGGCTCTGGCTCCGGTTTTGGCCAACGCCGGCTTCGATCGCGTCGAGCGGTGGTCCGACGACGACGGTGACCTGCGGGGCCTGGCCGCCCGGCGGGGTGACCTTGCGCCGAACCCCTGAGCGGACTGCCTCAGGGGTTCGGCGATCAGCTTTGGTGAGGGGGGGAGGGCTGCAGCACCGGTAGCGCGCCCTCTTCGCCTTCCACCACCGACTCGAAGGTCTGGCGGGGGCCAGGGGCAGCCGTCGTCGTGGTCCTGAGGGAAGGGACGATGAACGAGCAGGCGAAGGCGGCCACACCGAGCCCGGCGGCCAGCGTGAAGGCACGTCCGTAGCCCGACGTGAGGGCCACGGCGGCACTCGCGCCGTGGCCGGCTCGCAGGATCTGGTGGGTCCGGTCGATGGCCACCGTGGCCAGGGCGGCAAGGCCGATCGACCCGCCCACCTGGCGCGACGTGTTCAGCACCCCTGATGCCAGTCCCGCTTCGCTGAAGTGGACCTCGGCGGTGGCGGCCGAGGCCAGTGGGGTGAACAAGAGCCCCAAGGACATGGAGATGGTGCACCCGGGGCCGAAGACATGAGCCCAGTAGGTGCTGGTGGCGTGGATCTGCGACAGCCAGGCGAACCCCCCGCCGGCGAAAGCCGTGCCCACCAGTAACAGGGGCCGGACGCCGAATGTGGGCAGAAGACGGGCGCTCACCTGGGCTCCGATGATGATGGCGATGGCCATGGGGAGGAAGGCCATTCCGGCGCGCAGAGCCCCGTAGCCCAGCACGTTCTGCAGGTACAGCGAAAGGAAGTACCACATGGAGAAGAAGGCCGCCCCGACGAGGAACATCACGGCGTTCGAGCCGGTCACCGATCGCGACCGGAACAGGCGCAGCGGCACCAGCGGTGTCCGGGCCGCTTTGAGCTGGACGATGGCGAACACGGCCAGGAGCCCGGCCGCCACGGCCAGTATGGACAGGGTGTGGGCCGAGCCCCAGGGGTGGGAGTCGGTGCCGACGATGGCGTAGATGAGTGTCCCGAGCCCGGCCGTGACCGTCACCGCTCCGGCGATGTCTAGGCGCGGCGCGCCCGGCCCGGCGGCGGTCCGCTTGGCTTCGGTCAGGTAAAGCAGCGCGGCGGCACTGGCGGCCAGGCCGATGGGGATGTTGACGAACAGCACCCATCGCCACGACAGCTGTGAGGTGAGGACACCACCGAGGATCGATCCCGTGGCCCCCCCGGCCCCGGCCACCGCGCTCCAGATCCCGAGTGAGCGGGCCATGCGGGCCCCCGAGAACGTGGTGACGATGATGGTGAGCGTGGCCGGTGACAGGAACGCACCGCCGATGCCCTGGGCGGCGCGTGCCGCGGTGAGCCACCCAGACGAGGGGGCGAAGCCGCCCACCAGGCTGGCCAGGGTGAACAAGCCCAGCCCGAACAGGTAGACGCGTCGCCGACCGAACAGGTCGGCCGCCCGGCCACCGAGGAGTAGGAATCCGGCGAAGGTGAGCACGTAGGCGTTCACCACCCACTGCAGTCCGGTGGGGCTGTAGTGCAGGTCGCGCCCGATGGACGGAAGGGCCACGTTCACGATGGAGACGTCGAGCACGACCATGAATTGCGCGACGCAGGCGATGAGGAGGATCACCCAGTCCGGGACGTGCCGGCCGCTGGCTGTCAGTGAGCCCTGGCCGCCGGCGGGGACGTGAGACATCGTAGAAGTATCGCTCATTGATGGCCTGTTTCGGCATGGAGGGGGTGTGACGTAGCGGAGCAGGCCGATGGCCGAGCCGGCCACGTCGCTGGCGGGGCTGGTGGCCACGGCGACGGACCGCCAGCCCTGGGTGCCCGAGGACACCAAGTTTGCGTGGGGGCGCGGGCCGTGGTGCAGGGTAGGGCCCTCGACGCCGGAGGGTTGGGCCTGCCTCCTCTGATTGACTACGCATCGGAGCCATGTCAACATCGCGCCGGTGCGCTCCGGCGGAGAGGCGCAAGTGGTGAGGTCGGCATGCGGAGAATCCAGCTAGGCGGCGTGTGTTTCGTGGTGGTGCTTCTGAACGCCCTCGGTGGCGTGACGGTGGCCCCGCTTTCCGGCGCAGCGTCGGCGGATGTGAGTTGCCCGCAACAAGTGCTCGTTCTGTCGGCCATGCCCCTCGAGCTGGACCCGCTGCTGGCCAAGGCGACGGTTGATCTTCGACACCCGGTGATGCTCAACAGCCGACCCTTCGTGTTCGGCACGCTCGAAGGCAACCGCGTGATCATGGGACTGACCGGCATCGGCCCCGAGAATGCGCTGGCTGCCACCCAGGGCGCCTTCGCCCGCTTCCGGTGTGCCGACGGCACGTCGGAGATCTCCGACGTCGTCTTCTCGGGGACTTCTGGTGGGGACTACATCGGCGATGTCTCGGTACCGGCCAGCTGGAGCTACGACGGCACGGCGCTGGCCACCCCGGAGCCCTTCCCGGTGGCCACCAGCCCGGGGTTGCTGGCCATCGCCCGTAAGACTCCCGTGCCGGCGTTGGAGAAGTCCACGCCGCCGGGGGACCCGGCGTGCGCTTGTGAGCTCACCGACTCGACCCAACTGCCCATCACCGTCAAACACGCGCCAGACGTGGTCTTCGCGCCAGCCGGCTTGACCACCGACCCCTTCGGTGGCCGCACGCTTCCATGCGCGCCGGACGCCAACGACATCTTCGGGTGTACCCCATGCCGGGAGCGGGACCACGGGACCGTCGGCCAAGTGCAGAACGTGGTGACGAACGGCCCGTCGTTTTTGGAGACCAGCTTCTTCACCGGCTACATGAACTCTCCCACCCCGTCGACGCCGGTGTGGCAGGACAACGAGACGGCAATCGTGGCGGCGGTGGCCGAGAGCCACGGGGCCCCGTTCATCGGCTTCAGGGCGGCGTCCGACGGTGGGGGAGACCCGCTGAGCCTGCCGGGGTTCCCGGCCGAGTTCTTCGTCTACCGACAACTGGCGGCCGACAACGCAGCGGCCATGACGCTGGCCTTCCTGCACCAATTGGCCGCCTGACGCCACCCTGGCGTCCCGACGACCTCGAATGGGACCGATGGGAAGGCGCCCAAGGGCCATTCGGCCCTGGGGCCATGGAGCCGCTTCGCCGAAGATTGCTCCATGAAACGTCGCCGGACAGCGGTGGTGGCCAGCACGATCGATGTCCACGACCTCGAACAGGTCCGGCGGCAACTGACCGAAACTGTGTGAGAGGCGCCGCTTCGGGGTTTTGAGCACCTGGGAAGGCGAGCGTTACACCCGGCTTTGCGAGCTCGAGCGCCAGTTGACCTCCACTTCTCGGGTCGGCCCGCGAGATAGGCGCTAGCTGCGCCTCCTGCTCGGATGACATTTGGGTGTTCGCGCGTCTGTCACATTTGACCGAGATGACCAGCTACGAGCACGGGGTGCCGTCGTGGGTGGACATCGGCATGCCCGACCCAGTGGCCGGCATGCGCTTCTACGCACAGCTGTTCGGGTGGGAGGGCCAGGACCTGGGCAAGGAGGCGGGGCATTACACCATCGCTTCCAAGGGTGCCAAGCAGGTCGGTGCCTTCATCTGGAGCGAGTTGTCGACGTCGGACCTGGCCAAGTCGAAGGCGTTCTACACGGCGGTCTTCGGCTGGGGGTGGGGATGTGTCGACGAGCACACCGAAGCCCAAGTGGGCGGGCGCACCATCGGTGGCGTGATGCCTCGACGACCTGACATGCCGGCCGAGGTGCCCGACAACTGGCTCGTGTACTTCGGTGCCGACGACGTCAACGCCGACGCCAAGAAGGGCGTCGAGTTGGGGCGACCATGGTCGCTGGTCCGACCGATATCCCGGGGACAGGGCGCTTTGCCGTGTGCATGGATCCCCAGGGGTGTCGTCTTCGCTCTGTTCAAGGGATAACGCCAAGCCGCCAGCCGCCAGCCGCCAGCCGCCAGCCGCCAGCCGCCAGCCGCCGCCGGCGCTCTTAGCCGTGGGCTCGATCAGCGCGTGTGGACCGACACTGCATACTCGCTGGTATCGGCGAACAGCTGGCGGTCCCAACTGGACCAGCGCTGTGCCACCCGCAAGCCTGCCAAGTCGCAAGCCCGGTCGTAGGCATCGAGGTCGTAGCCTTTGCCCAATTGGAATCCAGCGACCATCGAGCCGCCTGGGATCACATGTGTGGCGCAGGCCTCGACCAGTGCCGCACGCCGTTGCGCCGGGCAGAACAGCGGGACATTCCCGGCCATCACCACCAGGTCGAAGTGGCGACCGAGCGTGAGGTCGGCCAGGTCTGCTTGGATCCACGTCAGGGTGGGAGCACGGCGCCTGGCTTCCGCGATCATCGAGGCGTCGATATCGACGCCCACGACCTCGATCCCATGGCGAGCCAGTTCGATGGTGACGCGCCCGGTGCCACACCCTGCATCGAGGACCGAGGTTGGGCCCAAAGAGCGGACCAGAGTTGCCTCGCCATGCACATCTACGCCCTGTTCGGCCAGAGCGTCGAATCCTGCCTGGTAGGCCATACCGTCGAACTTGGACACGTCGCCATTCAACATCATTCCGCCGCCGCCGATCCGCTCGGGTCCAGCTGACGAGGTTCTGGCCGGCTGGGCGATTCTGCCTGGCACGCCGGCGCGGAGCGTATCGTGCCCTCGGTGATGAGCGCTTGAGCCAGATCCACCGGAAGAGTGGTCACCCGGCAGGCGTAGAGGATGTCTTTGTTGGGGGTCCACGCCGGCTGCGCTGCGGACCACCATGGCGCCTCCAACGGTAGAGCCCCAGGCGGCCGTTCCCAATGGTGGGGCTGGGTTGCGCGTCAGTCACGAAGAAAGTGACGTTCTGGCCTTCATGTCGGCGTAAGGAACCATTTATACGGTAGGACTCGATGGCGACTAGCGGTCGCGGCCAATCTGCGCGCCCCGGAGTGATGGACCACCGCAACGGCCGAAGACAGACATAATGGTGGCGATGTCAACGCCCGCCCGACCGGCTCTTGCGCTTCTCTCTCTCCGGGCTGCCGAGAGGCTCGACGACCCAGTTGAGCTCGACCCATGTGCCTTGCGCGATTGGGCCCGCCTTCGGTCACCAAGCTTCGAGATGGGTCGCACATTGAATCGGGCGGATTCGACAGGTCAGGTGAGGCAAGATGCCAAGGTGATCAGCTCGGTGCGGCCCTCATCGCTTTGTCACGGCGGTCAGACTCCCAAGCAAAAGTGCCGGCTGTAATGCGCAATCCGTGAAAGGGCGCTCGGTTTCTGCGCGTCACCGCAGGATGATCTTGCGGCGCCGAGCCACGCTTGCCATCGTCTTCCTTGGTACGACAGCAGCAGCTGCTGCACTCCTCACTACCACATTTGCCGCCAGCAACTCCGCTGGCCGATCGAGGCCTGAGCACAAGGCGCCCCACGCCATCGCCTCGACTACTTCGACCACGGTCACCCCGCCGCAGCCGGTTTGGCGAGTGGCATGGGGTTCGGCGATGGCTTGGGGCTACGGGACATCGGCTGATGTGACCGTACGGGATTTGGCGACCGTGGGCGTCGGAGGGGAGGCGATCCGGGTGCGTATTTCCAACGTTTTCGGCAACGAGCCTCTCGTCATCGGGGCGGCGACCGTCGGTCTCGAGGCTTTGGACGCCGCCATCGTGGCAGGCACGCTTCACCCGCTCACCTTCGGCGGGGCGCCGTCGGTAACCGTGCCGGTGGGTCAGTTTCTCTACAGCGACCCCGTGCCGATGAGCGTGAACGACATGCAGACTCTGGCGATCAGCGTGTATGTGAGAAGCACCGAGCTCGTGTCCGTTCACCCGTGCTGTACCAAGATCGCCTCGTACTTCACGCCAAACGGCGGCGGGAACTTGACCGACTCTCTCACGGGCGCCGGGCTCAGTATCGCAAGTCCGTGGGAACGGTGGGTGGACGCCGTTGACGTCCTTCGAGCCACTACTCAAGGGAGCATTGTGGTCGTAGGGGACTCGATCACCGAAGGTTTCAATTCCGCACTGCGTTGGACCGATGTGCTCCAGCAGCGGATCAACATGCTTCCCGTATCCGAGCAGCGCGCTGTGGTGAACGAGGCGATTACGGCCAATGCCCTCACGTCGGGCGTACACACTGACGACCAAACCGGAGGCGGCCCCTCGGGGCTCTCGCGCCTGGCGCGCGACGCCCTGAACCAATCCGGAGTTTCGGAAGTGATCTTGTTCCTGGGAACTAACGACTTATGGTTCGGCGCGACTGCCCAGCAATTGATCACTGGGTTCAACCAGGCGATCGCCGCTGTCCACCAAGCAGGGCGGCGAATCGTGGGTGTGACCCTTCTCCCTCGCGCCACTGACTCCGTCGAGCGGTGGACCGCACTCGACCAGACCGAGCTCGAGCAGGTCGACAACTGGATAGTGACCTCCGGGTCGTTCGACGGTGTTCTGAATCTCGCACCCACGGTTGCCGACGCCTTCAACGGCGCATGCTCACCAGACATCTTGTTCCCGCCCTATGACTCCAACGATCACCTTCACCCAAACCAGGCAGGGCAAACCGCCATGGCCGACGCGATCGACTCGTCGGTGTTGCAGCTCCCGGCGCTGCCACAGGTGCCGCCACTCGTGAGCGTTATCCCCACAGCCAACTGCAACGCCGCCGCAGTGGACACCCAGGCACCGGCCAGTCCTCCAGCCAAATGATGCCGATGCCTACGGATTTGCCGCGCGAGTCAACCCGGCGCCCCGGGACAGGTGCCCGACGACGGTGGCGCCGAGGCGCTGTCTGTGATCTGCGTGGCTCCGATTACGTCGCCGTCGGCCAATATGGTGCCTATCGCCGTGCTCTGCCCGGCCAGCTCGGCGTCGAAGAACTCGGTGGTTATCTTGGCGACAACTTCTTGGTCGGTTGTGCCAGGCTCGGTGTAGGGCGGCTCGTGCATGGCAGCGACGAGGTCGAGGTAGTACTTGGGGGGGCGGGCAGCGTCATAGATCTGTGCGCTGCATGCAGGGACGTTTATGGTGTCGGCGCTCCCTTGGACCACGAGCAGAGGCACCGTGTTGCCTGCGAAGTACCTCCCCCCGAAGGCGGTGAGCTCGGCTCCCGACAGGATCGCTGCAGCTTTGACCCGCGCATCTCGGCAGCAGGAGTTGGCCGCCACAGCGAGGCTCACGTCGCCCCCGTCGGAGTGGCCTACCAGGCCGATCTCAGCGGCGTTCACAAGACCAGACAGCACAGACCCAGGTGCTCGAGCGTCCCCGAGAAGGGTCGTGATCACAAAACGAAGGTCTGCCGGGTGGTTCACGATGTCGTTCTCGTCCAGTGCCGCGGGATCCGACGGATCGGTATCGGGGTAGGTGGGAGCGGCCACGACAAAGCCAGCCGAAGCCCAGTCTTCGAGAAGGCCTGCGTACGCGGAGACCGAGAGGTCGTAACCTTGGGAAAATACGAGCAGCGGGTACGGAGCGTGTGCCAAGTCGGGGGCGCTCCAGTTGCCAGCTTGGTGCTCTGGGTACCACACCACAGTGGGCAGGACTCGGCTCATACCGCCCGCCGGGCTGGTTGCCTCCGTGATGTCGAGATTCGTCGTTCCGACCCGATAGGTGCCTACCACGGTGACCTCAGGGCTGCCGGTCGCGTGCGATGTGGACGTATCGCTGGGTTTCAAGGCCGAGGTCGTGGGCTCGGCCCTCGGAAGACGGTTGCCAGAACTGGCGTTCAATTCCCATGTAACCGACGAAGCCACCACGAGAACGCCGACGCCGCTGATCGCTATGAACAGTGCACGTCTCCGGCGTCCCCGCAAGCTTCGATTGAAGTTCCTTGTCATCTGTGGTGGCAGCGTACCCGGCCTCAATCTGACGCGTCTGTCGCCCATGAAGGAGGAGACCGGCCATGACGGTGAGCGTGCGTCCGCTTTGCAGGGACGACATCGCGACCAGCACCCGTCTTCATCGTGAGGTGCTCGAAATGGAGTTCCTTGCCCGCTGCGGGGAGGGGTTTCTGCGCTCCTATCACCAGGCGTGGGTCGATAGCCTCGATGGAATAGCGCTTGCGGCCGTTGGTCAGAACGGGGAGATAGTTGGCGTGTTGTTAGGTGCCGTACGTCCTGAAAGTCACTTTCGGGCAATGCTCCGCGGGCACTGGCGGAAACTTGCATTCTGGATGGTGGTACGCGTAGTGACCAGCCCACGCTTCGCCAAGGAGCTAGTCACCACTCGTGGCATCCGGTATGCGCGAGGGCTGTTCCGGATGCTGGCTACTTCGGTGCAACACAGAGGGCGGGCGGTTGCGC
>DATKSG010000075.1:0-48062 GCA_035531775.1 Acidimicrobiales bacterium | reverse complement strand
GAATCATGTCGCCGCACGACTGGACATTGGTCCCCGCCACCTGGCCGCCACCTGGTTGGCTCCGACCCACTGCTCGCAACCGGTCTGGACCGATGTGAGTTGCACAACGGGGGAGGCCGGCCGGCTCCCTTCCGTCAGCAGCAACCCACCGTCCAAGTCCCTGGCCTTCTCTTCGCTGGCCCTTGCGGCGATGACGAGTACATGTCACCATGACATAGATGACTTCGGCACACAATGCGGTCGGCCTGGACGAGGTCCGCGCCCGGCTTGTCGAGGCCGAGGTTGAGTACCAGCGTGCCAGGACCGACGACTACGTGGCCCGAATCGTTCGGGACGCGTCGATCGTGGATGCCCACAGGGCAGGGCTGAGCTCCAGTGAGATCAGCAAGCTTGTGGGCGATATAGGACAACCCAATGTTGTCCGCGCTCGGCGTCGAGCGGTGACCCGACGAGAGGTCGTGCCTGACGGTCTCCTCTCTCCCGCAGACGCCCTTCGTCAGTCCGGCTTGCATCCTCGTGAGTTCATCACGGCGGTCCGCACCGGGAGTCTCCCCGTCGTTGAGCTCCCTGCCGGGGTTCGGGCGTTTCGCGTCGAGGACGTGCAGCGTCTTCGCGCGGCCAGCTGACCTGACGAACTCGCAACCCGACCGTGGTACCTCCCGACGGCGGCCCGGTCCGCTTCACGCTCGATGAGATGGCGTCGATCATCGAGGACGTCATGCGCGTCGCAGACGAGTTGCGACGTTCAAGAGATGAAGTGAACGCCTATCTCCTGGATCTGGCTGTCGATCGCTTGCTGGATCGGGCATTCGGTGGCGACGACTGACGACAACGACACGAAGCGGAGGAGGTGGGATTCGAACCCACGGTGACCTTGCGACCACAACGGTTTTCGAGACCGTCCGATTCGTCCGCTCTCGCACTCCTCCGGACGAGCGTCGAGGCTAGTCGCTCGGGAACCCGCTCCTCTGAGGGCCGCCGTCGTCAGCGGCGTTCGGCGAAGAACTGGACCAACAACTGGGCCGACTCCTCGGCCAACACGCCGTGGGCGACCTCGAGCTCGTGGTTGAGGCGCGGGTCGCCACACAGCTGATACAGCGAGCCGCACGCCCCGGCCTTGGGATCGGCGGCCCCGAAGACCAGGCGCCCGACCCGGCCCGCCACCAGGGCTCCGGCGCACATCGGGCACGGCTCCAAGGTGACGACCAAGGTCACGTCGTCCAAGCGCCAACGACCGAGGTGGGCCGCCGCATCCCGAAGAGCCAGGATCTCGGCGTGGGCCGTGGGGTCGCCGCTGCGGTGGCGTTCGTTGTGGCGTGAGGCGATCACCGCTCCGTCGGCCAGCGCCACTGCACCGACCGGCACGTCACCGTGGGCAGCAGCCGAGGCCGCTTCCTCCAGAGCCAAGCGCATGGCGGCCACGTCGTCGAGCACGCCGACACGGTAGGGCAGCCGCCGGCCGGGGAGTGGTCCCCGGCTCCGGCGGTGTCCCTCGGCGGCGGAGGAGGTGGGATTTGAACCCACGGTGAGTTTCCCCACACACGATTTCCAATCGTGCCGATTCGGCCGCTCTCGCACTCCTCCGAGCCCGCCCGTGGGCGGCAGCAGGGAGGCTATCGTTTCCCTGCTGGGCCCCCGAGGGGCGGCCGACAGCGGTGTTGGGTGCGGCGGCCGGGTCCTGCGCAACGGTCGCTCGTGAACCGAGTCAGGGCCGGAAGGCAGCAGCTCTCAGCGGGTCCGGCCGTGTGCCGTAGCAAACCTGGCCGTCGCACCGAACACCGGTTCCCGTCAGACCTCCCGCCGGTAGGCTGCGGCGGTGGTCGACCCTGCCGTCCCCCAACAGCCGGCGACGTACCAGAGCCTCTACCGGCGTTTCCGGCCGCAGTGCTTCTCGGAGGTGCTCGGCCAGGAGCACGTGAGCCTCGCCCTCGGCAACGCCGTGCGCCAGGCCACCGTGGGCCATGCCTATCTGTTCAGTGGCCCGCGCGGCACCGGTAAGACGTCGACAGCCAGAATTCTGGCCAAGGCCCTCAACTGCGCGGCGCCCGAGGACGGTGAGCCCTGCGGCATCTGCGATTCGTGCGTCGAGATCGCCCGGGGGACCTCACTGGATGTGCACGAGCTCGATGCCGCCTCCAACAACGGCGTCGACGCCATGCGCGACCTGGTGGCCAGAGCGGCACTCGGCACACCGGGTCGGTGGAAGGTCTACATCGTGGACGAGGTCCACATGCTGTCGCCGGCCGCCTCCAACGCGCTGCTCAAGACATTGGAGGAGCCTCCGGGCCATGTGGTGTTCGTGCTGGCCACCACCGACGCCCAAAAGGTCCTGCCCACCATCAGGAGCCGGACCCAGCACTTCGAATTCCGGCTCCTCGGCCCCGAGACCCTGGCCGACCTCGTCCGCCACGTCCGCGACGCCGCCGAGCTGCCCCTGGGTGACGACGCCGTGTCGGCCGCCGTGCGCAAGGGCCGCGGCTCGGCCCGCGACGCGTTGTCGGCCCTGGACCAGGTGGCGGCGGCCGGCGTGGTCGACGACGAGGTCCCGGTGCTCAACGATCTGGGAGAAGCCCTAGCCGAGCACGACGCCGGCCGGGCCCTGGTGGCCGTGGCGGCGGCCATGTCCTCCGGGCGCGACGTGGCCTATCTGACCACTGCCCTCGTCGAGCACCTCCGCCAGGGATTCCTGGCCACGGTGGCCCCCGAGCTGGTCACGGTGGCCGGCGAGGACAGCGTCTCGGTAGCCGACATGGCCCGGCGCATGGGCCTACCGGCCGTGGTCCGAGCCATGGAGATGCTCGGTGCCGCCCAGATCGACATGCGCGACGCACCTGATCCTCGGGTCCATCTCGAGACCGCTCTCATCCGCCTGACTCACCCCGAGGCCGACGACCGGCCCGCCGCCCTGCTCGAGCGTCTCGACCGCATCGAGCGCGCCATGGAAGCGCTCGGCGCATCGGCGGGGCCGTCGTCCGCCGACGTGGCCTCCCCCCGGCCCTCGTCGTCGTCGCCCCAACCTTCGGGCCCAGCGGCTTCTCGCAGCCCCAACCCTGCTCCGCCGTCGCCACCACCACCGGCCACCGGTGACAGCGCCCCTGCCGGTGAGGCACCGGCCGATGCCCAGGGCCCGTTGCGTGGTCCGGACCTGGCTCGCCAGAGCCTCGGCGCCGTGCGACGTTCCTCCAAGCCCTCCGGTGCCTCTACCGCCACCATCACCGCCACCCACGAACCGGCCACCACGTCGGCAACCGGCCAGTCCCCCCTCCCCACGCGCGACGAGTTGGTCCAGGCCTGGGGCGACAGCTTGCTCACGCAGCTGTCCAATCGGGCCCGGGCTCGCTTCCGGGTGGGCCGTTTCGTGGCCGTCGACGGCACCACTGCCGTCTTCGCGCTCCCCAACGAGACCCATCGCTCGTACTGCGAGGAGGTGCGCAGCGAGGTGGAGCACGTGCTCGGGCGCCACTTCCACACGGCGCTGGGCATGCGCCTGGTGGTGGACGACGAAGCCCCCACCCCGCCGGCACCGGCCGCTGCCATCGACGAAGCCCACCTGCTCGACCCCGAGGTCCTGGCGGCCGAGACCGAGCCGGCCGGAGCCGGGCTCACGCCCGAACAGCGCCTGAAGCAGATGTTCCCCGGCGCCGAAGAGCTCTAGCTCGTGTACGGCACGCTGCTGCAGTCCCTAATCGACGAGCTCGGTCGGCTGCCGGGCGTTGGGCCCAAATCGGCGCAGCGCATCGCCTTCCACCTCCTCAAGGTGGCACCCGAGGACGCCGTGCGTCTGGCCGAGGCCATCGTGGCCGTGAAGGAACGCGTCACCTTGTGCCCTCGCTGCTTCAACGTGGCCGAAGGAGGCGAGTGCGACATCTGCCGCGACTCGAGGCGCGATACCACGGTGCTGTGCATTGTGGAGGATCCCCGCGACATCGTGGCTGTGGAAAAGACCCAGGAGTACCGGGGGCGCTACCACGTCCTGCACGGAGCGCTGAACCCCATCGAGGGGGTCGGCCCCGAGCAGCTGCGCCTCCGTGAGCTGTTCGCCCGCCTCGAGGACGAGACCATCACCGAAGTGATCTTGTGCACCAACCCGAACATCGAAGGGGAGGCCACGGCCATGTACGTGGCCCGATTCCTCAAGCCGCTCGGGATCAAGGTCACCCGCATTGCCAGCGGATTACCGGTGGGGGGAGACCTCGAGTATGCCGACGAGCTGACCCTCGGGCGGGCCCTCGAGGGCCGCCGCGAAGTCGACGCCTGACAGCCCGGTCGACGCCTGACTGCGGGCCGCCGACCGGCCCGAAAAGGACGCCGACCCGGCACCGACGCGTTCGGGGGGCGTGCCGCGCCGGCACCGGGTCAGGCGATCTTGGGTGCGCCGGGAGCTCGTGTCGCTCGCATCCCCTGCGGGCGTGAGCTCGTGACCGGCGCCGTGGGCAGTCGAACTGCACCACGGAGATCTGTCGCTGTCAGTGCTTCGCCCCCAGGCACTCCCCCGTTACGCCCTCCGCCGGCCGGGGCCGGCGGTCGGGCGACTCGATCCGCCGCCCGTCTGCCAAGGGAAACGCCGCCGCGGTGGCCACCTTGCGCTCCGTCGCCGACCTTTACCTTCGGGCCCCGGTTCGGCCACCAGGGGCACCGATCTGACCACCGGCCGGTGCCCGAGTTGTGACGACCGGTGCGTTCAGTCCCAGAGCCCGGGCTGGGCGGAGGCCTCCAGGGGGAAGTACCCCGGCAGCTGGTCGGTAGGGGAGTCCAGGTACACCTTGGCTTCGGGGGGCTGGGCGAAGCGCCCGTGGCTCCAGCGCACCTCCACGTGCCCTTCGACGGTGTGCTCGGCGCTCCCACCCCGGCGGCGGTAGGCGATGGTCCAGTCCACTTGGGGCTGGCCGGCCGCCGCCGGGCGGATCTCGACCCCGAGCAGCTGATAAGCACGGCGCCAGTCCCATGGGCTCGCCACCCGCAATCGCAAGGGGTGACCGGGATCGGCGCCCAGCAGGAAGTACGAGGCGTTGCCGATTCGCAGCAAGCGCCACGCCAGGCGCTCCTGGTCGGCCGCCCCGGCGGCGCGCGCAGCCCAGCGAGCTGCCGAACGGGCGCTCACTTCTCGACACAGCGCCTGGTAGTGGGGCTGGGCCTCCTCGGGATACTGGCGCCCGGGAAGGGCCCGGCGCAGCTGTTGTCGTTGGGCCCGGGTCAGGGCGCCCGGGTCGTCGGGGAGGTCGGGGATCCCGGCCGCCTTCCGGCACGCCAGGTACAGCCGGCGATATTGCGCCGGCGCCGTCTCCTGGTACCAGTCGCCCTGGCTCCAGGTCCCGGTGGTGGCCAGCAGCCCGTCGAACAGGCGGGCCGGCGACGGGTTGGCGATAGTGCGCGACAGGTACTTGCAGCTCACCAGGTAGACATGGTCGATGCGAAGGTCGACGGGGGCCACCTCGTCGCCCGGCGGCCGGCGTCCTCCGGTCCACTCCACCAGCCGCGGCACCCGGTCCCGTAGAGCGTCCGGGGCGGCCAGGAAGGCCCGGCCGTTGGCGTAGGCGGCGGCGAACTCATCGGCCAGGCGACCGCCCCCGTGCAGTTCCTGGAGGCGGCCCCAGACGTCGTCGCCGACGATCAGCTCCGCCGGCCTGGCCCGCAGGGCGCCCACCAGGCTGTCGAAGGGCAGCATGCCGAGGGCCGTGGCCAGCTCGGTGACCGTGGTACGGTCATCGGGCACGGCCGCCCCTGGCCGGGCGCCCGCTTCGGGCGAAGCGCCGCAGGCGGGCCGGGGCTTCGGCCGACTCGATCTCGATCACGTCGTGCACGGCCCCGAGCGCCCCGGGCTGCTCGGGGGTCTGCAGCGCTCGCCAGGCCCGGTCCCCGGTGCTCCCGGGCAGCGGCGCCTCGGTGGTGAGCAGCACCAGAGGGTTCTCGGGGCGGGTGGCGTGGACGACGGCTGCCTTGCCGAGCACCTTCCACAGCGAGTCCGCCCGGCGCAGCCCTCCGCTCGTGGTGCTGAAGGACCCCACCACGTCGAAGAACCATCGCCGTCCCCCGGCGTCGGCGGCGCTCATCGACAGTTCGACGCCGCCGTCGAGGCGGACCCGTTCGACCACGTGGGAAAACCCCGCTGCCTCCACCAGAGCCCGGGCCGCCGCCTTGGCGGCGCCGTCGCCGGGGACGGGTCGTGGCCCGACCGGCGCCCGCAAGCTGCGGGAGCGCTCCTCCTCGGCGCGCTGCTCGGCCAGGCGCACGTAGCCCGATTCGGTGTCGTATCCGACATAGCGCCGGCCGCTGCGCACGGCGGCCACCGCCGTGGTGCCCGACCCCATGAACGGGTCGAGCACCAGGTCGTCCACGTAGGTGTAGAGCTCGATGAGCCGCAAGGGCAGCTGGAGCGGGAACGGTGCCGGGTGCCCCACGCGCGTGGCGCTCTCGGCCGCCATCTCCCACACGTCGGTGGTGGCTTCCACGAACTCGTCCTTGGTGGTGGAGATGCCATGGGCCAGGCCCATGGACTGGCGCTTCTTGGCGCTCATGGCGCGGTCGAAGCGGCCTTTGCTGGCGATAACCACCCGCTCGCTCACGTCGCGTAGCACCGGGTTGGCCGGGCTACGGAACGACCCCCAGGCGCACGAGCCGTTGGCGCCGCGCGCCTTCACCCACACCACTTCGCCGCGCAGTAACAGGCCGAGCTGGTCCTGGAGGATGCCGATGACGTCGGCCGACAGCGACCGGTAGGGCTTGCGCCCAAGGTTGGCCACGTTGACGGCGATCCGCCCCCCGGGCTCCAAGGTGCGGACGCACTCGGCGAAGACATCGGTGAGCATCTGGAGGTAGTCGAGGTAGCTGCCTGGGACGTGGCCTTCGCCCAGGGCCTCCTCGTACTCCTTGCCGGCGAAGTAGGGCGGCGAGGTGACCACCAGCGCCACCGACGCGTCCTCGACCTCACCCATGTTCCGGGCATCGCCCTCGACGATCTTGCCCTCGATGGGGGAGCGGCCCACGGCGTCGTCGCTCGACAGCACCGGCGCGTTGAAGCGGGCGTAGAAGCCACTGGCGTCGTGTGACTCACGGCGGCCGACGCCGAAGGAGGAGGTCGAGGTGGGCTTGCGGCGACCGCTCATGGGTCGCATTGATAGTACCGGGGTGTGCCCCGGCGCCGAGGGAGCCTCAGCGCATGGTGCGCACGACCAGGGCGTCGCCCTGGCCGCCGCCACCGCACAGGCTCACGGCGCCGACCGATCCGTCGCGGCGCTTGAGCTCGTGGAGGATGGTGAGCGCCAGGCGGGCGCCGGACATGCCGATGGGATGGCCCAGGGCGATGGCCCCGCCGTTCACGTTGGTGACGTCTTCGGAGATGCCGAGGTCGGCCATGGAGGCCAGGCCCACGGCGGCGAAGGCCTCGTTGATCTCGAAGAGGTCGACGTCGCCCACCGTCAAGCCGGCCTTGGCCAGGGCCTGGTTGGTGGCGTTGGCCGGCTGTAGCAGCAGCGACGCGTTGGGCCCGGCCACCTGCGCGTAGCTCACCACTTCCCCGAGGGGCGTGACCCCGAGCGCTTCGGCTCGGGCCCGGGACGTCACCACCACCGCGGCGCCACCGTCGGAGATCTGGCTGGCGTTGCCGGCCGTGATGGTGCCCGAGGCGTCGAAGGCGGGGCGCAGGCTCCCCAGCGACTCGGCCGTGGTGCCGGGCCGGACACCCTCGTCGGTGTCGACCACTACGGGGTCGCCCTTGCGCTGGGGGACGGCCACCGGAGCGATCTCGTCGGCCAGGCGCCCGTCCTTCATGGCCGCCGCCGCCCGCTCGTGGCTGAGGGCCGAGAATGCGTCCTGCGCTTCACGGGTGATCTTCGCCTCCTGGTTGTAGCGCTCGGTGCCGAGCCCCATGGCGCAGTGGTCGAACTGGCAGTAGAGGCCGTCGTACATCATCGAGTCGACCAGCGACCCGTCACCGAGGCGGTAGCCCGATCTCGCATCGGGCAGGAGGTGCGGCGCCTTGGTCATCGACTCCATGCCGCCGGCCACCACCACTTCGGCCTCGCCGGCCTGGATCAGCAGGTCGGCCAGGTAGATGGCATTGAGGCCCGACAGGCACACCTTGTTGATGGTGGTGGCCGGGATCGACATGGGGATACCCGCCTTGGTGGCGGCCTGGCGTGCGGTGATCTGGCCCTGCCCGGCCTGGAGGACCTGGCCCATGAAGACGTAGTCGACGGCGTCGGCGGCCACGCCGGCGCGCTCCAGGGCGGCGGCGATGGCGAAGCCGCCGAGGTCCATGGCGCTGAACCCGCCCAGGGCGCCTGACAGCTTGCCTATGGGGGTGCGGGCCCCCGCCACGATGACCGAACCGGGCATGGAATCCTCCGCTACAAGGGGTGGGCGACCCCGACGGGCGCCTGGGGCCGTCATTCTACGGGGGCCCGGACGGCCCTTGGCCAGTCCGCCGGGCGCCTGGGGGGTGACCCCGGGACCAGCCGGGTATCGTGCTCGCCCATGCAAGCACTACGCGACGCCATCCTGGCCGGCGCCGGCGGCGACGACATCGGCGCCATGGCCCTGCCTGAGTCCTACCGCGCCGCCCTGGTCCGGCGCGACGAGGTCGACATGTTCGCCGGGGTGGCCTCGGAGGACAAAGACCCCCGGACGTCGTTGCACGTCGAGGAGGTGGCCGTCCCCGAGCTGGCCCCCGATGAGGCGTACGTGGCCGTTATGGCGTCGGCCATCAACTTCAACACCGTGTGGACGTCGATCTTCGAGCCCCTGCCCACCTTCGCCTTCCTTGACCGCCTGGGCAAGGAGAGCGCCTGGGGAGCGCGCCATGCCCTGCCGTACCACGTGGTGGGGTCCGACGCTTCGGGCGTGGTGCTGCGGGTGGGCTCGGCCGTGCGGAACTGGAAGCCCGGCGACAAGGTCACCATCCACTGCAACTACGTGGACGACCAGGACCCCTCGGCCCATGATGACTCAATGCTGGCCGCCAATCAGCGCATCTGGGGCTTCGAGTCGAACTTCGGGGGTTTGGCCGACCTGGCTCTGGTGAAGGCCAACCAGCTCATGCCCAAGGCGACGCACCTCACTTGGGAGGAGGCGGCCGTGAACGCCCTGTGCAACTCGACCGCCTACCGGATGTTGGTGTCGCGCAACGGGGCGGCCATGAAGCAGGGCGACCGGGTGCTCGTGTGGGGCGCCTCGGGTGGCCTCGGTGGCTATGCCGTTCAGCACGTGCTGAACGGCGGCGGGATACCGATCGGGGTCGTCTCCACGCCGGAGAAGGCCAAGCTCCTGCACAACCTCGGTGTGGAGGCGGTCATCGACCGCAAGGCGGCCGGGTACCGGTTCTGGAAGGACGAGCACACCCAGGACGAGGCCGAGTGGCGCCGGTTCGGCAAGGACGTGCGCTCGCTCACCGGCGACGACCCCGACATCGTCTTCGAACACCCGGGCCGCCAGACCATGGGCGCTTCGGTGTTCACAGCCAAGCGCGGTGGGCTAATTGTCACGTGCGCCGCCACCTCGGGCTACATGATCGAGTACGACAACCGGCACCTGTGGATGAAGCTCAAGACCATCAAGGGCTCGCACTTCGCCAACTACCGCGAGGCCTGGGATGCCAACCAGCTCATCTGTCAGGGCCGCGTGATGCCGACGACTTCGGCTGTCTACGACCTGGAACACGTGGGAGAGGCGGCGTACCAGGTGCACCACAACCTCCACGAGGGAAAGATCGGCGTGCTGTGCCTGGCACCTGGGGAAGGCCTCGGCATCGACGACCCCGAGTTGCGCGCCCGCGTGGGCGAAGACCGCATCGGGCTGTTCCGGAGCCACGGGTGAGCGCGGCGGCGCACGGCGGGGGCTCTCCGGCCGGGATGCTCACCGAGATCGACCACGTGGCGATAGCCGTGCGCGACCTCGACGCCGCCCTCGACTACTACCGCCAGAGCTTCGGGGCGGAGCTGGCTCATCGCGAGCGGGTCGAGTCCGACGGAGTGGAAGAGGCGTTGCTGGCCGTGGCCGACTCCTACATCCAGTTGGTGTGCCCCACGCGCCCGGACTCACCGGTGGCCAAGTTCCTCGAGCAGCGAGGCGAGGGCTTGCACCATGTGGGCTACCGGGTGGCCGACTGCGCCGCTGCGCTGGAGTCGGTGCGCGCTGCGGGGGGGCGGCTCATCGACGAGGCGCCGCGCCCGGGGTCGCGTGGCACAACGGTCGCCTTCGTCCATCCGAAAGGCGCCCTCGGCACCCTGATCGAACTGGTGCAGGAGTGATCGAGCGCTTCCAGAGGTAAGCCGGCCCCGCTCAGCCCGGCACCAGCGTTACCACGGTGCCGGGGTTGGCCGTGGTGGCCCACAGCGACCCGTCGGCCTCCACCAGCCGCCGCGGCGCGCCGGGCAGTGAGGCGGGAGCACCATGCTGGCGCCCGTTCGAGGGGTCGAGGGAGGTGACGGTGGCGGCCTGGCCGTCGGTCACCCACACCCACCCGTCGAACACGGCCACCTGGTCGGGGTCGCTCACCCCGGTGGCACCGGCCACTCCCACCCGGAACGTTCCGGTCACCCGGAGGCTGGTGGGGTCTACCCGGCTGACGGCGCCGGACTGGGCATCGGCCACCCACACCGCGCCGGGCGCCGCCACCAGGCCGATGGGGCCCTGGCCCACCCGGATCGACCGCCATTGCAGCGACACGCCCAGCGGCCGGGGTTCGATACGCGTCAGGGTGTCGGTCTCACCGGTCACCCACACCGCCCCGTCGCCGAGGGCCACCCTCACCGCTCCATCGGGCAGCGCCACCGAGGCGGTAACCGTGCGGGTGCGGGGATCGATAAGGCTCACCGTGTTGGCCCCGAGGCTGGCCACCCATATACCCCCGAGGCCGGCGGCGACGGACACCGGCTCGCTGGCCACACTGATGGGGCCCCCGTCGATGGTGGCCCGGGTCGGGTCCACAACGTCGACGGCGTTGCCCACGGCGTCTGCCACCCAGAGCCGCCCGTATCCGGCGGCCAGTCCCACCGGTCGGCGCCCGACGGACAGCGCCGCGCCCCTGAAGGCTCCCGACGAGGGGTCGAAGCGACGAATCGTTGCCTTGGTGTCGTCCACCAACCACCCCGACCCGGAGGCGAAGGCCACGTCGGCGGCGTCGCTGCGCACGACGATGTGTGTCGACGCCGCCGCTGTGGTCGACGAGCCCGACGACGAGCCGGGTGGGGTGAGAAAGCCCGTGGCCAGGGCGAGCCCGAGCAGCAGGGCGACGACAGCGGCCACGCCGACGGCCAGCACCACGGTCGGCAAGCCGCTGCGTTCGCCGTGCGCCGCCCGGGCCTGTTCAGCCGACAGCCGGGCCTCGGCTCGTCGTTGGCGACCGGTGGGCCTGGTCCGGCGGTCGGGGCTCCGGCGGTCGGGGCCGCCGCCCGCCGCCGGGGCGCTCATGTGGTGCCGAGCGCTCCGGCGCGCTCCGTGGATGGGCTCATCCCCGCTCCCGCGCTTACGCCGACCGGCGTCCCGGTGCCGACCGCCGAACTGCGGTCACCGCCACCCGTGCCCGCCGCGGCCGACGGGAAGCGACGGCGGAATTCGCGCACCATTTGCGGCACGGCGCCGTCGGGGTTCATGCCTACGGTGATGCCGGCCAGCCCGGTGAGGCCCAGTTGCAGGTTGGGGATTCCCGGCACCACCGCTTGGAGCTTGGACCCGACCAGGGCGTAGGCCATGCCGCCGAAGAGGGCGCCGCTGGTGGTGGCCATGCCGCCGATCACGGCCAGCAACAGAATGGGCAGGCTCTGCTCCGAGGCGAAGTCGATGGCGCCGGCCTGGGTGATCATGGCCCCGAGCAGTGCGCCGCCGAGGCCGGCGACGGCGGCCGACAACGAGAACACGGCCAGCTTGGTGGTGGTGAGGCTGAGGCCCAGGGTGGCGCACGCCGCCTCGGAGTCCTTCATGGCCAACAGCAGGCGTCCGAAGGGGCCGCGCCGCAGGGCCAGGAGCCCGACCGCCAGCAGGGCGAAGACCACGGCCAGGAACACCACGAACGACGCATCGCTGGCCACATGGAACCCGAACAGGCTGGGCCGGTTGACGTGGATCGAGCCGTCGAAGGTGAAGGCCACCGAGGTCGGGAAGAACATGTTGTCCATAGCCACGGCGAAGGCCAAGGTGGCCAGGGCCAGGTACAGGCCGCGCAGCCGAAGGGCTGGCAGAGCCACCAGCGCGCCCACGGCACCGGCCAGGCCCATGGCGGCGACCAGGCCCAGCAGCGAACCCCCTCCCACCCGGGCCATGGCGAAGGCGCCCAGGCCGGCGAAGGTCATCTGGCACAGCGACACCTGCCCGCCCCACCCGGCCAATGGCACCAGTGACAGCACGATGATGGCGTAGGCGAGGCCCAGGCCCACGTTCACGGTGTCGCCCGGTGACAGGAACTGCAGGACCACCACCACGGCCACCACCAGCACGACGCCGGCCCTGATCGAACGCAGGGCCGGGGGCACGTCCACCGACTGTCGCCACGGGCGAAGCCGACCGCCCTCGATGGTGTCCTGCTTCATGGCCAGCAGCACCACGAAGAGCATCACCACCGGAAGCGACAGCCTCAGACCCTGGATCGGGGTGGAGTCGAAGAACCCGTTCTGGGGGAGATAGCCCACCAGGTACGAGTAGCCGAGGCCCAGGATGAGGGCCCCGGCAAAGGTGAGCGGCAGGTTCCGCAGGCGCCCCAGCATGGCCGCCCCGTAGGCGTAGACGACCAAAAAGGTGAGCGGCAGCACCGACAGGTTGTCCAAAATGGGGGCGATCAGGATGCCGGCCAGGGCGGCCGTGGCCGAGCCCAGGGCCCAGCTGAAGGTGCCCATCCAAGCGGGCCGGGCGCCGTTGAGCCCGGCTAGTTCGCGGTTGTCGACCACGGCCCGCATGGCGATGCCCACCCTGGTGCGGTACAGCAGAAGGCGTAGGAAGCCGGCCAGGGCCATGGCCAGGATCACGGTCATGGTCTCGTGCCAGGACACGAACACCTTGCTGGTGAGATGCCACCCGGCCCGGCCGAAGAACGAGGGCGCCGCTTTCAGCTGCCCCTTCCACGCCCAGTCGGCCACGAAGATGAGCAGCACCAGCAAGGCGATGGTTACCACCAAGGTGATGGAGAGGGCTTGTCCGCGCACCCGGCGCATGAGCAGCATTTCCACCGCGGCACCGAAGACGGGGGCGAGGAAGCCCACCACCACCACGGCGGCCAGCAGGATGGGCCAGTGCCAGGCCACCACCAGCTGCCAATAGAGATACGCCATGAGCATGCCGATGGCACCGTGGGCGATGTTGAAGACGCCCGAGGTGGCATAGGTCACCACCAGGCCACTGGCGGCGATGGCGTACGCGGCACCGGTCACGATGCCGACCACGGTGAAAGCCAGGAACTCGTTCACGCGCTCTCCCCGTTACCGGGCCGGCTCCCGGCCGGAGGCGAATGACCGGCGGGAGCGAGGTTCAAGCCTGGACCGGTGGCAGACCGTACTCAATAGTGGGCGACAGTGCCGGAGGTGCAGTCGAGGCTGTTGGGGCCCGCCGGATAGACCCGGGAGTACCCGTTGCCCGACCCGTTGATCTTGAAGTAGGCGAAACAATTGCTCGGGATGTGACGGCCGAAGTCCTCGGCGTATTGCACGGTGTCGTTGGCCGGGAGCTGGTGGATCTGGGCCAGCTGCGCCAGCAGGGCGGCGCGCGTCAGATGGGCCCCGACCACCTTGGCCGCCTGCAGGAAGTACATCCCGGCCGACCAGGCGAACTCGGCGAAGATGTCGTGGGTGAAGCCCGGCGCCACCCGGTTCATCCACGACAGGAACAGCGCCATGCCCGGGTTGGAGGCGGCTTCCTCGTAGGGGGCGGTGGCCATGAGCACCAGGTTGCCGTTGGCCGTTCCCTGGGCCTCTTGGAGAAAGGCCGGCGAGTACATCTCGGAGAACCAGTCGACCACCTGCGGGGCGAAGCTGGCCTGCTGCATGGCCTGAGCCAGGCGGGCCGCCGAGTTGTCGTCGGAGTATTCGGTGACGTATTGGACGCCCTTGCTCTCCATGTTCTGCACGTACGGGGCGTAGTTGGGCTCGGTGGGCGATACCGCCGCGCTGTAGATGTAGTTGAAGCCCACGCTGGTGTAAGTGGACATCTCCGCCTGCGCCTGCTCCTGGGTGGCCGGCACGTTCAGGTAGATCATGGCCGCGTGGGTGACGGCGGTGGGATCGGTCTTCTTGAGCCAGACCGCCGGCCCGGTGGACCAGTAGTGGGCGTTGCCGGGGCTGGCCCCGTAGATGTCGGCCACATTGCCAGCGGCGTGAGTCGAGACTTCGGCGGCCACGTCGGGGATCCCGCAGCTGGAGACGGCCGAGGCACCACCGTCGTCGAAGCCCGATGCGTTGCCGACCATGGCGAAGTCGCTCGAGCACGCCTGGGCGGCATCGCTGTAGTTGCCGCTCGAGGTGTTGCCGTCGTCGAAGGCCTGGACCTTGAGCAGCCGGCCGCAGATACCACCCTGGCTGTTCACGTACTGGGCGAAGGCTTCGGTGGCCTGCTGGGCGCTCTGGGTAAGGCCCGGCGCTACGCCCGTGATGCTCGTGATGTTGCCGATGAGGATCTGGTTGGCCGTGACGCCGGTGTCGGTGGCCCCGCCGTTGTCGGCGCTGGTGCAGCTGGTGGAGTTGTTGGCCCCGGCCGAAGTGGCCCCGGTCGACCCGGCAGCGGCGTTGGCCGCCGTGGACGGGCCGGCCGTCGAGGAGGCGCCGCTGCCGCCGGCGCCGGCCGATCCGGCGGTGGAGTTCACGGCGGTGTCGGCGGTGGACGAGGACCCGGTGGAGTTGCCGCTCACCGAGGCGCTCGCACCCGACGCCGAGCCGTTGTGGCCGGCTCCCTCGGCCAGGGCCATGGCCCCGCCGCCGAGACGCGATCCACAGGCGCTGCCTATGAGCGACATCGCCACCAGCACCACAGTGGCCTTGGCGCGGCGCCGTGCGCCGCCCGGGCGCGTCGTCATGACGTGCCACCTCCCGCCGTCCACGAAGAAGACGGCGGCGGAGGCAGCGGAGGGGCCGGCTCGGAAGCCATGGTGCCGAGCACCCGGTCGATGCGGTCGAGGGTCTGCGACAGCCGCATGGCGTAGCGGCGGTTCTCCTCGATGAGGCGAACCAGCCAGGCGGCGAAGAAGAGGAAGCCGCCTCCGGCCACCAGGGCCACGCCGAGTAGCCCTCCGGAGATGAGGTATGGGATCTCCTGGAAGAGGTAAGCGCTGTGCGAGGCGCCGTACCAGCCGAGGACGATGGCGACGAAGCCGAGTCCCATGAGTGTGGACCCGATGACCAGCATGACCTGGCGCACGTCCAACTGGCGCCGGCCCCTGGCCGACTCGACGGCGCGGGCGAGGGCGGCCAGGCGCCCGGTCACGGCTTGGCGCCCCGCCTGCCGGGTGGACGCAATCGTCACCCCTGCCATCGATCCTCCCCTGCTGTGCACAGATTCATAGACCTATCGGAAGGCACTCAGATCCTCGCCGACGCACGCCGCCGTGGTGCCCAGCGCCGCCACGGCCTTGTCGGCCCGCAGCAGCAGCATGACCAGCAGGCCGGCCAGGAGCAACCCGAGCACGATGAGACCGGTCCCCACTCCCTTGAACAATGCCACCGGCGCGGTAGCGATGACGGTGGGCGTGGTTCCGCCGGCTGGCGAGGTGCTCGACGTGGGCCCGCCCGAGGGGGTCGATCCGGTCACGGCCAAGGGGATCGAGCCGGCGCCGAAGGAGTCGGGGACCGTGCCACCGGACCCCAAAGTGGCCAGGGCGCCGCCGGTGTCACCGGAGCTACCGGTGCCGAGCTCCGCGTTGAAGGCCGGCGAGGCGGCGGCCGATACGTTGACCCACCCGAAGTCGAGGGTGATCGACTGCTTGTACGGGGCGGGCACCGGGAGCTGGGCCAGCCCGCTCGTGAGCTGTGATGGCAGCATGGACATCAGCTTGGACAGGTCCTGGTCGTAGGTGGACAGGTCGATGGTCACGGCCAGCCCGTCGAGCTGGCGCTGGCCCGAAGCGCCCTGGACCGAGTCGGTGGGGTTGGTGAGCTTGATGGTGATGCCGGCCGTGGACAGTACCTGGTCGACGCTGGGCTGCGCCGGGCCCAGGAGGTTCTGGCTGTTGGTCGACACGTGCAGGCCGCTCGAGTCGACGGTTACCGCCTCTCCGGCCACGGTGATGTTCCCGGCCGTGCTGGAGCCGCCCAGGGTGGCTTGATTGCCGTCACTCGACGAGGTGGCGGTGGAACTCACCTCTCCGATGTGAATGAGGCTGCCGGCGATGTCGATGCCGTGCACGGTGGCGGTGGCCTCCGACACGGCGTTACCCAGATTGTCGATGGTGTCCTCGGCCGTGGAGCCGACGGCCTGCACCGTGAGCATCCCGGCCGGCAGAGCTGACGCCGACGACGGGCCGCCCACCAGGCCGACCGAGGCTGTGGCCATGCTCTCGGACTGGTTGGCCGTCGAGTCCATCGACACCGGGCCGTTGTTGTCGCTGGCCGAAGCCGGGCCCTGGGGGAAGGCGCTCTCCGCCTGGAACGGCCACGGACCGAGGTTGGGGATGAGCGGTGTCAAGGTGGGCGCCGCCGGGGCGAAGTACTGCTGGATATAGGGGTCGAGCAGCAGCGGCAACTGGCTTCCGCCGCCGGCTATCACCGCTCCGGGCCACACGGCGGCGGCATTGGCGTTGCCCACCGGCCCGGCGTCGAAGGTGGAGGCGGAGTAGCCGAAGTTGAACTCCAAGGTCGGCGTGGCCGGGATGGGGAAGTTGGGCTGCTCGTAGAACACGCTCATGCCCGAGGCGCTCGACCCCAACGTGTAGCCGCCGAGCTGGTTGGCCGCCGGGCTCGATGTCCCCGACGACGTGTCGGCCCCGGCCGCGCCGGCGCCGAGCACGGCCATCCCGACGGTGGCCGCCGTTGTCGCCACCGCCGCCAGGGCGGCGCGGGCGCACCTGCCCTTCGAGGTCCCCCGTGTGTGTGTCACCGTCACCCCTTCTCCGACAGGCCGCCGAGATAGGCGGCGGCCAAATCCTCTGGTAGCTCGTCGGGGGCCCCTTCGGCCACCACGCGGCCCTGGGTCACCAACGCCACCCGGTCGGCCACGCGCAAAGCGGCCCGGGCGAACTGCTCGGTCAACAAGATGGCCACGCCCTCGGCGGCGATCTGGGCCACCACGGTGTAGAGCTCGTCCACGATCAGTGGGGCCAGCCCCATGGAGATCTCGTCGAGCAGCAGGGCGGCCGGGTCGGTGCTCAATGCCCGGGCCATGGCCAGCATCTGCTGCTCGCCGCCCGACAGCGTCCCGGCCAGCTGTTTGCGGCGTTCGCCGAGGCGGGGGAACCGGCTGAACGCGCTGTCCTCGACCTGGCGTCGCGAGGCGCCGCCGTAGGTCATCATGCGCAGGTTCTCGCCGACGGTCAGGTTGGGGAACACGGCGCGCCCTTCGGGGATGGTGCACACCCCGGCCCGAGCCAGGGCGTCGGGGGCGATGCCGTTCACGTGGCGCCCGAGTACGTGGAAGCAGCCGTGGGTCACCGCCAGCTGGCCGCTGGCCACCTTCAAGGTGGTGGACTTGCCCGCCCCGTTGGGGCCGAGGAGGGCCAGCACCGTGCCGGCCGGTAGGGTCAGGTCGATCCCGTGCAGGACCTCGATGCGGCCGTAGGAAGCCCGCACCTGGCGCAGCTCGATGACCGGAGCCGCCGGCCGGTCGAGCACGGCGCCGGCGCCGGCCGGCTCAGACGAGGGCATCGGCGACCTTCGCCCGGCCGTCACCGGGGTCGTCTTCGGTCCCGAGGTATGCGGCGCGCACGTCGGGGTCGGCCTGGATCTCGGCCGGGGTTCCCACGGCCAGGATGCGCCCGAAGTCGAGCACGTGGATGCGGCTGCAAACCGACATCACCAGCTCCACGTCGTGTTCGACCAGGAGTACGCCTACCCCTTGGCCGGCCAGGCGCGCGAGGAGGGCGCCGAGCTCGTCGGTCTCCTGCTCGTCGAGGCCCGACGAGGGCTCGTCGAGGAGCAGGACCTTGGGGGCGGTGGCCAGGGCGCGGCCGACCTCGACCAGTCGGGCCATGCCGGTGGGCAGCGTGTCGCAGCGCACCCGGGCGACGGGGCCCAGGCCCACGTCGTGGATGACCTCGTCGGCGACGCGGCGCGGGTTGGACCCGTCGCGCGACCAGCGTCGCCGGATCTCGGCTGCCACCAGGATGTTCTCGCGCACGGTCAAAGACCCGAAGACCTCGAGGCGTTGGAAGGTGCGGGCGATGCCGAGCCGGGCCCGGCGATGGGGCGGAAGCGCGCTGAGTTCCTTGTCGTCCAGCATGATGCGGCCGCTCTGGGCCTTTTGCAGGCCGGTGATGACGTTGAACAGGGTCGTCTTGCCGGCCCCGTTGGGCCCGATGAGCCCCGTGATCGATGCCGGCTCGACCACCAGGTTGACACCGCGCAGGGCCACGACCCCGCCGAAGCGGACCTCGACGTCGGCCACCTCGAGACGCGCCACCTGTGCCTCCCCCCTGACGCACGGCCGTGCCGGCCCGCCCGTTTCCCACGGCCCGGCTACCCGGACCGTACCGCGCCCCCCGCGAACCGGGGCGCACCTGGGGGAACGCCCGCTGGAAACGGATCTTGCGAGGAACGCGTTCCAGTTGTTGAGAACGTCTCTCACTTTCCGTAGGGCTCTGGGCACCCCATGGGCCGGTTGTTGAGGCGGGCAGCCCTGGGGAAACGCCCCGACCAGGGATGATGGCGCCTCTGGCCGGGGCCCGGGCCTGGCCCGGGGCCCCGGCCGGCTTGGGTAGCGTGAGCGGCCATGGACCACCCCATGTCCCAGCGCCTGGCCGAGCTCAAGGCCCGCAAGGAGGAAGCGCGCAGCGCCGGCTCCCCTCACGCCGTGGAGCGCCACCACGCCAAGGGCAAGATGACGGCCCGGGAGCGCATCGAGTACCTCCTCGACGACGGCTCCTTCCAGGAGCTCGACATGCTGTCGCGCCACCGGGCCCATGGGATGGGACTGGAGGACAAGCGGCCCTACACCGACGGCGTGATCACCGGCTTCGGCACCGTGGACGGCCGTCGGGTGTGCGTCTTCAGCCAGGACTTCACCGTCTTCGGCGGGGCGCTCGGCGAGGTCTTCGCCGAGAAGATCCACAAGATCATGGACCTGGCCGAGTCGATCGGGGTCCCCATGATCGGGCTGAACGACGGGGCCGGCGCCCGCATCCAAGAAGGGGTCGTCTCGCTGCACTCCTACGGCGGGATCTTCCACCGCAACGTCCAGGCTTCGGGGGTGATCCCCCAGATCAGCGTGGTCCTCGGGCCCTGTGCCGGCGGGGCCGTCTACTCGCCGGCCATGACCGACTTCATCTTCATGGTGAACGGCTCGAGCCACATGTTCATCACCGGCCCCGACGTGGTGAAGACGGTGACCGGTGAGGACGTGAGCTTGGAGGAGCTGGGCGGGGCCATGAGCCACGCCACCAAGTCGGGGGTGGCCACCTTTGTGGCTTCCGACGAGAAGACTTGTCTCGACGAGGTCCGGTACCTGCTGTCGTTCCTGCCGTCGAACAACATGGAGGAGCCCCCGGTTCTCGACACCGGGGACGACCCCGACCGGGGCACGCCGGAGCTGGTCGACCTCATGCCGGCGTCGCCCAACCAGCCCTACGACATGAAGAAGGTCATCGCCTCGGTGGTGGACGACGGTGACTACTTCGAGGTGCACCCGCACTGGGCCATGAGCATCACCTGTGGCTTCGCCCGCATCGACGGCCGGCCCGTCGGCATCGTCGGGAACCAGCCGGCCGTGTTGGCCGGGGTCTTGGACATCGACTCGTCGGAGAAGGCGGCTCGCTTCGTTCGCACCTGCGACGCCTTCAACGTCCCCCTCGTCACCTTCGTGGACGTGCCCGGCTTCATGCCGGGCACCGACCAGGAGTACGGGGGGATCATCCGTCACGGGGCCAAGCTGCTCTATGCCTATTGCGAGGCCACCGTGCCGCGCATCCAGATCATCACCCGCAAGGCCTACGGCGGGGCGTACGTGGTCATGAACTCCAAGTCCATCGGCGCCGACCTGGCATTCGCCTGGCCCTCGGCCGAGTTGGCCGTCATGGGCCCCCAGGGGGCGGTGGAGATCGTCTACCGGCGCGAACTGGCCGAGGCGGCCGACCCCACCACGCGCCGCGCCGAGCTGGTGGAGGAGTACACCGAGCGCTACGCCAACCCGTACGTGGCGGCCGAGCGGGGATATGTGGACGACGTCATCGACCCGTCCGAGACGCGCCGGGTCCTGGTGCGCAGCCTGCGCCTGCTCGCCTCCAAGCGCGAGGAGCTGCCCCGGCGCAAACACGGCAACGTGCCGCTGTGACCAGCCCGTCGCAGCGCCAGGCCCCGGTGGTGGCCTCGGTGCGACCGGCCCCGGAGCCGGCAGTGCTGGCCGCCATAATCGCCGCCGTGGAGCAAGCCTGGCCCCGGCCAGCCGAGCCCGAACCATCGCCGTCGCCCACCGCATCGTGGCGTTTCAGCGGCCGGTGGTGGTCGAGGCCCAGCACGGCCCGGCGCGAGCGGCCCTGGGTCCGGCCCGGCTGAGGTCCGGCCCCGCCACCTCACTTCGTCCTCAGGTTTAAGGAGTCTCCTCAATCATGCGAGTGCTCTCCACGTGGTGCGTCGGGCACCGCCGTCTTGTCGTGCTGCTCTGGCTGGTGGTCCTGGTCGGCGTCATCGCCGTGTCGCGCTCGGCGGGGACGGACTACTCCAACAGCTTCTCGTTGCCCAAGACCGAGTCCTCCGAGGCCATCGCCTTGCTGCAAGCGGTCTCTCCCCATCAATCGGGAGACACCGAGCAGGTGGTGTTCGGCGCCTCGGGAGGCGCCAAGGTCATCGACCCCGCCATGCGGGCCCGCATCGGGGCCGTGCTGGCCAAGGTGGGCGCCGTGCCGGATGTGACGACCATCATGTCGCCCTTCGGACCCGGCGGGGCCGATCAGGTGGACAAGAGCCAGACCGTCGCCTTCGCCACCGTCACCTTCGACCGCCAGCCGCAGAACATCCCCACCGCCGTGGCCAAGGACCTGGTCGACGCCGTGCAGTCGGGGGCCGGGCCACGCCTACGCGTCGGCGTCGAGGGGGCGGCGGCCGAGCAAGCCAATCGGCCGTCGCTGGGCGGCGTGGGCTTCGGGGCCATCCTGGCCGGGATCGTCCTATTGCTCGTGTTCGGCTCCCTGTTCGCCATGGCCCTGCCGCTCATCTCGGCGCTGGTCTCGCTCGGGATCGCCACCGGGCTCATCGGACTGCTCAGCCACGTGATGAAGATGCCGCAGTTCTCCACCGAGCTCACGCTGCTCATCGGGCTCGGCGTCGGCGTCGACTACGCGCTGTTCATCGTCACGCGCCACCGACAGGGTCTCATCGCCGGACAGGACGTCGAGTCCTCCATCGTGAACTCGTCCAACACGTCGGGCCGAGCCGTGCTCTTCGCCGGCACCACGGTCTGCATCGCCCTGCTCGGCATGTTCGCGCTGGGTGTGAGCTTTCTCTACGGGTTGGCCGTCGCTGCTGCGCTCGGCGTGGCGCTCACCATGTTCTCCGCCCTGACCTTGTTGCCGGCCCTGTTGGGCTTCATCGGGCCGCGGGTGCTGTCGCGGCGCCAGAAGGCCGACCTGGCCAAGAACGGTCCACGGATCGTGGGATCGGGCACCAAGGGCTTCTGGCCACGATGGTCCGACTTCATCAAGAGACGCCCGACCGTCCCCGCCATCGCCGCCGTCGGGATCATCGTCCTCATCGCCTTGCCGTTCTTCTCGCTGCGACTGGGGTCCTCCGACCAGGGCAACGATCCCGTCGGGACCACCACCCGCCAGGCCTATGACCTCCTGAGTGCCGGCTTCGGGCCCGGCTTCAACGGGCCCCTCACCATCGTCACCGAAGGGAGCGGGGCACCCGACCAGGCCGCGTGGGCGCGAATCGCCACCGATGTCGCCGCCCTGAGAGGCGTGGCCCGGGTGGCCCCGCCCAGGGTCATCCCGACCAAGGCGGGCATCGATGTCGCTGTGATCGTGGTGTACCCGACCACCTCACCGCAGGCGTCGGCTACCACCGACCTGGTGTACCACCTCCGACAGCAGACCATCCCCCGGGCGCTCGAAGGGTCGAAGCTCATCGCCTATGTGGGGGGGACCACGGCGCTGTTCGTCGACTTCTCGCACGTGCTCTCGGCCAAACTGCCGCTGTTCATCGGCCTGGTGGTCGTGCTCTCGTTCCTGCTCCTGGCCCTGGTCTTCCGCAGCGTCGTCATCCCGCTCTTCTCCGCTGCGCTGAACATCCTGTCCATCGGCGCCGCCTTCGGCATCCTGGTGGCGGTGTTCCAGTGGGGATGGCTGGGAGCGGTCTTCGGCGTCAACAAGGCCGGCCCGGTCGAGTCCTTCCTGCCGGTGATGCTGTTCGCCATCGTCTTCGGCTTGTCCATGGACTACCAGGTGTTCCTGGTCACCAGGATGCACGAGGAGTGGCTCAAGACCGGTGACAATCGTGTGGCGGTGCGCAACGGGCTGGCGGCGACCGGGAAGACCATCACGGCAGCCGCCCTCATCATGATCCTGGTGTTCGGCTCGTTCATCCTCGGCGGCGAAAGGGTGATCAAGGAGTTCGGCCTGGGCCTGGCCGGCGGCATCCTGGTCGACGCCGTGGTCATCCGCATGGCCATCGTCCCTGCCCTGATGTTTCTGCTGGGCCGGGCCAACTGGTGGTTCCCGATGGCCGGCCGGGCCGTTCCCCTCAGGCCGGGTGGCGCAGGCGATGCCCCTCGGCCAGGGTGAGCAGGTCGTCCACGATACGGCCGAGCTCGAAGTCCTTGGGGGTGTAGACGGCGGTCACGCCCTTGCCCCGCAGCACCTCGGCGTCCTCGGGCGGGATGATGCCTCCCACCACCACCGGGGCTTCGACCCCGGCGGCCCGCAGGCGGTCGAGGACCTCGGGCACCAGCTCCAGGTGGCTGCCCGACAGGATCGAAAGCCCGACCACGTCCACGTCCTCGTCGCGCGCCGCCGCTGCGATCTCGGCCGGGCTGAGGCGGATGCCCTGGTACACGACCTCGAAGCCACCGTCGCGCGCCGCCACAGCGATTTGCTCCGCCCCGTTGGAGTGGCCGTCCAAGCCGGGCTTGGCCACGAGCAACCGGGGCGGTCCGCCCAGGCGCTCGGCCATGTCCCGGGCCCGGGCCACGGTGTCGGACATGGCTGTGCCGCGTTGGCCGACGCCGCCGGCCACACCGGTAGGAGCCCGGTATTCGCCGAATACCTGACGCAGCGCGCCCGCCCAGTCGCCGGTGGTGCCACCGGCGTGGGCCAGGGCGATGGTGGCGTCCATGATGTTGGCGCTGTCGTCCTCGGCCACGCGGCGCAACTCGTCGAGCGCCCGGGTGAAGGCGGCTTCGTCACGGCCTTGGCGCCATGCGGCCACGTCGGCGCGCTGCTGGGCCTCCTCGGCCGGGTCCACCTTCAAGATGGTCGACACCCCGTCCGCCCCGGCCACCAGCGGCGACGGTTCGGACTCGGTGAAGCAGTTGACCCCGACCACCTGGAGCTCGCCACTCTCGATGCGCCGCACGCGCTCGGCCTGGCTGCGCACCAGACGTCGCTTGAGCTCGTCCACGGACTCGAAGGCCCCGCCCAACGCCAGCACGTCCTCGAGCTCGGCCCAGGCGGCGTCGGCCAGCTGGCTGGTTCTGTCCTCGATCACCTTGGAGCCGTCGAAGATGTCGCCGTACTCGAGCAGGTCGGTCTCGAAGGCCAGGATCTGCTGGATGCGCAGGGACCACTGCTGGTCCCAGGGTCGGGGGAGACCCAGGGCCTCGTTCCACGCCGGCAGCTGTAGGGCCCGGGCTCGGGAGTGGGCCGACAGGGTGACACCGAGGGCTTCGAGGACGATGCGCGGCACGTTGTTCTCGGGCTGGGCCTCGGTGAGTCCCAGGGAGTTCACCTGCACCCCGTAGCGAAATCGCCGCAGCTTCGGGTCCTGGACCCCGTAGCGCTCGAGGCAGATGCGGTCCCACAGCCCGGTGAAGGCCCGCATCTTGCAGGTCTCCTCCACGAAGCGGATGCCGGCATTGACGAAGAACGAGATGCGCCCGACCACGTCGGGGATCTCCGACGCCTCGACCTTCCCCGACTCCCTTACGGCATCGAGGACGCCGATGGCAGTGGCCAGGGCGTAGGCCAGTTCCTGGACCGGGGTGGCCCCCGCCTCCTGCAGGTGGTAGCTGCAGACGTTGATGGGGTTCCACTTGGGGACCTGTCGCACCGTGAAGGCGATCATGTCGACGATGAGCCGCCGGCTCGGCCCCGGCGGGAAGATGTAGGTGCCGCGCGACAGGTACTCCTTCACGATGTCGTTCTGCGTGGTGCCCTGGAGCACCCGCCGCTCGACACCGGTGTCCTCGGCATGGGCCACGTACAGCCCGAGCAGCCACGGCGCCGTGGCGTTGATGGTCATGGAGGTGTTCATGTCCCCCACCGGTATGGACTCCATGAGCTGGCCCATGTGCCCCAGATGGGCCACCGGCACGCCCACCTTGCCCACCTCGCCGGCCGCTTCCGGGGAGTCAGGGTCGTAGCCGGTCTGGGTGGGGAGGTCGAAGGCGATCGACAGCCCGGTCTGGCCCTTGGCCAGGTTCTTGCGGTACAGGGCGTTGGATGCGGTGGCCGAGGAGTGGCCCGAGTAGGTCCGCATCACCCACGGCGCCTGGCGCCGCCGTGCAGTGGAGTCGCTCACGACACCATTCTCCTCGCTGCCGGCGCTCCTAGCGTTTGTGGTAGTCGTAGAAGCCCTTGCCGGACTTGCGCCCCAGCAGCTCGGCGGCCACCATCCGGCGCAGAAGCGGCACGGCTGCGTAGTTCGGGTCCTTGAACTCCTCGTAAAGCGCATCGAGGATGGCCAGGCTGGTATCGAGACCCACCAGGTCGAGAAGGGCGAAGGGGCCCATGTGGAACCCGCAGCCGCCCTTCATGGCTGTGTCGATGTCCTCCCGGGTGGCCACCCCCTGCTCCATGATCCGCACGGCGTTGTTCAGATACGGGAACAGCAGGGCGTTCACGATGAAGCCGGCCTGGTCCTTCACCTCCACCGGGGTCTTCTCGCAGCTCTCGGCGAAGGCCAAAGCGGCCGCCACCGTGTCGTCGGAGGCGGTGATGGGCCGCACCACCTCCACCAGGGCCATGACCGGGGCCGGGTTGAAGAAGTGGATCCCGCACACCCGGTCGGGCCGGCCGGTCTCCATGGCCATGTCGACCACCGGCAGGGTCGAAGTGTTGGTGGCCAGGATGGTGTGGTCGCCGCAGATACGGTCGAGCTCGCTGAAGAGGTGCTTCTTCACGGCCAGGTCCTCGACCACCGACTCGATAACGAGGTCGCAGCCGCCCAGCTCGCCCAGGTCGGACACGGCGGTGACACGAGCCAGGGCGCTGTCGCGGTCGGCTTCGCTGATCTTGCCCTTGTCGACCTGTTTGGCCAGTGACTTCTCCATGCCGGCCACCATGTCGTCGGCGGTGGCCTGGGCCCGGGATCGCAGCACCACATCGAACCCGTGCGTGGCGGCGCTCTCGGCGATACCCGACCCCATGATGCCCGAGCCCACGATTCCCACACGCTTGATGGTCATGGTGCGATGGTACCGGTGGGTCATCCTCCACGCCCACCTGGGCCTGGGGCTCAGCGGCCGCTCAGCCCCCGCCGAGTCCCCGCATGGCCCGGCGCAAGCCCAACGGCAGGCCGCGTACGAAGAGCTCGGGTGACAGGCGGTAGAGCCGCCAGGGCACCCGGGCATGGCGGGGGGACACGATGAAGGCACGGTTGGCCCGCACCCCGCCCAGCACGTCCTCCGCCAGCTTCGCCGGCGGGTAGGCGCTTCCGATGATGGAGGTGAGCATGGACCGCCCGTTGGGCATCACGGCGGTGGCCGGCACATCGGCCGGGTTTCCCTTGTCGAGCAGGGGCGTGTCGATCACCCCGGGGCACACCACGCTCACGCGTACCCCTGAGCGGGCCGCCTCGCCTCGCAGGCTGGTGCTGAGCCCGACCACGGCGTGCTTGGTGGCGGCATAGGGCGTGAGCATCGGCCCCGGGATCAGCCCGGCCAACGAGGCGGTGTTCACGATGTGGCCACTGCCCCGGGACAGCATTTGGGGGTAGACGGCGCACACGCCGTGGACCACACCTCGGAGGTTCACGTCGATGACCCGGTCCCAGTGGGCCACGCCCATGTCGGACACGGGGCCTCCCATGCCGATGCCGGCATTGTTGAACAGCATGTCGACACGGCCGTGGTCGGCGGTGACGGTGTCGATGAGAGCGGCGAAGGCGGCGGCGTCGGCCACGTCCAAGGTGGCGGCCGAAGCCCGCCCCGGGGGTCCGGCGGCGATGGCGTCGGCGGCGCGCTGGGCGCCGTCCCCGTCGATGTCGGCCAGGACCACGGTGGCTCCGCGTGCGGCCAGTGCGCCGGACAGAGCTCGCCCGATGCCCGACGCCGCCCCTGTCACCACGGCCACCTTGCCGGCGAAGTGGCTGTCCAATGCCATGGCCCGAGCCTAGAGGCGCCGCCGGCACCGTCGGTGGGTGCGTCGGCGTCGCCCTACAGTGGGTTCATGCGCGCATGTGGGCCCTTGGCCCTGGTGGGGGGCGACGAATGGCGCCCGGGTTGTGAGTTCGATGCCGAGTTGCTGGCCGCGTCGGGTGGCGACGAGGTGCTCGTGCTGCCGACGGCGGCAGCCTACGAGCACCCGGAGAAGTCCATTGAGTGCGCCACCTCGTGGTTCGCCGGCCTGGGCGGCACGGTGCGGCCCCTCATGGTGCTTGGCCGCGCCGACGCCGAGGACTCCGCTAATGCCGCCGCCGTGCGCAGCGCCCGCTTCGTCTACCTGGGCGGGGGATCGGCCATGCACCTTCGCTCGGTGTTGAAGGCGTCCAAGGTGTGGGAGGCGTTGCTCGAGGCCTGGCGTGACGGCGCCGTGGTGGCCGGCTCCTCGGCCGGGGCCATGGTGCTCACCGACCCCATGGTCGATCCCCGCGGCGGTGCGCTCACCGTCGGATTGGGGATGGTCGAGCAGCTGGCCGTGATCCCCCATTTCGGGCACGAGAGTGCCGAGAAAGTGCATCGGTCGATCGCCCTGGCCGCGCCCGGCCTTCCCGTGGTGGGCGTGCCTGAGCGCACGGCCCTGGTGCGGGCGCCGGACGGTTCGTGGAGCCAGACCGGCCAGGGCCAGGTCGAGGTGTTCGTGAGCGGCAAGCCGGCCGGCTTCGACGCCCTGCCGCGCTGATGCTTCCGCAGCGCTGACAATTCCGCAGCGCTGACAATCCTGCCGGCTCAGTCGGCTTCGGTGATGGTGACGGACTCGATGGTCACCATGTCGCTGGGCTTGCCGCCCTTGGTGCCCACCTTGTCGATATCGGCCACCACGTCGAGGCCCGAGACCACCTTGCCGAAGAGCGAGTAGCTCGGCGGCAGGCGCATCCCGTCAGGCCCCGAGATGACGAAGAACTGGCTCCCGTTGGTGTCAGGCCCGGCATTGGCCATGGCCAGCGAGCCCAGCTCGTAGCGCCCGGGCTGCGGCAGCTCGTCGGCGAAGCGGTAGCCGGGGCCGCCGGTGCCGGTTCCGGTGGGGTCCCCGCCCTGGAGCACGAAGCCGGGAATGACGCGGTGGAAGACGATGCCCTCGAAGTAGTGGTAGCGGGCCAGGAACACGAAGCTGTTCACCGTGCGGGGAGCCGCCACGGGGTCGAGGGCGATGCGCATCGTCCCCTTGCTCGTGACCATGTCGGCCGTGTAGCGCTTCGAGACGTCGATGCACATCGGAGGCTCGGCGTCGAACTTCTGACGCTTGGGGCTCGAGCCGTCGGCCTCGGGACACTCCACGGTCATTTCACTCCTCTGGTCGTGGGCGTCGGCAGCCGGTGACGGATGCGATGAGCCCGGTGATGGGCGCCGCTCACCCGGTCGAGCCGTTGATGATGACCGAGATGATGCGGTGGAACACCTTGGGGGGGCTGCCGTTGTCGGAGGCGTCCCCGTCGGCGTTGATCTTCTGGATCACCGACATGCCCGAGGTCACGTGGCCGAACAGGGAGTAATTGTCATTGCTGTACGGGGCCACCAGCACGAAGAACTGGCTCCCGTTGGTGTTGGCCCCGGCGTTGGCCATGGCCACGTCCCCGGCCGTGTAGCCGCCGGTGGGAACGTTCTCGTTGGCGAATTGGTAGCCCGGGCCACCGGACCCGGTCCCGGTCGGGTCCCCGGTCTGGTCCATGAAGCCGGGGATGACGCGGTGGAATGTCACGCAGTCGAAGAAGTGGTTCTCGGCCAGGAACACGAAGTTGTTGACGGTGTGCGGCGCCGCCTGGGTGTCGAGCGACATGGTGAAGATGCCCACATCGGTGGTGACGACGGCCGAGTAAGTCCGCGTCGGATCGATGATGAGCGGCGGCGGCTTGCTGAAGGTCGGCTTCTTGAGCGGTGAGGTGAAGGTCTTCGGGCAGTTGGCCGACGTGGTGTCGCCGGCCAGGCTCACCGTGGTGGTGGTGCTGGGCACCGGCGTTCCACCCGGTGTCGTGGTGGTGGTCGTGGTGGTGGTCGTGGTGGCGGCGCTGGTGGTCTTGGCCTTGCCGCCCCCGCTCACCAGGGCGTAGACGCCGGCCGCCAGCACGGCCACCACGATCAGGGTGATGGTGCGCCGGGTGGTGGCTCGCCGCCGCTGCTGTCGCTGCAGTGCGGCCTGGCGGGCGTCTCGCGCAGCGCGCTTGCGGGCTCGTTTGTCGCTGGGCACGGCTTGTCACCCTATCGTCCATGCCGTGACCCCCCGCCTCACACCCCGGGCGGCCTCGGCTGGGCTGGTCGTCACCATGGCCCTAGCCTGGGCCGGCTGCACCGGGCCCTCGTCGCCCGCCGCCGGCGGGGGCCCCCGGAGCGTCACGGTGGCGGTGGAGGCTCCGCTCACCGGCCCGTCGGCCGCCGCCGGCGCCGACCTGGTGCGCGGCGTCCGAATGGCCGTGGCCCAGCTCGATGCCGGCAAGGGCATCCTCGGCCACCAGGTCCGGGTGGTGGTGGGCGATGACCGGGGTCGCCTCGCCGTGGCCCGTCGGGTGGCAGCCACCTTGGTGGCCGACCGGCCGGTGGCCGTGGTCGGGCCCCCCGATCCGACCCTCGCCGCCGTGGTCGAACCCCTTTACCGCCGGGCCGGCTTGGCCGTGCTCGACGTGGCCCCCGGGGGCGCCCCGCGCAGTGGGGTGGTCGAGCTGCAGGGCGACGACGAGCAGCTGGCCGTGCTCGACGCCCAGGAGATCGTGAGCGTGCTCCATGCCCGCACCGTGGCCGTGATGGCCGACCCTGGTCTTCCCGTGGCGGCTGCGGTTCCCGCCTTGCAGGCGCTGCTCGTCCAGGCCGGCGTGGCGGTGCCGCTGGTGGCCGACTTGCAGAAGCCCGGCGACGTGGGCACGGCATTGACCGAGCTGGCCGTGATGAAGCCCGATGTCGTGGTCCTGGCCGTGAGCGACGCCCAGGCCGGGGGCCTGGCCGCCGCCCTGGTGGCCGCCGGGGTGGGGTCGCGCCGGCTGGTCGTGGAGACCGCACCCGGTGCCGCCGCCTTCGCCGGTGCTGCTGGTCGGGCCGGCACCGACACGTTGGTGGGGGGCCTGCCGCCGCTGTCCCAGATGGCCGGCGGCCCGGCCTACCAAGTCGCCTACCTCCGGCGCTACGGCGTCGATGCGGGCCCGTGGGGGGCGCTGGGCGCCGATGCCGTGACCGTCCTGTCCGATGCGGCGCGCCGCGCCGGGGCGATCACCGGTCCTGCAGTGGCCGAGGCGGCCATGAACAGCGCCAGCCTGCAGGGAGTGACCGGCGACCTCACCATTGACCCCGACAGCGGCCGCCGGCGCGTGCCACCCCTGGCCGTGCTCGACATAGCGAAGTCCGGGGTCATGTCGATCGACAGCGCATGGGCCGCCTTCTCGGGCTGGCCGCCGCCTTCAGGCAAGTAGCGTTTGGCGGATGTCCCTGGTCGTCCAGAAGTTCGGCGGCACGTCGGTCGGCGATGCCGAGCGGATCCGGGCCGTGGCCGACCACGTGGCCCGCACCCGGCGCCACGGCGACGACGTGGTGGTCGTGGTGAGTGCCATGGGCAAGACCACCGACGACCTCCTGCGCCTGGCCGGCGACGTGAGCACGGTGCAGCCGCCGCGCGAGCTCGACATGTTGCTCACCTCCGGCGAAAGGGTCTCCATGGCCCTGCTGGTGATGGCCCTGGCCGAGCAGGGTGTCGAGGCTGTTTCCTTCACCGGCAGCCAGGCCGGGATCATCACCGACGGCACCCACACCAGAGCCAAGATCATCGAGGTGAAGGGGGACCGCCTGCGCGAGGCCCTGGCCGCCAAGCGCGTGCCGGTGGTGGCGGGCTTCCAGGGGGTGTCGGCCCAGCGCGACGTCACCACCTTGGGCCGGGGAGGCTCCGATACCACCGCCGTGGCGTTGGCCGCCGCCCTCGGTGCGGCGGTGTGCGAGATCTACACCGACGTGAGCGGCGTCTTCAGCGCTGATCCCCGCATCGTGCCCGAGGCCCGCCGGCTCGGGCGCGTCAGCTTCGAGGAGATGCTCGAGATCTCGGCTAGCGGCGGCCGCGTGCTGCAGCTGCGCTCGGTCGAGTTCGCCCGAAACCACCACGTGCCGCTGCACGTGCGTTCCAGCTTCACCTGGGAGCCTGGCACCTGGGTCGTCGAGGAGGATCCGTCCATGGAGCAGGCCGTCGTCACCGCTGTGACCCACGACACGTCGGAGGCCAAGATCACCGTGTCCGGCGTCCCCGACAAGCCGGGCATCGCCGCCCGGCTCTTCCGGGCGCTGGCCGTTCGGCACGTGAACGTCGACACCATCGTGCAGAACACCTCCAGCCACGGCACGACCGACATCTCCTTCACCGTGCCGAAGGTGGACCTGTCCGACAGCCTGGACACGGCGCGCGCCATGCTCCCCGACATAGGCGCCGGCGAGGTCCAGGCCGACGACGCCATCGCCAAGGTGTCGCTCGTCGGAGCCGGGATGCGAAGTCACCCGGGCGTGTCGGCCACCATGTTCGAGACCCTGTCCGAGCACGGCATCAACATCGAGATGATCTCGACGTCGACCATCCGCATCTCCTGCGTCGTGCGGGCCGACCGGGTGGAAGAGGCCGTCCGGGCCCTGCACCAGGCCTTCACGCTGGACGGCTGAGGGCCGGGGCCGGCCCCGGTGCCGAGCCCCGGGGCCGCCCTCGGGGGCGGGCTCGGTGCCCTCCTCCGGCTTGGGCTCGTAGAATCGATCCATGCGCGTCGCCGTGGTGGGAGCCACCGGACAGGTAGGCACCGTCATGCGGCGGGTCCTGGCGCAACGCTCGTTTCCTGCCGATGACGTGCGGTTCTTCGCCTCGGCCCGCTCGTCGGGCCGGCGCCTTCCGTGGGGCGACGGCGAGGTCGAGGTCGAGGACGCCGACACCGCCGACTTCGGCGGGATCGACATCGCCCTGGTCTCGGCTGGTGCCACCGCGTCAAAGCTGCTCGCACCGGCATTGGCGGCCGCCGGAGCCGCTGTCATCGACAACTCCTCCGCCTGGCGTATGGACCCTGAGGTCCCTTTGGTGGTGGCCGAGGTGAACCCCGGCGCCCTGGCCCACATGCCCAAGGGGATCGTGGCCAACCCGAACTGCACCACCATGGTGGCCATGCCGGTGCTCGCTCCGCTCCATGGGGAAGCGGGCCTGCGGCGGATGGTCATCTCGACCTACCAGGCCGTGTCGGGCTCCGGCGGAGCGGGGGTGGGGGAACTCGAGGACCAGCTGCGCAAGACCGCCGACCGGGCCGCCGCCTTGGCCTTCGACGGCGCCGCGCTCGACTACCCCGAGGTGTCGGTGTTCCCCGGGCCCATCGCCCACAACGTCCTGCCCTTGGCCGGTCGGCTGGTGGACGACGACTCGGAGGAGACCAACGAGGAGCAGAAGCTGCGCGACGAGAGCCGCAAGATCCTGGCTATCGCCGACCTGGCGGTGTCCGGCACGTGTGTGCGGGTGCCGATCTTCACCGGCCACAGCCTGTCCATCAATGCCGAGTTCAGCCGGCCCATCAGCTCCGAGCGGGCTCGGGCGCTGCTCAGCGTGGCCCCCGGTGTGCGCCTGGTCGATCTGCCCACGCCTCTCGCCGCTGCCGGCATCGACGACACGTTGGTGGGCCGGGTGCGGCGTGACCCGACCGTCGAGCACGGCCTGGCCCTCTTCGTTTCCGGCGACAACCTGCGCAAGGGGGCCGCATTGAACGCCGTGCAGATCGCCGAGCTCCTCCTCAGCCGCTAGAGCCCGGCTCAGCGCCCGGTCTGGGGCGCGGTGGCGCTCAGCGCCCGGTCTGGGGCGCGGTGCCGGGCTCGGTCAGCCCCGATACCCGGCGGGCCAGGTTCACGGCGTGGTCGCCGAAGCGCTCGTAGAACCGGGCCACCAGGGCCGCCTCGATGGCCACCGGCAGCGCCATGGAGCCGCTGGCGATCTCGGCCGTGAGCGCCACGTGCAACTCGTCCACCTCGTCGTCGAGCGCTTCGACGTGCTCGGCCACGTCAGGCGGGCGGTCTACGTAGGCGTCGGCCGTGGCCCGCCACATCTCGCAGGCCACTTCCCCCATCTGCTCGACGAGCCCCCGGGCCCGGGGGGAGAGCTCCATGCCGAGCCCCCGCACGGCCCGGCGCGATACGTGTTCGGCCAGGTCGCCACTGCGCTCGAGCTCGGGGAGCATCCGCAGCACGGTGATGAGATACCGCAGTTCGTCGGGCCCGGTGGCCCGTAGCGCCAGCTGGCGCTGGGCCAACTCTTCGATCTCCCGGTAGAGGGCATCGATGGCGTCGTCGCTCTCGGCCAGCACCCGGGCCGCCTCGCGGTCGCCGGCCAGCAGCGAGTGAGTGGCACCGGCCACCCCTTCTCCTACCAGGGCGAAGAGCTTGATGATCTCGCGGTCGATGTGCTCGAGGGCTTCGGTCACCTCGTCGGCGCCCTCGCTACGCAGCACCAGTCGCCGGATCATGCCCAAAGCGTACCCGGGTCGGTAACGGCAGGTACGGTCGCGAGCAGTGGCCACCGAACGTGGGCGCGAGCGCGAGATCGCTGAACTGGCTGGGCAGCTAGCTGCTCTCGGTGGCCGGGGCCGGCCCCGCGTCTTCGCCCTTTCGTGGTGGAGCGATCACATGATGGCCCGGGCCATGGCCGATGCCGACTTCAGGACGCGGCTGTTCCGTTTCGTCGACGCCTTCCCCGCACTGCGAGGCCCAGCCGACGTGGTGGAGCACCTGCGCTGCGAATTCGAAGACGCCCGCTCGCCATGGTGGTTCCGCCTCGGCCTCGGCCTGGGCGAGGTCCCCGGCGGGGCGTCGCTGGTGAGCGCGGTGGCGGCCCGGTCCATCGACCGTATGGCCCGTCAGTTCGTGGTGGGCACCGACCCCACCGACGTGGCCGACCAGGCCGGTCGCATGTGGGCCGCGTCCACGGCGCTCACCGTGGATCTCCTGGGCGAGCACACCCACAGCGACAGCGAGGCGGTCCGGTACGCCACCCGCCTCGCAGCGCTGGTGGCGGCGCTCGGCAAGGCGGCTCCGTCGTGGCCGGCGCGCCCCGCGCTCGAGTCCGACGACCTCGGCCCCGTGCCGCGCGCCAGTGTGAGCGTCAAGGCTTCGGCACTGTCGCCCGCCTTCGCCCCTCTCACGTCCGAGCAGGCGCTGGCCGGGGCTGAGGCCCTGCTCCTGCCGGCGCTGGTGGATGCCAGCGCGCTCGGCGTGTCGGTGTGGTTCGACATGGAGCGCTACGAGGAAAAGGCGCTCACCCAGTCGCTGTTCCGGCGCCTGCTCGAGCGCCCCGAGCTCCAGGGACTCCACGCCGGCATCGTGGTGCAGGCGTATCTGCGAGACGCCGGTGACGACCTCGAGGCGCTGGCCCGGTGGGCCGCCGGCCGCCGGCTGGCACCGGGGATCCGCCTGGTTAAAGGGGCCTACTGGGACACTGAGACCGTCGAGTCGTCGGCGCGCGGATGGCCGGCCCCGGTCAACGTGTCCAAGGCCCGCACCGACGCAGAGTTCGAGGAGCTGGCCCGGGCCCTCCACGGCGCTCATGGGACGCTGCGGGCCGCCTTCGCCTCGCACAACCTGCGGTCCCTGGCCGCCGCCGTGGTGGACGGGCGTCGGGCCGGCATCGCCGACCACGGCTACGAGCTGCAACTGCTGTACGGGATGGCCGAGCCCGTCCACGAGGCCGTGCGCGCCGCCGGCTTCCGCCTGCGCGTGTACAGCCCCATGGGTGAACTGGTTCCCGGCATGGCCTATCTGGTGCGACGCCTACTCGAGAACACCTCCAACGAGAGCTTCGTTCGCCACGCCTTCGCCGAAGGTGAGCCTCTCGAGGCACTGCTGCAGGCCCCCTCCACGGCAATCGAGGCCCGTCCCGGGCGATGCCCACCGGCCAGCCAAGCCCGTAGCCGGGGAGGCCCACGACGCCGGCCCACCCGTCACTCAGCCGAGCTCGCCGAGGCGCCGTACCGGCCCGAGCCGCCTGCACAGTGGCACCTGCGGCCGGTGTTCGAGGAGTTCGCCGAAACCGTGGAACGAGAGTTCGGCCGCTCAGCGCGCCAGGTGGACGCGGTCGTCCACGGCGATGGTGACGCCGTGTCGACCTTCGCCTCGCTGAACCCGGCCGAGCCGTCCGACGTGGTGGCGCTGGCCGCCGCTTGCGGGCCGCCGCAGGTGGGACTGGCCGTGTCGGCGGCGGTTGAGGCAGCCGAGTCATGGCGCCGGCGGCCCGTGGCCGAGCGGGTCGCCGTGGTGCGACGCGCCGCACAGTGGATGCGCGAGCGTCGGATGGCCCTCGCCGCCTTGGAGGTGCGCGAGGCGGGGAAGGGCTGGGCCGACGCCGACGGCGACGTATGCGAGGCCATCGACTACTGCGAGTACTACGCCCGGCGGATGCTGGCCCTCGACGCCGGAGGTGAGGTGGAGTCGCCGCCGGGGGAGGTGAATCGGCTCCGCTACCGGGGTCGTGGGGTGTGCGCCGTGGTGGCGCCGTGGAACTTCCCGTTGGCCATCCCCACCGGGATGACCGTGGCCGCCTTGGTGACGGGCAATGCCGTGGTGCTAAAGCCGGCCGAGCAGTCGCCGGCCGTGGCCGCCGAGCTGGTGGCCGCCCTTCGCGCTGGTGGCCTGCCCGACGGCGTGCTCGGCTTCGTCCCCGGCGACGGCGCCGCCGGTGCCGCTCTGGTCGAGGATCCGAGAGTGGACATGGTGGCCTTCACCGGCTCTCGCCCGGTGGGCCTCGAGATCGTCGAACGCGCCGGGCGTCGCGACGACCGGCGGCGCAACGTGGTCCGGGTCATCGCCGAGATGGGTGGGAAGAACGCCGTGGTGGTCGACGACGACGCCGACCTCGACGAGGTGGTCCCGGCCGTGCTGTCCTCCGCGTTCGGCTTTGCCGGCCAGAAGTGCTCGGCCGCCAGCCGGCTCGTCGTGCTCGACGCCGTCCATGACCTCGTGGTCGACCGGATCGTGGAGGCAGCCCGTTCGCTGGTGGTCGGGCCGCCGCGCCGGCCCGGCAGCCAAGTCGGCCCGGTTATCGACGCCGAGGCTTACGACCGGCTCACCGCCGTGGTGGCCCGGGCGTCGGAGGTCGGGACGGTGGCACTCGGCGCCAGGGATGTGCCCAGTAGCGGCTTCTTCGTGAGCCCCACCGTCGTCACCGACGTGGCCGTCGATTCGTGGTTGGCCACCGACGAGCTCTTCGGGCCGGTTCTGGCCGTGTTCCGGGTGCCGGACTTCGAAGCGGCCCTGGCCCTGGCCAACGACAGCGCCTACGCCCTTACCGCCGGCGTCTTCACGCGCTCGCCGGCCAATGTGCGCTTGGCCCTGGACGCGCTGCGGGCCGGGAACGTCTACGTGAACCGGGCCATCACCGGGGCCGTGGTCGGGCGACAGCCCTTTGGAGGAAGCGGGATGTCGGGGGTGGGGTCGAAGGCCGGTGGTCCTGACTACCTGCAGCAGTTCTGCGATCCCCAGGTGACGAGCGAGAACACCGTTCGCCAGGGTTTCGTCCCTGGCTGAGCAGGCTGCGCACGCCTCAGGGGTCGTTCTCGACGTCGGCCACGATGAGGCGGGGGCCAGACGGCCAGTCGAAGTAGCGCCACGCCCAATTGAGAAGCACGATCACACGGTTGCGGAAGCCGACCAGGTAGACCAGGTGCAATCCCAGCCACGCCAGCCAGCCCAGGGTGCCTCGGATGACAGGGCCGCGCCGGAGCTGAGCCACCGCGGCACGCCGGCCGATGGTCGCCATCATCCCTTTGTCGCCATAGGCGAAGGCCTCGGTGGGCGACCCCTCGATGCGGCGCAGAACCTGCCTCCCGGCATGGCGCCCGGACTGAATGGCCACCTGGGCCAGCTGCGGGCTCGTCCCGTCGGTGCCGTCCCCCAGGGGTACGGCGGCGGCGTCGCCTACCACGCTCACCTCGGGATGGCCCGCCAGTGACAGGTCGTCCTCCACCACCACGCGCCCACCGGCCCCTCGCCCGGTGTCCAGGGTGGATGCCAAGGTCCCTTCCACACTGACGCCGGCCGCCCACACTACGACAGCAGCGTCGATCCACTCGCCCGAGCGCAGCCGAACCCCGTGGCCGGTCACCTCGGCCACACCTTCGCCCAGCCGGACATCGACGCCGCGAGCGACCAGGGTGTCGCGCGCGTAGCGGCCGGCCGACTGGTCGAAGGCGGTAAGGAGGCGATCGGCCATGTCGAGGAGGACGACTGTGGTGCGCTCCGGGTCGATGCGAAGCCGGTCGCGCCGCACGCTCACGTCGAGCAGCTCGACCAGGGCGCCGGCCGTCTCCACGCCGGTGGCTCCGCCTCCCACCACCACGAATGTCGGGGCCCCGTCGTGGTGGCGCTCAGGGTGGGCGTCGGCCTCCTCCAGGATCCCGAGGAGGTGGTTGCGCAACCGCCTGGCGTCGCCCAGCGTGTAGAGCGGCCGAGCGTTCTCGGCCGCCCCCGGCACGGCGAAGAAGGCGGCGGCCGCCCCGGTGGCCACGATCAGATGGTCGTAGTCGAGCCCCGTCCGGTCGGCCAGCGTCACCCTTCGCTCGCTCAGGTCGATGGACTCCACCCGGCCGTGGCGGAACGTGACGTTGGGATCGGGACCGAAGATGGTCCGCACCGGATAGGCCACGTCGGCGGGTTCCAAGCCGGCGGTGGCCACCTGGTAGAGAAGCGGCTGGAAGGTGTGGAAGTTGTGCTGGTCGACCACCGTCACCTGCACCAGGCGCCCGGCCAGGGCTTTGACGGCGGCCAGGCCGCCGAACCCTGCGCCCACCACTACCACTCGCACCACCGGGTTCAGCAGAGAGCCAGCTCCCGGGCCGCCGCAGCGATGTCGTCCACTTGCGGCAGGATGGCTCGCTCCAGCATGGGGGCATAGGCCACGAAGGTGTCGGTGGCGGCCACCCGCCGTACGGGGGCGTCCAGGGACCAGAAGCAGTGCTCGGCCACCCACGCCGCCACTTCGGCGCCGAAGCCGGCGGTGAGGGTGTCCTCGTGGACGACCAACAACCGACCAGTGCGTTGCACCGATTCGCACACTAGGTCGTGGTCCCACGGCGAGATGGTCCGTAGGTCCACCACCTCCACCGAGCATCCTTCGCCGGCCAGCTGGTCAGCGGCCACCAGCGACTTCTGCACCGTGGCACCCCAGGTCACGATGGTGAGGTCGTCCCCGGCCCGGACGATGTCGCCGCAGCCGAAGGGCAGCGTCCACGATGTGGGAGGCATGGGATCGGCGGCGTAGCGCTGGCGGTAGAGGTGCTTGTGCTCGAGGAACAGCACGGGATCGCCGGTCTCGAACGACGCCCGCAACAAGCCGACGGCGTCGCGGGCCCGGCTCGGGAAGGCGACCAGCAAACCCGGGATGTGGGCGAAGATCGACTCGCCGCTCTGCGAATGCCAGATCGCTCCGCCGGTCAGGTAGCCGCCGATGGCCACCCGCACCACAAGCGGACAGGAGAAGGCGCCGTTGGAGCGCCAGCGGATGGTGGCCGCCTCACTGCGCAGCTGCTGCATGGCCGGCCATATGTAATCGAAGAATTGGATCTCAGCGCATGGGCGCAGGCCGCGCACGGCCTGGCCCACGCCGCGCCCGATGATGTTGGACTCGGCCAGGGGGGTGTTGAAACAGCGAGCCGAGCCAAAGCTCCGTTGCAGCCCTCGCGTCACACCGAACACGCCACCTTTGCCTTCGACGTGGTCGAGCACCTCGTCGTCGGCGTCGGCCACGTCCTCGCCGAACACGCGGATGCGTTCGTCACCGGCGAGCAACTCGTGCAAGGTCAGGCGGATGGCTTCGGCCATGACCACGGGCTCGGCTCCCGGCTCGCCGCCGCCGCTTCCCGTGCCGGGCGCCGGCGGTCGGCACGACACCTGGACCGGCCCCGGCCGCTGCCGCACCACGTGCTCGGTCACCCCGGCCGGATCCGGGCGGGGAGCAACCAGTGCCTCGTCGGCCGCTTGGGACGCCACCGCCTTGGCCTCGGCTCGCAGGGCGTCGGCCTCGTCGTCGCTCAGGATGCCGGCGCGCACCAGGTCGCGCTGGAAGATGTCGAGAGGATCGTGCGCCGCCTCGGCGGCCAGCTCCGCCTCGTCGCGGTACTTGGTCTGCGAGTCGGCCGAGGAGTGCGAGTACGGGCGGGTGACTGTGGCGTGAATCAAGCCGGGGCCCTCGCCGGCCCGGACCCGGGCTATGGCGCGGGCGCCCTTGGTCCGACAGGCGGCGTACTCCCAGCCGTTCATCTTGGTGACGGCCAGCCCGCGAAAGCCGTGCACCATCTCGGAGATCGGCGCCGGGGCCTGGTCCGATGCCCGCACCGAGATGGCGTAGCCGTTGTCTGCCACCACGAAGAGCACGGGCAGGTGCAGCCGACAGGCCGAGTTCAGGCTCTCCCAGAACTCCCCTTCGGACGTGGAGCCCTCGCCGAGCGACACGTAGGTGATCTCGTCTCCGTGGGCCGTGCACCCCGGGAGCCCTGGACGCCGGGCGATGTAGCGGCCGGCCTCGGCGCAGCCCACGGCCGGAAGGCACTGGCTGCCGGTGGGGCTCGACTGGGTCACGATGTTGCGGGTGACGTCCCCCCAGTGGCACGGCATCTGGCGCCCCCCCGAGGCGGGGTCGTCGCAGGACCCCACCGCCTGGAGTAGCACGTCCAGAGGCGTCACCCCGAGGGCGAGGACCAGGGCCCGGTCGCGGTAGTAGGGGAAGAACCAGTCATATGTCGGCCGCAAGGAGCGAGCCAGGGCCGTGAGCAGGATCTCGTGCCCGGCGCCGGAGATCTGGAAGAAGACCCTGCTCTGCTTCTGCAGCAGGATCTCGCGGTCGTCGAGCGCCCTCGACAGGCACGAGAGGCGGAAGTCCTCGATGAGCTCTTCGGCCGGAAATTGCTGCAGGAGCGTAGAAGGGCCCGAGCGTCCCGGTCCCTGTCGATCACGGCTCTGGCGCTCGTGGCCCTTTTGGGCACCGGCCGGCGGCGCGTGTACGCGCTCCCGGTTGCCGGCGGCAGCACCGTCGGTCGGGGTACCGAGTTCCACGCTCGCGGTGCGGGCCGCGGCGCTCTTGCGCATCGAGTTCGACGCTAGCCGCCTGGGCGCGCCAAACGGTGGCCTCCGCAGCGCCATACCCGTTGCCTTGCCATTGCCAGCCCTGCCTCGCCCCTGCCTCGCCCCTGCCTCGCTCCTGCCTCGCCCCTGCGGGCCTTGCTGGGTCCCTGGGGATGTCACACCCCGGCGATACCCTCGCCAGATGACCACTTGGTTGGCAGTCGGAGCCGCTGCCGGCGCCCTGGTGGGCGTCGTCGCCACCGTGTTGGCGCTGGCCGGGCGGTCCGCCGCCCAGTTGGCCGCCGCCGAAGTCGAGCACGCCCGCACCCGGGCTGATCTCATGGCCCGGGTGGCCAGGTCCGAAGCGGCCGTCGACCAGGAACGGGCCGCCGCCGCCGAGCGCCAGTTGGCCTGGGACGAAGCGCGACGCCAGCTCACCGGTGAATTCGCCGAGCTCTCGACCAAGGCACTCCAGCAGAACAACGCTCAGTTCCTCGAGCTGGCCGATGCTCGGCTCAAGGAGACCCAGCAGGCGGCCACCGGTGATCTCGAGCAGCGCAAGCAGGCCATCGAGCAGTTGCTGTCCCCGCTGCGCGAGCAGCTCGGGAAATACGAAGATGGGATCCGCCTGCTCGAGCTGGAACGCCAGAAGGCCTATACCGGGCTGTCCGAGCAGGTGCGGGTGCTGTCGGAATCGCAGGATCGACTGCAGGGCGAGACGCGCAACCTGGTCACCGCGCTTCGGGCCCCGTCCACCAGGGGCCGGTGGGGGGAGATGCAGCTGCGACGGGTGGTGGAGATGGCCGGGATGCTCGAGCACTGTGACTTCGACGAGCAGGTCACCGCCACCGGTGAGGACGGGCGGATGCGTCCGGACATGGTCGTGCGCCTCCCCGGAGGCCGGTCGGTGGTTGTAGATGCCAAGGTCCCGTTGCAGGCGTTCCTGGATGCCAACGAGGCGACCGACGACGACAGCCGCCGGTCGCACCTGGCCCAACACGCCCGCCAACTCCGCGCTCACATCGACGCCCTGTCGAAGAAGGCCTACTGGCAGCAGTTCGATCGCTCTCCGGAATACGTAGTCGCCTTCGTGCCCGGCGATCCGCTGCTTGCTGCCGCTTTCGAGCACGACCCTCTGCTCTTCGAGCACGCCATGGCCAACCACGTGCTAGTGGCCACGCCCACGAGCCTCATCGCACTGTTGCGCAATGTCGCATCGAGTTGGCAGCAGGAAGCGTTGGCCGAGAACGCCCGCGAGGTGCAGAAGATCGGGCGCGATCTCTACAAGCGCCTGTCCACCTTCGGCGAGCACCTGGCGCGCACCGGTCGCGGTCTGGCCGGCGCCGTCGACGCTTACAACAAGGCGGTCGGGTCACTCGAGCGCAGCGTGCTGCCCCAGGCTCGTCGGTTCCAGGAGCTCGGAGTCGTGGGGGCCGGCGACAAGGAGCTGGCCGAAGTGGGCGAAGTGGATGTGGTGGCGCGCCGTCCCCAGACGCCTGAGTTGACCACGGCGCTCCCGGCGCTGGAGCTCGTGGTCGAAGACCTGGGAGAACCCGACCTCCCCGACGCCGTCGAGGGCTGAGCGGCCCAGGCCCAGGCCCAGGCCCAGGCTCAGGCCCAGGCCCAGGCCCAGGCTCAGGCCCAGGCCCAGGCTCAGGCCCAGGCCCAGGCCCAGGCCGTCTCGGAAGAAAGTTCGCTCGCCAGCTGCCTGGCTTCGATCTGAGCCGCTTCGAGCGCCGGCCCCTCGAGCACATGCTCGAGGGGCCGGTCGGGGCCCAAGAAGAGCAAGATGCAGCGGACCACCGGCCTTCCTGTCGCTGCCTCCAGGGCGAGGGCGTAGGCCGCCACCTGATGCGTGTAGCGCCCGACGGCCTGGTCGAGGGCGGCCGGGCTCATCAGGTGGTCGGTCTTGTAGTCGACCACCACCAACCCGTCGTCGTCCTCGACCAGCAGGTCGACGAAGCCCTCGAGCACGATGCCGCCGATGTCGGCCGCCACGAACATCTCCTTGTGGTGCCGGCGGGTGGCGGCCCGCCCGATCACGTCACTGGTGAAGGCGCCACTCACCATGGCCGCCACAGAGCCGGCGTGCTCGGCGACACCGTGAGAGGTGGCCCGGATGCGAGCCACCTCGGCGGCGTCGACGCCCTCGACATCCAGCCCGGTGGAGAAGTCGAGGGCGGCCAGTGCGCCGTGGACGGCGCGTCCGACGCTCAGCGCCGCCTCGGCGCTGCGGGGCACCACTCCGGTTGGCTCTCTCCACCCCGGGTCGTCCCTGGCCACGTCGTAGCCCTCGTCTTGCAGGGCCGTGGCCGTGACCAGGGGGAACGACTTGGCACCTTGCAGCATGGCGCTGCGCCTCGACTTCCAGGTTTGGAGTTGGTGCCTCCACCAGTCGGCGCGGTCGTGTGGATCGGGTAAGTCGACGCCGCCGTGGTTCGCCGGCGTGTCCAAGCGCACAGCGAGCGCGGGGGGCGGTGGCCCGTCGGGCTCGACTTCGGGCTCGTCGTCGTCGTCCAGACGGCGCCACAGCAGAGGATGGTGGCGGCACAGGTCCACGAGCAGCTCGGCGTGGCTAGGTGCTGCTGTGCTCCCACCGGTGCGTTGCTTGTGATGCAGACACAGCACGAGGTGGTCGCGGGCCCGGGTCATGGCCACGTACAGGAGCCTGATCCGCTCCAGGCGGTCGAGTGCCCGGTCCTCGATGGCCTCGGCGTCGTAGCCGCGGCTGCGCAACTGGCTGCCGATGCGCACTTCGGGGCTCCCGTCCGCCTTCCACAACACGACATCCGGCCGGGCCCCGGCGCCGTCCTCGCGCTCGAGGCCGGCCACCACCACCATCGGGAACTCGAGCCCCTTGGCCCCGTGGATGGTCATGACGCGCACGGCGTCGTCATCGGCGTCGGGCGGCCCGAGGGTGGAGGCCCGGCCGTCGCCTTGGCGCTGGAGCTCCGCCCACCTCAGGAACTCGTGCAGGCTCCCGCCCGAGGTCTCGTCGAACAGGCGGGCCTGGTCGGCCAGCCACCGGAGCCGCTGCCAATGGTCACGGGCCCTCCGGTGGGCGAAGGCCAGTTGGAAGCTGCCCAGGACGTCCATGGCCAGGCGGACCATTTCCGAGGGCTCGGCCCACCACCGCCGTTGGTGCAGCTGGGTCAGGATGCCCATGGCCTGGCCCACGGGCCCGTCCTCGAGCCCGGCCGGGGTCTGCGCCCGCGGGTCCCACGACCCCCCGGCGCCGTGCCAGCGAACGAGGTCGTCGTCCCCGCAGGCCAGCCCCGGCGAACGCAGAGCGGCCAGCACGGCCACGGAGTCGGATGGCTCGTCGGCCGCCTCGAGCACGCACAAGACGTCGCGCACGTCGTCGGATCCCCAGAGCAAGGCCGCTCCCTCGAGCCTGTAGGGAACCCCGGCCAGGTCGAAGGCTTCTTCTATGGGGGGCAACGATGTCCTGGTCGGGATCAGCACGGCCACGTCGGCCCAGCGCAGGGGCCGGAGTGGGGCCGAAGGCCGTGTCGGGTCGGATACGGGCCAACGTTCGCCGACGGCGCGCCGGATGGCGATGGCGCCATGGGCCGCCGCCGCTCGTCGGGCTTCTCCGACGGTGGCCGCCATGGGCCCGCCTAGCACCACTACGGCGGCGGGCTCCGGGGGTGCTTCGTCCTGGTCCGAGCCCAACCCGTCCAGCTGGAGCTGGATGTCGGCGCCGGGGCGAGCCAAACCTGGCAAAGGCCGACGTACGGCGGACAGCGGGAAGTGCTCCGCCTGTCCGACCCCGGACCCGTCGACGAAGAGCTTCTCGAAACAGCGGTTCACGAAGTCCAGGATCCCGGGCACCGACCGGAAGTTGCTGGCCATCACCACCTGCTCGCCGACCTCGGAGCACACCCGTTCGAACAGGGCGATGTCAGCTCGGCGGAAGCGATAGATCGACTGTTTCGGGTCTCCCACCACGAACAGCGCGCCAGGACGGGCTCCGCTCAGGAGTTCGGCGCTTTCGGCGGCCGAGGCCAGCCACGCCGCCAACTCCACCTGAATGGGATCGGTGTCCTGGAACTCGTCGATGAGCAGGTGCCGGTAGCGCGACCGCAGGGCCTGGCGGGCCTCGGGGTCGTGGCGAAGGAGACGTCGACCGAGGACCAACAGATCGTGGAAGGTGAGTCGGCCCTCAGCAGCCCGGTCTGCGGCACTGTCCAACGTGAAGTGAGCCACCCGGGCGGTGAGCTCGGCCACGACCGGTGCCCGCACGTCGGCCAGGAACTCCTGTCGAATCTCCTCGGCGGCGCCACAGGCGGCACGGACTTCGCCGGCCCGCTCCCCCCAGTTGCCGCCGCGCCCCAGGCTGCAGGCGAACGAGGGGGCCCGGAGCAACAGGGCAAGCACGGCATGCTCGTCGTCGCCGGCCGCCAGCAGCAGGGCCCGGATGTGGTTCAGGCGGCCCTGGAGATGGGCGAGCAGCAAGTCGCTGTCATCGGTGCAGTAGTGGTTCAGCCCGATGGCCTCGTCGAGGGCCCGCACGACGCGGCCGACGTCACACCGAGCCAACGGTCCGGGCCCAGGCCGTTGGGCGTCTATCAGGGCGAGAGCGTCCCCTTCGAGGCGGTCCCAGTGGCGGTGAAGGCAGGTGGCCACGTCGAGCAGGTCACCGGGGCCGAGACCGAGCATGAAGCCGCGCAGCAGCACCGATTCGGCGCCCGGGTCGTCGAACAGCGCATCGGTGAACGAGGCGAAGCGCGCCTCGAGATCGGCTTGCTCGGCTACCTGGTCGAGCACGTCGAAGCCAGGCGGCACACCAACGGCCACACCGTGTTCGACCAGCATCCGTTGGGCGAAGGCATGCAGCGTGCACACCGTCGCTTCGTCCACCTGGGTGCGCGCTGTCGCCAAGGGGCTGCCATCGGACGCTTGGGCGACGGCCTCCTCGAGCGCCAGGCGGAGTCGGGAGCGCAGCTCGGCGGCCGCTGTCTCGGTAAAAGTGATGACAGCGAGCTCGCGCAGGCCGGCACCATTCCGGATCAGCTCCACCACTCGTCCCACCAGTGCTGTGGTCTTGCCGGTCCCGGCGCCGGCCACTACCACCAGCGACGAGCCGAGGTCCTCGGCGATCCGGGCCCGGCCCACGGCATCGGGCAACATGGCGGCGCTCATCCTCCACCGTCCGGCAGCACCCTGAGGCGGGTCACCGCTCGGGCCACGTCGGCAGGGGCCTCGCTCTCGACCAGGTCGTTGACAGGATCCAGCTCGGGCGAGGCGCGCTTGGTCGCCCACTGACGGTCGCGCACAGCCGGGCAGACGCGGTCGAAGTCACACCACATGCAGCTGTCGAAGCAATTGTCACGCGGCGGGCCGGGGATGCCGGGGAAGAGCCCGGCCTCCACGCCGACGGCGATCTGTCCGACCACCTGGCGGAAGTGGGACTCTACGGCATCGGTCAGCTCCAGGTGATAACAGGCGGTGGCCCGTTCAGCCGACACCATCCAGTAGCGGGCGTGCACAGTGCCGCCCCCGAACGCCGATCTGGCCGCCATTGCGTACAAGGGGAGTTGGAGTCGCCTCCCACCTACCAGTGGATCGGCGGTGAGGCGGCTTAGGCCTGTTTGGCGGCCGGTCTTGTAATCCGACACCACCAACTCCCCCGCGCTGTTGCGGTCGACGCGATCAGCGTGGCCCCGGAAACGCATGACCTTTCCATCGGCGAGGGCCACGGCCACCGGCGGCGCCGCGTCGTCGTCCATGCCAAAGCCGAATTCGGCGGCCAGCGGCACGAGGTCACCCTCCTCGGCATGGAACATGCGCAGATCACGTCGGATAGCGGCTTGGTCCAGGCGCCATAGAAGGGCTTTGCCGACCAGGCCGCCGGCGGTGGCCTGGTCCAGGGCGTCGTCGGCGATGGCGAGGAGCCGATCCAGCGATCGCGGCGCGCCGTCGATGCGCTCGAGCACGTACCGCTCGAGTATGGCGTGCACCAGCGAACCCCGGTCGCGGGCCTCGATCCGCCACAGATCCTCGGGCAGGGTGCGTTCGGAGACGCCGAGCACGCGGTCGAAGAGGAATCGGCGCGGGCACTCGGCATACGTCTCGAGTCGGGTGGCCGAGACCGGGCGTGCGGGATCGAAGGGGGTGACGAGCCCGGCACCGACAGATCCGTCGAAGCGGGTGAACGATCGCGAAGCCCGGCTTCGGATGGCGTCCATAGCTCGTTGTAGGCGCTCGTCGGCCAACGCCGGCGGAGCCTGCGTGGCGTCGCCACCTCCCGATGTCCAGCTGTCGAGGTTCCTGAGTGCCAAGTCCACGGGCGTGGTGGCCGGCCGCTGCACCCCCAGAGATGCGGCGAAGGAGTCGACCGGCCGCCAGGCCGTGTGAGGCCCACTCAGGCGTTCGATCCAGCGACTGGGGTCCTGGGCGCGGCCGCTTCGAGGGTCGACGCGGGGATAGGTGATGAGCCGGCGCTGTTCCCCTGTGGCCACGGCCGCCGTGATGTCAGCAAGCAGCTCGTCGAGTCGGACGGCCCTGCTTCTTAGGGCGCCCGATGTGTCGAGCCGCCGTGCCTCGTCGGGCAGCAGGGCGTCGTCACCCATGACTCCGGGCACGAGGCCGTCGGCCAACCCGGTGACGATCAGCGTATGGAACTGCAGGCAGCGCGCCTGGTCGAAGGGGGCGACGAAGACGCCGTGGCCGAAGGCTCCAAAGGCTCCGGTCTCCTCGAGGAACTGACCCTCGAGGTGCGAACGGACGGTGCGCCTGAACGTCGCCAGATCCGTCCCCGCCGACACCGTGTCGAGGTCGGCCAGCGTCGCCACGGTGTCACGTACCTGGGCTAGAGCCGACAGCTGGACGTCGGGCCAGGGGCCCCAGGCCTGGTCCAAATAACGGTCGAGCAAGCCTTGGCACCACTGGGTGGCGCCGGACCACGTTCGGACCGCCACCGACGTGGCCGAAGCAAGTTCTTCCACGAATCCCTGAAGGGCGGCGGCCTCGTGGCGATCGGTCGGGCGTCGCTCGGCCAACCGGGTCAGACGCTCTCGCCATTGAGGAAGACCTCGCACCACCCCGGCCTCGGCCGATATGGCGTTCCAGCGGCTGGCCGGCACCGGGCGGCCGCCCGGTCCGGTCACGATGGGCCCCGACGCCAGCCACGCCATGAGGTCGTGACGCCGAAGGTCGCCTCCGGCCAGCTCCAGCAGGCCCAGCAACACCCGCCCGGCGGTGCAGCGATCGAGCCGCCGGGTCTCAGGGCCGTTGGCGGCGATGCCGGCGGCGGCCAGTTGCTGGTGCAGGAGCCGGGCATAGCCGTAGCCGCTCGGATGAACCAGAGCCTGTCGCCACAGGGGAACCCCGTCCTCCAGTGCTCGCAGCACCTCCGCCACGGCTTGCAGCGCCTCGGCCTCCGGATCGGCGCACGGCCTCACCTCGCTGCAGGGAAGGGCCGGGGGCGCACCCAGCTGTCGGACGCCGAACGTCGAGCCCAGCATGTCGAGCAGTGTCTCCTCGACGGGGGCCATGGCCGTGGGCCTCATCACCAACACAGGGCCCAACTCCGACCCCAGTGCGGGAACGCCTTCTAGGGCGGCATGGCGCAGGTCGAGGGAGTCGGCAAAGCCGTGCTCGTGCAGCCGGCGCCGCACCCCGAGCAAGAGCTGGGCCACGGCTCCGGCGCGGGTGGGTTGGCGGGCCAGGGCTTCGATGCCCGGCTCGGTCCAGCGTCGGAGTTCCGAGAACGACCGCTGCAGGGCGGACAGTGCCCGGGGGTGCGACCCGAGGCGCCGCGTCGCCTGGTCGGCGTCGGCGCTCACGACCCGGATGGTCTCGAGGTCGACAGCGGCCGGGACCGGGCGAAGCCCACGACGGCCCAGCACGGGAGCGCCGAGACGCCTCACCAGGCCGCCCATGGTGGTGAAGTCGACATTGGCCAGGGCGTTCCCCGGCTCACCTTGCGTGCCCAGCACCGACCAGCGGCGAGCCGACACGGCGGCGAAGCCCGAGGGTGCCACCACCGTGACCGGGGCCAAGGGGTCCCCGGCCTTGGCCTTGGCCACGGCCAGGGTCAGGGCGCCCTGTGGTTCGGGCGACACAGCCGGAGTCGCCGATCGGGTCACCGGGGCATCGTACGGTCCGCCTGTAACGTGCTCGCCGATGAACAGTGGAGATACAGCCTGGGTTCTGGTGAGCGCGGCGTTGGTCCTCTTCATGACCCCGGGGCTGGCCCTCTTCTACGGGGGCATGGTTCGGGCCAAGAACGTCCTGGCCGTGATCATGCAGAACTTCCTGTGCATGGCCCTGGTGACGGTGCTGTGGGCGGTTGTGGTGGCCAGCTTGATCTTCGGCCCCGATGCCGGCGGCGGCCTCCTGGGAGGGTTGGGGCTGGCGGGACTGGGCGGGCTGGCTCACGG
>DATKSG010000074.1:0-2526 GCA_035531775.1 Acidimicrobiales bacterium | reverse complement strand
TACCACCGAGGAGCTGGTGGGGCCCATCCTGGAGGAGGGCTCCGGACTGGTCATGGGGACCGACTTCCATCTCGGCTACAGCCCCGAGCGCATCGACCCCGGCAATCCGCAGTGGGGCTTCGCCAACACCCCCAAGGTCGTCTCCGGGGTGACCCCCGCCTGCCTGGAGGCGGTGCAGGGCTTCTTCGACCGGCTGGTGGAGCGCACCGTCCCCGTATCCGGGACCCGGGAGGCGGAGCTGACCAAGCTGATCGAGAACACCTTCCGGCATGTGAACATCGCCCTGGTCAACGAGCTGGCCATGTTTGCCGGGGAGCTTTCCATCGACGTCTGGGAGGCCATCGAGGCCGCCTCGACCAAGCCCTTCGGTTACATGCGCTTCACCCCCGGTCCCGGGGTGGGCGGCCACTGCCTGCCCATCGACCCCAGCTATCTGTCCTGGCGGGTGCGGCGCAGCCTGGGCCAGCCCTTCCGCTTCGTGGAGCTGGCCAACGACATCAACGAGCACATGCCCGACTACGTAGTGCGCCGCCTGACCATGGCTCTCAACCGCCGGCGCCAGGCGGTCAATGGCAGCCGTGTCCTTCTGCTGGGCCTGGCTTACAAGAAGAACACCGGGGATGCCCGGGAGGCGCCCAGCGAAGCGGTGGCCCACCAGCTCCTGAACCTGGGCGCCGAGGTTCGGGCTGTCGACCCTTACGTGACCGAGGCTCACATCGACACCCGGGTGGCCCGGGTCGAACTATCCGCGGACGAGCTGGCCGCCGCCGATGCCGTGGTGCTGCTGACCGACCACGACGTCTTCGACTACGACCTCATCAAAGCCCGCTCCGGCTACGTCTTAGACACCCGCCGGCGCATCGACAACCCCAACGTCGAACACCTGTAGTTGACGTCCCTCCCACGACTGAAGTCGTGGGATTCCCCGCCGCTCATGCGGCCGGTTGGATTCGCGCTTCGTCGGGTCCCTGCCGGGATGTCCCTCCACGCGCTGCGACCGCCAGCCCGGCGGCAAGGATGTTACGGGCTGCGTTTACATCCGCGTTGGCCTCGTGCCCACAGGCTCGGCACCGGAACACCGCTTGGCTCTCGCGGTTCTCCGGCGTCTTGTGCCCGCAGGCGGCGCAACGCTGCGACGTGTGTCTGGGGTCCACCGCCACCACCAATACGGGCGTCGCTGCGGCGGCGGCCTTGTCTTCGAGACGGCGGCGGAACATCGCCCAACCTTGGGCGTGGATGGCCCGGTTCAAACCGCGTTTTGGGGCGACGCCGGTACCCGGAGCCTCGATACTGCCCTTGGCCGAGCGGACCATGGCCTTGACGGCCAGGTCCTCGATGGCGATCAGATCGAAGCCCCGGACCATGGCGGTGGTGGCCTGCTCAATGAAGTCCCGCCGTCGATCTGCGTCTCGGGCGCCCAGCCGGGCGATCGCCGTCTTGGTCTTGGCTCGACGGTTGGAGCCTTTCTGCTGGCGAGCCAGGCGTCGTTGGAGCCGGCGCAGCCTCTGCGCCTGCCCAGGACGCAACGTCGGGGCGTGCAGGTGGTCGCCGGCGGTGGTGGTGAGCGTCGCCACCACACCAGCGTCGACACCCACCGCCGCGCCGGTGGGTTCACGGTCCAGGACGGGTTGGGGTGCGGCGAAGCTGACATGCCAGCGACCGGCTCGGTCGGCGGTGACCCGGGCCATCCCATACTCGCCGGGCAGCGGCCGGGACAGCCTGAATCTCACCCGGTCCGCCTTCGGGACGGTGATCTCGGCCCAGCGGGCGTTCAACCGGGTGACCTTCACGTCGCGAACGCAGAAACCTTCGTCCCGGCCCTGCTTGCGCCACCGGGGTCGGCCATGGGTGCCGGCATGAAAGTTCGAGACGGCTTGGGCGAAGTCCCGCAGCGCTTGCTGCTGCACGCTGGACGAGCCTGCCCGCAGCCACTCGAAGCCCTGGCGGGCCTCGGCGAGTTGGCGCATCCTTTCGGCCGGCCCCAGAGACGAACCCCGGCCCGGCCGCCAGCACTTCCATTGCTCCAAGGCCACGTTCCACACCGCCCGGGCGTCCGCGCAGTGCCCCACCAGTACCGACTCTTGCCCTCTGTCCGGGTAGGCCCGGTAGCGATGGGCCACCTACGCCACCAGCTTCTGGTTCTCGACGTACCGGCGTACCACTTCGAGCGGGGCGCCACCCACCGTGGATCCGAACCACGACGGCGACCACAACCAGCGCATCGGGGCCCCCCGCCACGACGGGAACTCCTGGCGCAACTGGCGTGAAGACCTGCCGGCCAACAGCTTCACCAGCCTCGACAGGCCGACCTGGGGTGGCACCTCTGCCAGCAAGTGCACATGGTCGGCCATGACCTCGACCTCGATCACCTGGCCGCCCACCTCGTCGGCCACGCCGGCAATGATCTCCTTCAGGCCGGCCTCGACCGCGCCGACCAACACCCGCTTGGGATACTTCGGGCACCAGATCAGGTGATACTTGGCCGAGTACACCGTCTTGTTCGACGAGCGGTAAACCACGTCCTCA
>DATKSG010000073.1:0-48978 GCA_035531775.1 Acidimicrobiales bacterium | reverse complement strand
GTAGAGGACGGTCGAGTCCATCTGCAGCGCCATGCCCCGGGCCAGGCGGTTGTAGATCACGCGCGCCACCTTGGCCACGTTCTCGCTGTAGACACCCTCCTTCTGCACGATGGAGGCGGCCACCACGGCCTGGTACGGCGTGATTCCGAGGGCGGCCGCTGCCGTGACCAGGCCGGCCTGGGAAGCTTCGGCGTCGAAGCGCAGCACCATCTGCTCGAGCACCGACACGTCGCTCTGGCCCGCAGCGAGCACGTAGTCACCGGGGGCGAGCAACCCGTCGAGGTTGCCCGGCCCCGGAGCTTCGTAGCGCGACACCACCGTGCGCTGCGCCACCGCCGTGGCGAAGGTGGTGGCGTCATGCCCGGGGAACTGGCCCAGGCGGGCGGCCACTTCGGCCACGGTGAAGCCGGGGGACACCACCAGAACGTCGGGTCCGGCCAGCAAGGTGGCGCGCACGGCGGCCAGCGACTCGTGGCGTCGGAAGCCGTATCCCCCGGGGCGCACCACCGGGGCGCCGTGGAAGAAGAAGTAGAGGCGCGCCGCCCACGTGCCTCCTACCACGCCCTGGCGGGCCAGGTCGGAGGTGACCGACTGCACCGAGGCACCCTGGGCCACGTCCACCACTACGGCGGCACCCGGCGGGCCGGCGTCCACCTGGCTCTCGTACCAGGCCACGGCCCACACGAGCACACCGAGCACCATCACGGCCGCCGCCGCGCCAGCCACCACCACCGGCGGTCCACGACGCCGGGACCGGCCAGGCGACGTCGTGGGCTGCTCGGGCGCGGGGATGAGGTCCACGGGCACCGGCGGGTGCTCGGTCACCGCCGGTGCCCGGAGTCGAGCCATGCCTGCAACATCACAGCGGCAGCGGCCTGGTCCACCACCTGGCGCCGGGAGCGTCCTGAATGCCCGGCCTGGGCCAGGGCCCGCTCGGCCGACACGGTGGTGAAGCGCTCGTCGAAGGTGGTGACAGCCACCCCGTCCGGCTCCAGCGCCCGGGACAAGGCCGCCGCTTCGTCGGCCGCCGCCCGTCCGGCGCGGCCCCGGCGGCCATCGAGCCCGAGGGGCATGCCCACCACCACCTGCTCGGCGCCCAGATCGGTCACCACGGCCACCACGGCGGCCCGATCCGCCTCGGCGCTGTCGGGTCCGGTGCGGGCGCGTTCGATGGTGCAATGCGGCGACGCCAGTACCCGGCCGCTGTCGGACACGGCCACCCCGATGCGCCGTTCGCCCAAGTCGAGGCCGACCACCCGCCCCATTCAGGCACCCAGCCGGCGCCTGGCCTCGTCGAGCATGACGTCGATGGCGCCGCCGTCGCGCCCTCCGGCCACGGCCAGCTCGGCCGAGCCGCCGCCCCCGCCTCCCACCATGGCGGCCAGCTCCTTGACGGTGGTGCCGGCGTGCACGGCGCCGTCGGTGGCCACCACCACCGCCGCCTTGGTGCCGTCGGGTGAGCCCGCCACCACCACCGTGGCCGGGCCCCGGCGCCGCACAGCCTGGGCCAGGTCGCGGAGCTGGTCGGGGGTGAGGCCGTCGCGGCGGGCCACTACGGCCGCCGCCGCTGACCCGGCCCCGCCGACCATGGAAGCGGCGTCGTGCTCCAACTGGGCGTCGCGCAGCCGTCCGAGCTCGCGATCGGCGTGGCGCTGGCGCTCGAGCAATTTGCCCAAGGCCTCCACCACGGCGTCGGGCTCAGTGCGCAGCAGGCGGGCCGCTTCCTCCAACTGGCGCTGGCGATCTTCGAGCAGTCCCAGGGCCCCGGCGCCGGTGACGGCCTCGATGCGCCTGGTGTTGGACCCGATAGAGCTCTCCGACACCACCGTGATGGGGCCGATCATGCCCAGAGCGCCCACATGGGTGCCGCCGCACAGCTCGGTCGAGTGGCTCCCGGCACGTACCACCCTTACCTGCTCGCCGTACTTGTCGCCGAAGAAGGCCAGCGCCCCCATGGCTTGTGCGTCGGCCATGGAGGTCTCCACCACCTCCACCTCGGCGTCGCTCAGCACTTCGGCGTTGGCCAGCTCGGTGACCTGGCGTAGCACCTCGGGGCCCACGGGACCGTGGTGGGAGAAGTCGAAGCGCAGGCGATCGGGCGCCACCATGGAGCCCTGCTGGCGGACGTGGTCGCCGAGCACCTGGCGCAGGGCGCTGTGCAGCAGGTGGGTCCCGGTGTGGTTGCGACGGGTGGACTCCCGCCGGCCGGCGTCGATCACGGCCAGGGCGTCCTGGCCGGCGAAGATCTCGCCCTCTACCACGGCGCGGTGAACCACCAGGCCCGGCAGCACGGCCTGGGTGTCTCGCACGGTGGCCCGTCCTGTTTCGGTGGTGATGGTGCCGGTGTCGCCCACTTGGCCGCCCGACTCGGCGTAGAACGGAGTGCGGTCGAGCACGATCTCCACCGTCGCGGGCTCGGCGCCGGGCACTACCCCCACCACCCGGGCCGCCTCGTCGTGGTGCTCGTAGCCGGTGAAGAGGGTGGGACCGCCCTGGTCGAGCAGCTCCCGGTAGACCGCCTCCTCGCCCACGGCCTGACGCCGGGCCCGGGCATCGGCCTGGGCCCGGCTGCGCTGCTCGGCCATGGCCCGCTCGAAGCCTTCGACGTCGACATCCGCCCCGGCTTCCGCCGCCATCTCCATGGTGAGCTCGATGGGGAACCCGTGGGTGTCGTGCAGCCGGAAGGCCACGTCACCGGACACCTCGGATCCCCCGCCGGAACCGGCATTGAGCGCCTCCTCCAAGATGGCCGAGCCCGAGGCCAAGGTGCGGCGGAAGCTGCCCTCTTCGCGTTCCACCACGGCGGCGATGGTGTCGGCCTGCTGCTGGAGCGCCGGATAGGCGGCGCCGAGCACCTCGACCACGGCCGCCACCAGTCCCGGTGTCACCGGCTCCACCACCCCGAGCTGGTGGGCGCGGAGCACGGCTCGGCGGATGACGCGGCGAAGCACGTAGCCGCGTCCTTCGTTGGCCGGCACCACCCCGTCAGCCACCACCATGGCCATGGCCCGGGCGTGGTCGGCCAGGATGCGCAGCGACACATCACTCGCTTCGTCGGCCCCGTAGCGCACACCGGTGGCCTGCTCGGCCACGGCCAGCACCGGCCGGAAGACGTCGGTCTCGAAGATCGATCCGACGCCTTGGAGCACGGGCAGGATGCGCTCGAGGCCGGCGCCGGTGTCGATGCTCTTGCCCGGCAGGTCGGCCAAGGTGCCGTCGGCCTGGCGGTTGTACTGCATGAACACCAGGTTGTAGAGCTCGACGTAGCGCTCTTCGCCACCATGCGCCGGCCCGCCTTCGGCCCCGTACTGCGGGCCCCGGTCGTAGTACAGCTCCGAGCACGGGCCGCAGGGGCCGGTATCGCCCATCTTCCAGAAGTTGTCTTCCCCCATGCGCTGGACCCGCTCGGCCGGCAGGCCAGTGGCCGACGTCCACAGCGATTCGGCCTCGTCGTCGTTCTCGTAGACCGTCGCCCACAGGCGTTCCCCGTCGATGCCGAGCACCTCGGTCATGAGCTCCCAGGCGAAGGGGATAGCTTGCGCCTTGAAGTAATCGCCGAAGCTGAAGTTGCCGAGCATCTCGAAGAAGGTGCAGTGCCGGAGCGTGGTGCCGATGATGTCGATGTCCACCGTGCGGAAGCACTTCTGCACCGAAGTGGCCCGGGGCCACGGGGCGCTGTCGTCACCCAGGAAGTACGGCTTGAAGGGGACCATGCCGGCGATGGTGAAGAGCACCGTGGGGTCATGGGGGACCAGGCTGGCCGACTCGACGACGTGATGGCCGCGTTGGGCGAAGTACCCGGTGAACGAGGCGCGGAGCTTCGAGGCGTCCACCTCAGCGCCTCATCCGGCCTGGCGGCCAGGCATGCGGGCCGTGGTGGCCAGTTGCCGGTGGAGCTCCTCCTGGCGACGGCGCGCCTCGACACGTCCGGCGTCCACAGCCAGGCGCAGGCGCGTGCCGACGCGACGCGAGCCCCGATCGATGATCCGCGCCACATCCCCGGGCAGCCGGCCCTGGCGGGCCCGCTGGGTCAGTACGGCGGCCTGGCGTTGAGACCACACCGTGGCGCCCACGCCCACCACCATGCCGGCTGTCATCCATGCGCCACGGCGGATCACTGTGCGGGCACCTCCGAACGGCGCCGATGGGCCAGGCGTCGGCGGCCTTTGTCGTGTCGCGCCGTGCCAGGGATGGCCAAGTCGGGACCTTCGACGCCACGGCGGGAACGGTCCGCGGCGGAGACGCCGTCGGGCAGGCGCCGCCGCGGCGGGCGGCCCGCCAGGCGGCGTAGGGCGCCGCCGAAGCCCGATCCGAAGGCCACCACCTTGACTAGGGGGTTGGCGAAGGCCCGATAAGCCAGGCGTGAGGCGGAGTCCACCGTGGCCGACACCGCCTCGGCCGAGCCGAGGACGTCGGTCACCCGCACCATCTCGGTGGCGGCCTGGTCCACGACCACGCGGGCCTCGCGTACGAGCGGGAGCGCCTCGCTTCGCAGTTGGTCCACCAGCCTCCGCAGTTCCCGCAGGCGGCGCCCGAGCAGCACGACCGCCACCACCGTGACGACAGCGGCAGTGGTGGCGAGGGCGCCGGCGAGCACGGCGGCGGTGTCAGCGGTCATGGCTCCGCCATCCTACGGGGCGGCCATGGACACGATGGGCTTGGCCAAGGTGCTGGCCCCCATGGAGCCTTAGAAGCCGGCGTCGCCGAAAGCGAAGATGCCGCCGTCGGATCCCACCAGCCAGTAGCCACGGCCGTCGGGGGTGGCGGCCATGGACACGATGGGTTTGGCCAAGGTGCTGGCCCCCATGGAGCCGAAGTAGGCGGAGTCGCCGAAGGCGAAGATGCCGCCGTCGGATCCCACCAGCCAGTAGCCACGGCCGTCGGGGGTGGCGGCCATGGACACGATGGGCTTGGCCAAGGTGCTGGCCCCCATGGAGCCGAAGTAGGCGGCGTCGCCGAAAGCGAAGATGCCGCCGTCGGATCCCACCAGCCAGTAGCCACCCAGGGTTGGGGTGTTGCGCATGGCCACGATGGGCTTGGCCAACGTGGCGCCACCCATGGAGCCGAAGTAGCCGGCTTGGCCGAAGGCGAAGATGCCGCCGTCGGATCCGACCAACCAGTAGCCGGCCGTTCCCACGTAGGTGAAGGGTGTCTTGCCGTCGAGGCCCAAGACCTCGTCCGCGGTACGCATCAGAACCGGTACGACGTCGTAGCCGCCGGTGGGTGAAGCCGGGGAGTGCACGGTGATGGAACCGTCCGACACCTGGAGCCCCGTGCCCGGGTTGGACGAGCCGAAGTCGACTTCGTTCACGCCCGACAGATGGGCGCCGGTGATGGTCACCACCGTTCCCCCCGTCGGTGGCCCCGAGGTGACGCTCAGGCCGGTGACCAGTGGGCAGTCGTCGAGTGGGTGCAGAAGGTCGGGCAGCAGGAGGCTGGCGATGGGGGTGCCGAGCCCCGTGGCCAGGTCGAAGTGGGCGCCGGCCGGGTAGTAGGGGCCGGCCGGCGATGGCGGCGGGTCGCTCGGGGCCAAGGCCTGGTTGTTGCCCACCGTCACGTCGTTGAACGGGGGCGAAGCGGCGCAGCCGGCTTGGTACAGCGCGGCGTCAATGTCGCCGAGCCCGACACCGCCTTGCTGCTGGTCGGCCAGGGCCACCAGCGACGCCCACAACGGTGACGCCATGCTGGTACCGCCGAAGGCCTGCCACCCCGACACGCACGAGCAGTAGATGGCGTAACCCGATGCCGGGTCACTGTCGGCGGCCACGTCGGGCACCTCCCGACACGAGACCGTGCCGCTCGACGGGTGCGACGGACACGACACCGCGCTCGTGAAGCCGTTTTGCACTCCGGGCCCGGTCTGGGCCGACGGCATGGCCCACACCTGGGAGATGCCCCCCCCGGTGGCGCCCTCGAAGGCCCCGTCGTTCCACACCGACTCGGCCGGGGGCGCGCTGAACGAGCTGAGGCGCGTCCCGCCGACGCTCGTGACCCAGGGCTGGCTGCCCGGATCGTCAACGGCCAAGCTGGCATCGTTGGACGAGCCGTGCGGGGGGGGCAGATAGCAGTCCTCTGACCCCTCGTCCCCGGCGGCCGCCACCACCGTCTGGCCCTGGGCCACGGCCTGGGCAAAGAGGTTGGACTCGGCCGTGATGGCGGCCGTGCCCAACTGGGATTCGCACTCGCCCCAACTGGTGGTGATTACCTGCGGCGGCGATGAGCCGTCCACCATGGCGGCGTACGTGTCGAGCGGACCGTTGCCTCCACCTGATGCCACCTGCGGGCCGGCGAACACCTCGATGGTGGCCTGTGGCGCCATGCCGGCCACCATCTCTATGTCGAGGGCCGACTCCCCCGAGCCCGAGGGGGAGGACTGCGCGCCGTTGGGGCCGCCGTCCACCGCCACCTCGGTGGTCATGGCGGTGATGGGTGGCGTGTAGCAACTCTCGAACTGCGCGATGTCCGCCGGGAGGTAGGACTCGAGCTCGTACACGCCGATGGTGACACCCTGCGCCTCGTCGGCCGGGTAGAGCGACGAAAACGAGTAGGCCGACGCCAACTGGTCGGCGCTCACCCCGCGCGACATCCCCGCACACCCAGAGCCCGAAGGGTTGGCCACCGGTCCGCCGGTGGCGTGGGGCGACGCAGAGGCCAGATGCGTGGACGAGGCGGGGGGCGCCGCGCCCGCCGCCGCCCGCTCCAAAAGGGGGGCGGGCCGGCTCAGGTCGTCGAGCCCCACGATGCCGGCCACGGTCGACGCCACGTCTCCGGCCACCAACGGCGCCCGCGTGGGGAGCCGGGCCAGGCGACCCGACGGCAGGCGGTATTCGGCGAAGCCGACGGCGAAGGCCCGGGCCAGGCGGCCCACGCTGGCGCGCACCGGCACCAGCAGCCCGTCGCCCGAGGTGGGCCCGGCCTGTAGCCCGGCCGACTCCAGCCAGGACCGGACGGCGGTCACCTGGCGCCGGGATGGGCCGAAGACCGAGGCGAATCGACCCGGGGCCAGGAAGTGGCGGAACGACGGGGACCCCGGTGTGGTTACAGCCTGGTCGAAGGCGGCCAGGGCGGCCGGCCGACGCGGACGCAGGACCACGTCCACCGACAACATCTGCGTGGCGGGGACACTTCCCACCGCCCGCGACCCGGGCGGGAGCGCTGGCACGCTCGACGAAGAGGCCACAGCCGCCGCCGCGTTGGCGTCGGTGGTGGGGGAAGCGGCCGAGATCACCGGAGCGGCGGACACCGTCACGGCCGCCACCACCAGGGCGGCCACCAGGATGGTCCGCCGCGTCACTGTCCACCGCCGGCGTCGGGGCCGGAGTCCGTGTCGCCACCGTCGGGCCGCCGCCAGGGATAGGAGCCCAGCGACGCCTCGGCGCCGTGATGGCTCGGCTCGTAATACACGTGGCCGGCCACCTCGGGCGGGCGGTAGGACTGCTCCACCCAGCCGCGTGCGTCGTCGTGGGGGTACCGGTACCCCTGGCCGTGGCCCAGGGTCCGAGCTCCGCCGTAGTGGCCATCGCGCAAGTGAACCGGTACATCGGCCCGCACGCCGTGCTCCACATCCTCCTTGGCTCGCCCCAGAGCCACCATCAGGCGGTTCGACTTGGGGGCACAGGCCAGGTACACGACGGCCTCGGCCAGGGCCAGCTGCGCTTCGGGCAGGCCCACGAACTCCACCGCCCGCGCCGCGGCATCGGCGACAACCAAGGCCATGGGATCGGCCAGCCCCACGTCCTCGCTGGCCAGAATGACGAGCCGGCGGGCCACGAAGCGGGCGTCTTCCCCGCCCGCCAGCATGCGCGCCAACCAATAGAGCCCGGCGTCGGGGTCCGATCCCCGCACCGACTTGATGAGGGCGCTCACCTGGTCGTAGTGGGCGTCGTCCCCCTGGTGCACCAGGCGCCCGGCCCGGGCTTGCTCGACGTGGCTGACCTCGACCGGACCCTCGCCGGCCAGGGCCACGGCGATTTCGAGGGTGCCCAATGCCGCCCGGGCGTCGCCGTCGGCCACAGCCACGAGCAGGCGGCCGGCCTCGTCGGTGGCCATGGCCGCCTCGGCTTCGAGGCCGCGGCGCACCACCTCGGCCAGGTCTTGCTCCGAGAGCGGCTCGAGGCGCCACAAGGTGGAGCGACTGAGAAGTGGCGAGTTCACGGCGAAGAATGGGTTCTCGGTGGTGGCCCCGATCAGGACCACGAGCCCGTCTTCCACCGCCGGCAGCAGGGCGTCCTGCTGGGCGCGGTTGAAGCGGTGCACCTCGTCGATGAACAAGATGGTGCCCTGTCCCTGCTCCCCCAGGCGCCGCCGAGCGTCGGCCACCGCCTGGCGCACGTCGGCCACCCCGGCGTTCACCGCCGACAGCGGCACGAAAGCCTTGGCCGATGTGGCCGCCACCACCAGAGCCAAGGTGGTCTTGCCGGTACCCGGAGGGCCCCACAGAATGGCGGAGGTCAAGCGGTCCTGCTCGACCAGTACGCGCAAGGGGGCGCCCTGGGCCACCAGGTGCTGCTGGCCCACCACCTCCTCGAGCCGGCGCGGTCGCAGCCTCGAGGCCAGGGGGCCGCGCTGGGCCAGACGCTGCTCGGCAGCCGCCGAGAACATGTCGGTGCCCCCGGCGGCGACCCCACTCCGGCCGCTACCGGGTGTCACCGGGCCCCTGGGCCACCCGCAGGCCCAGCTCGCGCAACTGGGTGGGGGCCAGAGCTTTAGGTGCTCCGGTCATGGGATCGGTGCCGGACTGGGTCTTCGGAAAGGCGATGACTTCGCGGATGTTCTCCTCACCAGCCAGCAGTGCCACGAAACGGTCGATGCCGACGGCGAAGCCGCCGTGCGGAGGGGCGCCGAAACGAAAGGCCCCGAGAAGGAAGCCGAAACGAGCATCGGACTCTTCGCCGGTGATGCCCAGGGCGTCGAAGACACGTCGCTGGATGTCCTCGCGGTGGATCCTGATCGACCCCGAGCCCAACTCCCACCCGTTGAGCACCAGGTCGTAGGCCTGCGAGCGCACCGCCAACGGGTCGTTCTCGAGCAGGTCGAGGTCGTCGGGGTGCGGCATGGTGAAGGGGTGGTGAGCCGCCATGGGATGGCCCTGGTCGTCGAGGCCGTCGAACATGGGGAACTCGGTGACCCAGCACAGCCGGAGCTCGCCGTCCCCCACCGACGGCCGGCCAAGTTCGAGTCGGAGCTGGCCCAGGACCTCGCACGCCAGGCGCCACTCGTCGGCCGCCACCAGCACCAGGTCGCCGGGACCGGCGCCGGCAGCCGGCGCCAACGACGAGCGCTCGGAGTCGGAGAGGAACTTGTCGAGCGGGGAGTCGAGCGCTCCCCCTTCCCCCACCTTGAACCAGGCCAGGCCCTTGGCCCCTAGCTCCTTGGCCCGCTCCACCAGTCCATCGAGGCGGTTGCGACCGAGCTCGGCGCCGCCCGGCACGCAGATGGCGCGCACCGAAGAGGCCTTAAAGGCGCGCACTTCGGTGCCGGCGAACACCGGTCCGAGGTCCACGATCTCCATGGCGAAACGCAGGTCGGGCTTGTCAGTGCCGTAGCGGGCCATGGCCTCGTGCCAGGTCAGTCGCTCCACCGGCCCCGGTGGGGCGCCGGTGGCCGCCTCGGTGCCGGCCACCACCGCCGTGGTCATGGCGGCCTGCACATCGTCCTGGGTGACGAAGGACATCTCGATGTCGAGTTGGGTGAATTCGAACTGTCGGTCGGCGCGCAGGTCTTCGTCGCGTAAGCACCTGGCCATCTGGAAGTAGCGGTCGGTGCCCGCCACCATGAGCAGTTGCTTGGCGATCTGCGGGCTCTGGGGCAGCACGTAGAACTCCCCGCGATGCAGCCGCGACGGAACGGCGAACTCGCGAGCCCCTTCGGGCGTGGGCGTCCACAAAAGCGGTGTCTCCACCTCGAAGAAGCCCTGCTCCACCATGGCCGACCGCATGGCCCCCATGACCCGGGCCCGGAGCCGCAGGTTGGCTTGCATGCGGGGCCGGCGGATGTCCACGTACCGGTATCGCAGGCGCACCGACTCGTCGACCTCGGCCCGGTCGTCCACCGGAAAGGGGGGCGGCTCGGCCTTGGACAGCACTTCCAGACGACAATCGGCCAGCTCGACGTGGCCGGTGGCCAGTTCGGCGTTTACGGTCCCCTCGGGGCGAAGGCGGACGGTGCCCTCGATGCGCACCACCCACTCACTGCGGGCGTCCACCGACCCGTCCACGACGCACTGGACGATGCCGCTGTGGTCGCGCAGGTCGAGGAAAGCCAGGTGCTCGCCGTGTTCGCGCCGGCGCGCCACCCATCCGCACAGCGCTACTTCGCTGCCGGCGTCCTCGGCTCGCAGCTCAGCGCACAGGTGGCTCCGCATGCCAGTGCTGTTCATCGGGGCGCTCATCTCAACGTTCGGGGTTGTGGGTCTCGGGGGTGTGGATCTCGGCGGCCATGGCGGTGACCCGCTCCACCATGACACGGCGCGGCACCTGCTCCTGTGCGCCTTGGTGACGCAGCCCTCGCAGGGTCACCGTGCCGGCCGCCACTTCGTCGGGCCCCACGATGACCGCCACCGCCGCGCCGCTGCGGTCGGCCGCCTTGAGCTGGGACTTGAGCGACCGCCCGTCGTAAGCGCGCTCAGCGGCCAACCCGGCCCGACGCAGCTCCTCGGCCAGGTCACGGGCCATCTCCCCCCCGGTGACGTCCACCACGAAGGCGTCCGGTACAGAAGCGGCGGGCGAGAAGCACCCTTCGGCGTCACAGGCCAGCAACAGGCGCTCGATGCCGATCCCGAAGCCGATTCCCGGGGTAGGTCCGCCCCCGATGGCCTCGGCCAGGCCGTTGTAGCGGCCCCCACCGCCCACGGCGTTCTGGGCAGTGTCGAGGGCGGTGGCGGCGAACTCAAAGGTGGTGCGGGTGTAGTAGTCCAGGCCGCGCACCAGGCGCGGCTCGAGGTGGTGCTCGATGCCCAAGGCCCCCAGGCCACCTCGCACCCGCTCGAAGTGCGATGCGCACTGCGGGTCGAGGAAGTCCACCATCCTCGGCGCCTCGGCCGTGGCTTGGCGGCAGGCCGGGCGCTTGCAGTCGAGCACCCGCAACGGGTTGCGCTCGAAGCGGTCCTTGTGCTCGTCGCACAGGTCGTGGCGCCGCGACGTCAGATACTCGGTCAGAGCAGCGACGTAGGCGGGCCGGCACTCGGCACAACCCATGGAGTTCACGGCCAGGGTCACCTGGCGCAGGCCCAGCTCGTCGTAGAAGCCGGCGGCCAGGGCCACCACCTCCACATCGAGATCGGCGTCGTCGGTGCCCAAAGCCTCCACGCCGAGCTGGTGGTGCTGGCGGTAGCGGCCGGCCTGGGGTCGTTCGTAGCGGAAGGCCGGGGTCACGTACCACGCCTTCCACGGCACCGGGGGGTGGTGCTGCACGAAGGCCCTCACCACCGGAGCGGTGCCTTCGGGGCGCAACGCCATGTGCCGGCCGCCACGATCGTCGAACTCGTACATCTCCTTGCCCACCACGTCGTTGTGCTCACCCACAGCCCGGCGAAAGAGCCGGGCCTCCTCGAACAGGGGGGTGAGAGCCAAGCCGTACCCGGCGCGCCGGACCCGGCGGGCGAATCGGGCCACCAGCTCCATCCACCGGTCCGACTCGGGCCACAGGACGTCCTTGGTCCCCACCGGGGCGCGCAGCGGCGCCTGCTCCTCGGCCACGTCGGGCTCAGCCCTTCCGGCCGGGCAGCGAGCGGAAGGCGTCAAACACGCCGTCGAGGTGCTTGAGCGAGCTGAGGAGGGAGTCGAGATGGCCCGGATCGGCCAATTCCACCTCGAAGTGCATACGGCTCACCCGGTCGGGGGCGGTATGGCTGGATGAGGCCACGATGTTCAGGTGGTGCTCGGACACCACCCTGGTCACGTCGGCCAGCAGCCGGGAACGGTCGAAGGCCAGCACCTCCACCGAGGCCACGAACATGGTCACGCCGTCGCGGTTCCACTCGACCTCGATGAGGCGCTCCTGCTCGCCGGCGGCCAGGGTGGCGGCGTTGGCGCAGTCGGCCCGGTGCACGCTCACGCCGCGCCCGCGTGTCACGAAGCCCACGATCTGGTCCCCGGGCACCGGCGTGCAGCACCGTGACAACCGCACCATCACGTCGTCGAGGCCCTCCACGTAAACGCCGGCCACCGGGCCCCGGCGGGTGCGGCCGCGCAGTTCGGGCCCCACCGTGGTGGGCAGCTGCTCCTCGTAGCCCCCCCCTTGCAGCTCGCGGGCCAGGCGTTGGGCCACCGAGCGGGCCGACACGTGCCCGTCGCCGATGGCGGCGTGCAGGGCGTCGAGGTCGGTGTAGTTCATGGTGGAAGCGAGGGCTCCCAGGGTGCTCGAGGACGCCAGCTTCTGGATGGGCAGCCCCTCGCGGCGCAAAGCCTTGGTCAATTCGTCGCGCCCGGTCTCGATGGCGTCCTCGCGCCGTTCGCGGCTGAACCACTGGCGGATCTTGTTGCGGGCCCGGGGCGAGGCCACGATCTGCATCCAGTCGCGCGACGGCCCGGCCGAGGGCACCTTGGAGGTGATGATCTCCACCGTGTCGGCCGACTGCAACTTGGTGTCGAGCGGCACCAGACGACCGTTGACTTTGGCGCCGATGCAGCGGTGGCCAACCTCGGTGTGGATGCTGTATGCGAAGTCGATGGGGGTGGCGCCGGCCGCCAGGGCCATGACCTTGCCCTTGGGGGTGAAGACGTAGACCTCATCCTGTTCCAGGTCCAGCTTCAGGCTCTCCAAGAACTCGAGCGGGTCGATGGTGTCGGCTTGCCAATCCACGATGCGCTGCAGCCAGGCCATCTCCGCCGTGGTGGCCGTGCCGCCGTCGCGGGCCTGCTCCTTGTAGCCCCAGTGGGCGGCGATACCGTACTCGGCCCGGCGGTGCATCTCGTGGGTGCGGATCTGGACCTCGATGGGCTTTCCCTCGAGGCCGATCACGGTGGTGTGCAGCGACTGGTACAGGTTGAACTTGGGGCTGTTGATGTAGTCCTTGAACCGGCCCTGGACCGGGCTCCAGATGGCGTGGATGGACCCGAGCGCGGCCCAGCAGTCCTTTTCGGAGTCCACGATGACCCGCAAGCCCACCAGGTCGTGGATCTCGGCGAATTCCTTGCCCCGCACCACCATCTTCTCGTAGATGCTCCACACGTGCTTGGGGCGACCGGTCACCTCGGCCGACACGCCCGACGCGGCCAGGCGGTCGCGCACCGCCACCAGCACCCGGGCCAGGTAGTCGTCGCGCTCGGGGGCGCGGCTGGCCACCATCTGCTCGATCTCGGCGTAGCGCTTGGGGTGCAAGGTGGCGAAGGCCAGATCCTCGAGCTGCCACTTGAGCTCCTGGATGCCGAGTCGGTGGGCCAGAGGTGCGTAGATGTCGAGCGTCTCCTGCGCCGTGCGACGCTGCTTCCATTCCGGCATCACGGCGATGGTCCGCATGTTGTGGAGCCGGTCGGCCAGCTTGATGACCAGCACCCGCCAGTCGCTGGCCATGGCCACGAGCATCTTGCGGACAGTGGCGGCCTGCTGGGCTTCTTTGGAGTCGAACTGGAGGCGGTCGAGTTTGGTGACCCCGTCCACGATGGCGGCCACCTCGGGACCGAAGCGGGTGGTCACCTCTTCGAGGTCGAGCCCGGTGTCCTCCACGGCATCGTGCAGCAGCGCCGCCGCCACCGAACGCGCATCGAGGCCCAGCTCGGCCACGATGGTTGCTACCGCCACCGGATGGGTGATGTAGGGCTCCCCGCTCTGGCGCAGCTGGCCGCGATGGGACGTCTCGGCGGTGTGGCCGGCGTCGGTGATGAGGGCTCGATCGGCGGGTGAGGGCTCGGGCCGGCGACTCTCGTAAGGGCCGATCACCCCGGCCAGCAGGTCGTCGAACACGCCCTGGCGCCGGTACGGCGCAGCCTGACGCTCGACGGTCACCATCTCTTCACGGTACCTGCCCTGACCCCGCAAGCGGCGCTCGGACGCAGCCGGGCGTGCCCCGGAGGTCGCTTCGACGAAGGGTGGTGGTGGCGCTCAGCGGCGCCGTCCGCCCTTTCGACCCTTGCCCCCGCCCTTGCGCGGCCGCGGCGGAGGGCGCCTGGCTCCCGTAGCCCCACCCGGACGCTGGCCGGCGCCGGTGCGCCCACCACCGGCGCGTGGAGACTGGGAACCGGGGTCCGGCTCGTCGTCGACCGTGTCATCGGCAGCCGGGGCCGACGACGTCGCCGGGCTGGCCGGGCGGCCGCCACGGCCCGGACGAAGGACCTCGCCTTGCCGCCGTGCCGGAGCCCGAGCCGATCTCGCCGCTCGAGCGGCGCCCCCCGATGCCGCCGCCGAGGCCAGGGCCGCCGCTCGCGGCGTGAGCAGGTCGGTGCGCTCGGCCCGACTGGCCAGCCGTTGACGGATGGTGGCGTAACGGGGCTCACGCTCCTTCATCTGCGCCAGCAGCGGCGAGGCGATGAAGATAGACGAGTAGGCCCCCGACAGCAGCCCGATGACCAGGGCGAAGCCGAAGTACTGCAAGGTGGTGGCCCCGAGGACCTGGGCGCCGATCACGAGCACCGACAGCACCGGCAGAATAGCCACCAGCGACGTGTTGATCGACCGGGCCAAGGTCTGGTTCATCGAGAGGTTGACCACGTCCTCATATGTCATGCGGCCGGTGGCCCCAAGGCCTTTGGTGTTCTCCCCCACCCGGTCGAAGACGACCACGGTGTCATAGAGCGAGTACCCGAGGATGGTGAGCACGGCCACCACGGTGTCGGGGGTGACTTGCAACCCCGACAACGAGTAGATGCCGGCCACCACCAACAGGTCGTGGAGCACGGCCACCAAGGCGGCGATGGCCATCTTCCACTCGAAGCGCAGCGAGATGTAGACGACCACCACGATGAAGAAGACGATCACGGCGATCACGGCCTTATGGGTGATGTCGCTCCCCCATGTCGGGCCCACGTCGGAGACGTTCTGCTCGGCCTGCTGCACCGAGCTGTGAGTCAAGGCGGCCAGGCGATCGGCCACGTTCTTCTCGGTGGCGGTGCGCACGTCGACCGACTCGCCCTTCAGGTCCGCCTCCACCTGCAGGTGGGCACTCGAGCCGATGCCCACCACCTGCACCGAGGAGGGGCTGACGCCGGCCGCCTTCACGGCATCGGTGGCCGTCGCCGTGCTAACGGCGTTAGCCGGCACCTCCCAGGAGGTGCCGCCCTTGAAGTCGATGCCCAGGTTGAAGCCCCGGGTGCCCAGGGAGACGCCCCCGGCCAGGATCACCACCAGCGACAGCAGGTACCACCAGCGTCGCCGGCCGGTGAAGTCGAAGGAGGTCTCGCCCCGGTAGAGCCGGATCAGGGGGTTGGGGCGTCCGGCGACGGTCTCGGCGGTGTCGGTGGCGGTCATCCCGGTACCCCGCTGTCCATGGCCAGGCCTCGGGCGATGCCGATGAACCGGGCGTCGGTGACCTTGCGGCTCCGGCCCAACAAGATCACGAGCGGTCGCGTGAAGAAGTACGTGGTGATCACGTCGAGCAGGGTCGAAAGTCCCAAGAAGAAGGCGAAGCCACGCACCGTGCCCACCGACAACAGATACAGCACGACGGCGGCGGCCAGTGACACCAGGTCGGCGGCCAGCACCGTCCGGAAGGCTCCCCGGAAGCTCTTGTCCACACTGGTGCGCACCGAACGGCCCGCTCTGGCCTCGTCCTTCAGTCGCTCGAAATACACGATGTAGGAGTCGACGGTGATGCCGACCGACACGATGAGGCCGGTCACGCCGGCCAGGTCAAGGGTCAAGTTGAGCCCCGAGTGGCCTAGAGCCGACACGATGGCCCACAGCAGCGAGGCCGTCACCACCAACCCCGACACCACCACGATGCCCAGGGCCCGGTAATAGAAGATCGTGTAGAGCAGCACCAGCAGCAGGCCCCCCAGCCCGGCCACCAGCCCGGCCTTGAGCGACGACTTGCCCAGCGTCGGGGAGACCTGCTCCTTGTTGAGCTGGATAAGGCGCACAGGCAGGGCGCCGTAATTCAGCACCAGGGCCAGGTTCTGCGCCGACGCCTGGGTGAAGGTGCCACTGATCTGCACCTTGCCACCGAAGGTCTGGAAGCTGGCGTTGGTGGGCTGGGTCAGCGGAGCCGATTCCACCTGACCGTCGAGGTCGATGCCGAGTAGTTGGTGGAAGTACTTAGACGACAACGCGTCCCACTTCGGAGATCCGCTCGAGGTCAAGTTGGCGTCGACCACCCACGACGGGGAGGCGAAGACGGCTTGGGCCGAAGCCACCGCGGTGCCGTTCAGGGCGGTCGGCCCGAGCAGGTAGCGGTCCCCGCCACCACCCAAGATGGGTACGAGCACGGCGGCGTTCGGATGGCTGTCGTTCCAGTCGGCCGAGGTGGTGCGCAGCTTGGTCAGCACCGGGTCGGCCGGGATCTGGCCCAGGTTGGTGTCGTATCCCTGGGCGCTGGCCGAGTTGGGAGTCACCGTCAGGTTGGGCGCCAGCAGCGAGTACTGGCTGGCCGAGCAGTTGGCCGGCAGGGCGGGCGTGGCCACGGCCGTGGGCGAGGAGGGCGGGCCGGCCAGGCACAACACCGGGCGGAACTGGAGCTGCGCCGTTTCGCCTATGAGCTTGATGACGGCTTGGGGGTTCTTGATGCCCGGTAGTTGGACCACCACGTTGCCGCCCTGGGACGCCACCGTGGCCCCCGATACCCCCGCCGCGTCAACACGGTTTCGGATGACGTTGATGGTGGTGTTCATCTCGCCAGCATTGATCTGGTGGGCCGGCTTGTAGACCACCTCCGACCCCCCAGCCAGGTCGAGGCCCAGCTTCGGGGACCATCCGACGCCGAGCGTGGCAGCCAGGGCGATCACAGCCACCAGGATGGTCATCACCAGGCTGACGACGAGCGACCTTCTCACTGTGCGCCGTTCCCCCCGCTCCCGGGGTCGTCGTGGCCGTGCGGGTCGTCGTGGCCGGGCCCATCGATCCCGTTTCCGATTTCGCCGTGCTGCCAGCCCACTCCTTCGCGTTCCTCGTCGTGGCCTGGGCCGCCGCGCTCGTCGTCGGGCTGGGTGATGCGCCGGGCGATGGTGGAGCGCAGCACGGTGATACGGGTGCCGGGGGCGGTCTCGATGGTGACGCGGTCGGCAGCCACGTCGAGGACGGTGCCGAAGATGCCGGCGCCGGTGAGGACCTCGTCGCCAGCCGACAGCTCCATCAGGGTGTCACGCTGGCGTCGTGCGGCCTGCGAGCGGGGACGGATGAAGAAGGCATAGGCGGCCAGGCCTATGACCATGATGAAGATCAGCGACCCGACACTGCTCCCGGTCGATGTCGTGGTCTTGGATGTGGCCGCCAGTACCAAGGCGACGAGGCTGTGCATGGACAGAGAGTCTCCGGGTCGGTTTCCGAACGCAGCACCTTAGCCCAGGGGTCCCCCGCTCCCCGGAGACCGCCAGGGCCGGACCTGGGTTTCACCAGAGGCGGGGAGTCTCCCGGCCTGGAGCCGGGCCCGGCTCGGGGACACCCAGGTGGGCATAAGCGTGCGAGGTGGCCACGCGGCCCCGCGGCGTGCGCTGAAGCAGCCCCTGCTGCAGCAGGAAGGGCTCGTAGGCATCCTCGATGGTGTCGGTCTCCTCCCCCACGCACTGGGCCAAGGTGACGAGACCCACGGGCCGTCCGCCGAAACGGACACACAGCGCGTCGAGGATGGCCCGGTCCACCTTGTCGAGCCCCAGCCGGTCCACCCCGAAAAGCTCCAGGCCTTCGGTGGCCAGCCCGGCGGTGATGGCGCCTTCGGCACGCACCTCGACGAAGTCGCGGACCCGGCGCAGGAGCCGGTTGGCGATGCGCGGCGTGCCGCGCGACCGCGCCGCTATCTGATGGGCCCCCTCCTCGTCGATGGCCACCCCGAGAATGCCCGCCGCCCGCAGCACGATGCCGGCCAGGTCGGCCGGATCGTAGAGGTCGAGGCGCCCGACGAAGCCGAAGCGGTCGCGCAGTGGGCCGGTGAGCAGCCCGGTGCGAGTGGTGGCGCCCACCAAGGTGAACCGGGGCAGATCGAGGCGGATGGAGCGGGCCGTGGGCCCTTTGCCGATAAGGATGTCGAGCTGGAAATCCTCCATGGCCGGATACAGGACCTCTTCGACCGGGCGTGGCAGGCGGTGGATCTCGTCTATGAACAGCACGTCGCCGGGCTGGAGGTCGGTCAATATGGCGGCCAGGTCCCCGCCGCGTACGAGGGCGGGCCCCGAGGTGATGCGGAACCCCACGCCCATCTCGGCGGCCACGATGCCGGCCAGGCTGGTCTTTCCCAACCCCGGCGGGCCGGCGAAGAGCAGATGGTCGACGGCCTGCCCGCGCCGGCGGGCCGCCTCCAGCACGATGTCCAGGTGCTCGGTCAGCTGTGGTTGGCCCTGGAACTCCTCGAGCCGGCGCGGGCGCAGCCGGGCTTCGTAGGCCAACTCGACCGAGTCGGCGTCGTCGAGCACGGGGTCGACCGGTCGCAGCCCGGGATCGACCGGCTCGCCGGGGCCGAGGCCAGCGGCCAGGACTTCGTGTCGGCCGGTCACCGGGCCCCGGCCAACTCGCGCAGCGCCTGGCGCAGCAGGTCCTCCACGGCGCCTTCGCCGGGCACGCCGGCCAGCGCCCGCCGGATCTCGTCGGGGCCATATCCCAACTCGGCCAGCGCGGCGCGTACGTCGCGTCGGGGCTCGGCGTCGGCCGGCGCTGCGCCCGGCACGCCCGAGCCCGACAGGTCGGGCACCGACAGACGCGACCGCAGGTCGATGACGAGGCGAGCCGCCGTTTTGCGCCCGACACCGGGCACGGCGCACAGAACGTCCAAGTCCTCCTCCACGACGGCGCGCACCAGCTCGACCGGAGACAGCGCCGACAGCACCGACAGAGCCAGGGCCGGCCCCACGCCATGGGCCGAGAGCAACGCCTCAAAGCAGCGGCGGTCGTCCACGGTGGCGAACCCGTAGAGGATGATGGCGTCCTCGCGCACGTGGGTGTGCACGTGCAGGGCCACCTCGTCGCCCTCCGCCCCCACCGTGGCCAGCAGCGGTGAGGGCACGCTCACGCGGTATCCCACCCCGCCCACGTCGAGGAGCACCTCGCCGTCGGCCATGCGGGCCAGCAGGCGGCCCTGCAGCCAGCCGATCATCGGGCCGCCTCCAGGGCCTGGCGCAGGCCAGTCGAGCTCAGGTGGCAGACGGCCAGGGCCAGGGCGTCGGCCACGTCGGCCGGACGCGGGGGCTCGGGAAGCCCGAGGACGGCCGCCACCATGCGCTGGACCTGGTCCTTGGTGGCCCCGCCGTAGCCGACCACCGCCATCTTCACCTCGTTGGCCGTGTACTGGACCACCTCGCAGCCGACCGAGGCCGCCACCAGCAGGGCGATGCCGGCGGCCTGCCCGGTGGCCATGGCCGTGCGGGCATTGGTCTGGAAGAAGACCCGTTCGACCACCACGGCATCGGGCTTGGCCTCGCTCACCAGGGCGGTCAACTCGGCGTGCAGCTGCCGGAGGCGCTCGGGCAGGTCGATGGACGGGTCGGTGGTGACCACCCCTCCGGCGGTGGCGTGCAGGTCGCTTCCGTGGCGTCGCACCATGCCGTAGCCGCAGCGCGACAGCCCAGGGTCGATACCCAGGACGAACATGCGTTCGACTCTACCAACGCCCGACCAGGCGGCGGTGGACCTAGTCCACCGAAGCCAGGATCTCGTCGGCGATGTCGAAGTTGGACCACACGCTCTGGACGTCGTCCAGGTCGTCGAGGGCTTCGAGGAGGCGCAGGACCTTCTTGGCCTCACCCTCCTCGGTGACCGGCACGGTGGTGGTGGCGATCATGGCCAGCTCGGCCGACTCTGGAGTCATGCCGGCCGAAGCCAGCGCGTCGCGCACCGCTGCGAGGTCGGACGCTGCGGTGGTGAGAACCCACCGCTCCCCCTCGTCGGCTAAGTCCTCGGCACCCGCCTCCACCGCCACCTCCATGATCTTGTCCTCGTCGAGGGTGCGGGGCAGTTCGATCTGGCCCTTGCGGGCGAACTGCCATGAGACCGCTCCCGGCTCGGCCGTGGACCCGCCGCTTCTCGAGAAGACGTTGCGCACCTCGGCTCCGGTCCGGTTGCGGTTGTCGGTTAGGCACTCGACGATGACGGCCACCCCGCCGGCGCCGTAGCCCTCGTACACCACCGGTTCGTAACGCACGCCCTCGAGGTCGCCGCTACCCCTCTTTATGGCCCGCTCGATGGTGTCCATGGGCACTGACGCCGAGCGAGCCTTGTCGAACATGGTGCGCAGCGTGGCGTTGGTGTTCACATCGCCGCCCCCCTCGCGCGCCGCCACCTCGAGCTGGCGGATGAGCTTGGCGAAGACCTTGGCCCGGACTTTGTCCACGGCCGCTTTGCGGTGCTTGGTGGTCGCCCATTTCGAGTGACCCGACATGTTCTTACCGTCCTCTCTCGTCGATCATCGACACGAACAAGGCGTGCAGCCGCCGGTCGGCGGTGAGCTCGGGGTGGAAGGCCGACACCAGCACCGGGCCCTGGCGACACACCACGGGGACCTCCCGCCGGCCCGCATCGAGCGACCCCGGCTCGAGGGACCCCGATGCCGGAGACCGTGACAGCGTGGCCAGGACCTGGACCCGCTCACCCACCGATTCCACCAATGGCGCCCGGATGAACACGGCGTGCAGCAGTGGCTCGCCAAGGGCGTCCACGGACAGGTCGCACTCGAAGGAGTCGAGTTGGCGCCCGAAGCCGTTGCGGCGCACGGCGATGTCGATAGCCCCGAAGCAACGCTGGTCGGGCCGTCCCTCGGCCACCGACGCCCCGAGAAGGATCAAGCCGGCGCAAGTCCCGAATGCGGGGAGCCCGGCCGCCAGCTCCTTGGCCAGCGGCTCAGCCAGGCCCGACGACTCGAGCAGCATGGAGATGGTGGTGGACTCACCACCGGGCAGGACCAGCCCGTCGAGGCCGGCCAGGTCGTCGGGCACCCGCACCGGGCGGGTGACCACACCGATGTCAGCGAGGGCGGCGCCGTGCTCGCGAACGTCGCCCTGCAGGGCGAGGATGCCGATCTCCACCTGGAGGCACCTCGGCGCCGGGCATGGACCGGCTCACCAACCGCGCTCGGCCATGCGCTGCTCCAGGCGGTCCACCTCGAGCCCGGGCATCGGAGCCCCCAGTCCGCGACTGACCTTGGCCACCATGTGGGCGTCACCGTGATGGGTGGTGGCCTCCACGATGGCCCGGGCGCGGCGAGCCGGATCCTCGCTCTTGAAGATGCCCGATCCCACGAACACCGCCTCGGCCCCAAGTTGCATGACGAGAGCGGCGTCGGCCGGCGTGGCAATGCCACCGGCACAGAACAACGGCACCGGGAGGCGTCCAGTGTCGGCCACCTCGGCCACCAGGTCCACCGGAGCGGCCAGCTGCTTGGCCCAGGCGTAGCGCTCGGCGGCGTCGGCCTGGGTCAGCTTGCGGATGTCTCCGAGAATGGAGCGCAGGTGCCGGACAGCTTCGACGATGTTGCCGGTGCCCGCTTCACCTTTCGACCGGATGAGCGCCGCACCTTCGGAGATACGGCGCAGCGCCTCGCCCAGGTTGGTGGCGCCGCACACGAAGGGGACGCGAAACGCCCACTTGTCGATGTGGTGCGCCTCGTCGGCCGGGGTCAGCACTTCGCTCTCGTCGATGTAGTCCACGTCCAGGGCCTCGAGGATCTGCGCCTCGGCGAAGTGACCGATGCGGGCCTTGGCCATTACCGGGATGGTGACGGCCTGCTCGATGGCTTCGATGAGTGCAGGGTCGCTCATCCGGGCCACACCGCCCTGAGCCCTGATGTCGGACGGCACCCGCTCTAGGGCCATGACAGCCACGGCTCCGGCGTCCTCGGCGATACGAGCCTGCTCGGCCATGACCACGTCCATGATGACGCCGCCGCGCAGCATCTCGGCCAGGCCCCGCTTGACGCGATACGTCCCCGTGAGGCGTTCGTCCATGCTCCGCAGTCTACCGCCGCAGTGTCCGGTCTCTTCCCGTCACGGTGGCCGGGCCCCGACCCAGCCCCGTCACCACTCGTCGAGAGCGGCGATCCGAACGGCAGGCAGGTCCAGCTGGCCGATGGCCTCCTCACCGGCCGGACGTCCGCCGGCGGCGTCGGGCAGAACCACCGTCCACAGCCACCGGGTGACCTGGCCGGCCCGCCGGGCCCGCCATGGACCGTGACTGGCGTCGGCCGCCGACATGGCTACCAGGGCATGGCGCAGGCCCGGTGGGTAGCGCGTGACGCGCACCGCCTGCACGTCGGTCTGCATCTCGCGCCCGTGCCCGGCGGCGCGATGCACCATGGCCGCAGCGCTGGACCCGGGCCACGGCACACGCAGCGCCAGGGCCGCCGCCGCCGTGGCCGGGGCGATGTCGTTGCGCTTCACGTGGGCCAATTCGTGGGCCAGCACGCCTTCGAGGGCCACGGGATCGAGCAGCTCCAGCAGCCCGCTAGTGAGCACCAACGCGCCCCGGGCTGGAGCGCGTCCCACGGCCATGGCGCCGGGGATGGTCTCGTCCACCAAGTAGAGGTCGGGGACACCGAGGCCCATTGAGGCGCACAACCCCTCGACCTGGGTGAAGGGGCCCGGGATGTCGTCCTCGTCGGCCTTGGTCGCTCCCAGTGCCCGCAGCACCCGGCTCGAGGCACCGCGCCATAGCGCTACCGAGACTCCGGCCCCGACCACTACGCCGGCGACCGCTCCCTCGGGCAGGTAGCCGGTGGCCAGGCCGACGACGACGAGAACCACGAGCACTACCAGGCCAGGAGCGGCGGTCACGGCCAGCGCCCGTCGGTGGTTGCGGCGGGTGGCGATGAACGACTCGTCGCCGGCATCGACACGGGCTTTGGGTGGGGCCAGGTCGACGGCCTTAGCCGTAACCACCTGAGCGTCGCGCTCGCCGCCGCCGCCGCTGGTGCGGGCGCCGCCACCGCTGCCTCGGGAACTGCCCTGGCGGTTCGACGAACCCGATCGCGAAGCACCGGTGCCGCGTCCCCCGGAGCGACCGCCGCCGGGTCGGCCCCCGCTGCCGACAGCGGACCGGCTCGGTGGTCTCCGGCCCCCACCCTGCTGGGGGGCCGGCCTGGCGCTGCCGGATCCCTGGCCGCTGCCGGATCCCTGGCCGCTGCCGGATCGTCCCCCGCCACGGCGCGACCGTCGGCGGCGGCCACCACCGGAGCCCGGAGGTCGCGCCGAGAAGCCGGGATCGTCGGGCATGCCCGTGCAGTGTAGGAGACAGGCTTCCACCCCTCGGTGGCCGAGGCGAAGAGGAGAGCCGGGCCTCTACCGGCCGAGGATCCGTTCGTAGACGGCCACGTAGCGCTCGGCCACTGCGTCCATGGACCACTGGCGGGCCCGGCGCCGGGCCGCCTCCAGGGCGTCGGGCGCCCCCCGGCCCACCCCGGCGGCCACATCGGCCAACGCCGACTCGAGGGCCCGGGCCAGGGCGCCCGCGTCCCCGGGGGGTACCAGCTCGCCGCATCCATCGGCCACGGCGGCATAACCCGGGAGGTCGCTCGCCACCACCGCCGTGCCGGCCGCCATGGCCTCGGTCAACACCACCCCGAAGGACTCGCCGTGCAGCGACGGGGCGCACAGCACCTGGGCTCCGGCCAGGCGGCGGGCCAGCTCTTCATCGTCCACCCGGCCCAGCCACCGGACCCCCGGCACGGCTCGGCGGCGCAGCGCGTCGGTCTCGGGACCGTCGCCGGCCACCCACAACACGGCCCCCGGGGGGCGCCCCAAGCGCCCGAACGCCTCGAGCAGGACGGCCAGGCCCTTTCGTTGCTCGTGGCGGCCTACGAAGAGAACGGTGGGGCCCTCCACCGGCCACGGCGCGGGCTCGGAGAAGCGCTCGAGCTCCACCCCGTTCCCGATGATCTCGTAATCCTGAGCGCGACCACCGGCCACCACCAGGGCACTCGATCGCGCCTGCTCCGAGACGGCGCACCGGGCCGCCAGTCGCCGTGCGGCCCGGTGCGATGCCGGCGCCATCCACCGATACGCCTCTTCCCCTCCGGCGCGGTGGAACGTCCCCACCTTGGGCTCGGGGCGTAGCAGACAAGCCCAGGTGGTGCCCGGGGCCAGGGGCTCGTGTAGATGGAGCACGTCGTAGCGTCCGGCGGCCAGCGCCCCCCACGCCCGCCGGGCGGACAGCGGGCCGAGGGCCAAGCGGGCCACCGAGCCGTTGGCCGGCACCGCCTGCGACCGGCCCACGCCGAAAACCGACCCAGGCGATAGCCCGAAACTCTCAGCCAAGTCGTCAGCTACCCCTGGCCGGAGCGGCGCGTCGACCGGTCCCAGCACCACGGCCCGGTGGCCGGCGGCGTTCAGAGCCCGGGCCAGGCCGAGCACCTGGCCCTGCACGCCGCCGGGGACGCTCAGGCTGTAGGGAGTGACGAGGGCGACGCGCACGGGTCGAGGGTCGGGCTCAGGCCGGCGGTCGGTCGCTCGGCCAGTTGGGCTGGAAGACGTGCCACTGCTCGGGTGCCCGGCGGATAAGGGTCTCCAAGTCGCCGGCCAGGGCCTGGGTCAGCCGGGTCACGTCGGTGCGCAGCGATCCGGTGCGCTCGGTGGGCAGCGACGGCAGGATCACGGCGGTGTGGTTCTTGCCCGGCCCGCTGTAGACGGCCCCGGCCATGAGCGCCGCCCCCGTGCGCAAGGCCAAGGTGGCGGGGCCGCCGGGCAACGTGGTGCGCTCGCCGAAGAAGTCGACCTCGATGCCGTTGCCCACGATGTCGCGGTCACACAGCAGGCCCACGAGCCCACCGGCGCGCAACGTGCGAAGCAGCACGCCTCCGGCCTCGGGGCCGAGAGGCACGATGGTGAGGCCCAGGCGCTGGCGCTGGCGGACGAACCACTGGTAGAGCTCGGGCGGCTCGAGCAACTCGGCCACCGCCGTCATGGGGTATCCCCGGCGGGCCAGCCACGCCCCTCCCCATTCCCAGCTGCCCACGTGCGGCAGTGCGAGGACCACGCCCCGGCCCGCCGCCATGGCCTCGGTGAACTGCTCCCACCCGCTCTCCATGGTCATCCGGGCGTCAACCACCTCGGGGTCAATGGAAGCCAGGCGCGCCCCTTCGAGCCAGTAACGCGCGTAGGACCGGTAGGCGCGGCGCGTCCAGCGTCGCTGCTCGTGGGGGCTCAGGCGGCGGCCGAGGACCCGACCGAGATGGCGCCCGTACATGTCGGGCATGCGCCCGGGCACCGTGGCCAGCGTGCCGGCCACGGCGCCAGCGACGACGTCGGCGGCCGCCTCTGGAAGATGTCCCAAGGTGGCCCCGATCGAGCGGTAGGTCAGATACGTCCAGCGCGCTCGCGCCGCGTCGAGGATGCCGGGCACGCTGGGAGCCTCAGATGCCGGGCGGCAGTGGAGCTCAGTAGCCGGACGGGTCGTTGTGCCGACCGGCTCGCACACGGGTACGTCGGGCCGACGGACCGCGCACCGCGCGCGACCGCCAGGCGCGACCCTGGCGTGCCTCCGGCTCGGTCTCGCGACGGGCCCGCCAGCGCCCGAGGGGCTCACCGCTGGGACGGTACCGGGCCACGGCGGTGCCGGCGGCCAGCTCGTGGGCCCGCACCTGGCGCCACGACCGCCACCGCGAGTCCATGCGCAACGCCCGCGTGGCCCGCACCGGGCGCACCGGACGGATCGGTCGCACCGGTCCCTCCGCCTCCTGCCACACCTTGGCGAAGCGCCCGGCGGCAGTGGCCGTGATGAGACCGAAGAAGATCCACAGAGCCGGGACGAAGGCCGACGCCGACACGGCTCCGGCGATGAAGCACACCCCGAGGAGGATGAAGCGCTCGGCGCGCTCCATGAGCCCGCCCTTGGCCGACAGCCCGAGCAGCTCGGCCTTGGCCCGCTGGTAGGAGATGAGCTGGGTCATGGCCAAGATGGCGAAGGGCAGCAGCGACACGGTGCCGTGGTGGCGCACGACCAGGTACCAGGCCACCCCGCCCAGCATGAGCGCGTCGGCCACCCGGTCCGACACCGAGTCGAAGAAGGCGCCGCGCACCGAGGCCGTGCCCGAAACCTTGGCCACCGGGCCGTCGAAGAGGTCGGGTAGGCCGGTGGGGAAGAGCATGAAGATGCCGAGCACCAGGTGGCCCGAGCCGATGGCCAGGGCCGTCACCGCCGACATGACCAGGCCGACGACGGTCAGGACGTCGGCGGTGATGCCGAGCCTTGCGAAGGCGGTGCCGACAGGCTTGGTAGTGCGGTCAACGGCGTGACGCCAGCGACCATCGAGCACAGGGTTCCTCCTGAAACGATCACCGGCCAGCCTACCAGTCGGGCCCCGGCGCCCCGGGAAGCCCCGTGCCGGCGGGAGTGCTCACCGGTAGGCTTCCCGCCCACGACGTCGGGACAACCCGGCGCCAGCGAGGGGGAGGTACGCGGGTTGCCGAGCTACCCACCGTCCCGGATCCGCAACGTGGCCCTGGTCGGGCACAACGGTGCGGGCAAGACCACCCTGGCCGAGGCGCTGCTGTTCGCCTCCGGAGCCATCCCCCGCCAAGGCCGCGTGGACGACGGCACCACGGTATGCGACTTCGAGCCCGAGGAGACCAAACGCCACTTGTCGCTGTCGCTGGCGCTGGCGCCGTGCACGGTGGGCGACGTGAAGCTCAACATCATCGACACTCCCGGATACGCCGACTTCTTCGGCGAGGTGCGTGCCGCCTGCTCGGTGGTCGACCTGGTGGTCGTGGTGGTGAGCGCGGTGGACGGCGTGGAGGCTCAGACCGAGGCGGCCTGGGCGCTGGCCGGCGAGCTCGGGCTGCCCCGTTTGATCTTCGTGAACAAGCTCGATCGCGAGCGGGCCAGCTTCGACCGCACCCTGGCCGCCCTGCGCGAGCGCTTCGGCGCCGGAGTGGCCCCCCTCGAGCTGCCGGTTGGTGAAGAGAGCGGATTCCGGGGCATCGCCGACCTGCTCACCGACACGGCCATCATCTACGACGGCGGAGCACCGGCTCCCGGGCCCATCCCCGACGACCTGGCCGCCGTGGAGCACGAGGTGCGCGAGCAACTGGTGGAAGGGATCGTGGTCGGTGACGACTCCTTGATGGAGCGCTACTTGGAGGGCGACATTCCCTCCACCGAGGAGCTCGAGGGCACCCTGGCCGGCGGCGTGGCCCAGGGCCTCGTCTTCCCGGTGGTGTGCGGGTCGGCCGTCACCGGTGTCGGCATCGACCGCCTGGCCACCCTGCTGGCCGAGATCGCCCCTGCACCCGACTCGCGCCCGCCCCTGGAGGTGCGCGCCGGCGAGTCGACCCACGAGGTGCGCTGCGACCCGGCCGGCCAGCCCCTGGCCCGTGTCTTCAAAACGGTTACCGACCCGTACGTGGGCAAGATCTCGCTGCTGCGGGTGCTGTCGGGAACCCTGCGGCCCGACACCGTGCTCACCAATCCCCGCACCCATGGCGACGAACGACTGCATATCTTGCAGCTGCTGCGCGGCAAAGAGGTCCAGCCCGTCACCGAAGCCCAGGCCGGCGACATCGTGGCCGTGCCCAAGCTGTCGGACACGTTGACCGGCGACACCTTGGCCCCCAAGGGCACGCCGGTGGTGGTGGAGGCGCCCGCCCCCGAACCCACCGCTCTGTCGGTGGCCATCCGGCCCAAGTCCAAGGGCGACGAGGACAAGCTCATGACCGGCCTCCACCGGCTGCAGGAGGAGGACCAGGCTCTGGGGGTCGAGCGGGTGGACGAGACCCACCAGACCATCCTGCGCGGCACGGGCGAGACCCACCTGGCCGTCGCCTGCGAGCGGCTGGCCCGGAAGTTCGGGGTTGAGGTGCTCACCGAGGAGGTGCGCATCGCTTACCGCGAGACCATCACGGCCCAAGCCGAGGCCGAGGGCAAATACAAGAAGCAGACCGGTGGCCACGGACAGTTCGGCGTCGCTTCGCTTCGCATCGAGCCCTTGGAGCGCGGCGAGGGCTTCCACTTCACCGACGCCGTGGTCGGCGGGGCCATCCCCAAGCAGTGGATCCCGGCCGTGGAGAAAGGCGTCATCGAGGCCATGGGCCAGGGCGGCGCCTATGGATATCCGGTGGTAGACGTACAGGTCACCTGCTTCGACGGGAAGTTCCACACCGTCGACTCGTCCGAGATGAGCTTCAAGATGGCTGGCGCCCTGGCCTTCCGCGACGCCATGGCCAAAGCCGGTCCTGTGGTCTTGGAGCCGCTTTCACGCCTCGAGGTCACGGTGCCCGCCGCTATGCAGGGCGACATCCTGGGCGACCTGAACGCCCGTCGGGGCCGGGTCCAGGGCACCGACACCGCCGAGGGGGGATGGCAGGTAATCACGGCCATAGTGCCGACGGCCGAGATCCAGCGCTACGCCGTGGACCTCCGGTCGCTCACCGCCGGCCGTGGCCGCTTCCGCGTCGAGCACGACCACTACGACGTGGTGCCGGCCAACTTGGCTGAGCGCCTGGCCAAGGCCAAGACTGAGTAGCGCGCCCGGCCACAGGGCTCGTCAGGCGGGCCACGCCTCATGCAGGCGGCGCCAGCTCTCGGCCAGCGCCTCGGGCATGACCCGGACGCCGGCCACCGAGGTCATGAAGTTCGTGTCGGACGCCCAGCGCGGCAGCACATGCAGGTGCAGGTGGCGGGGAATGCCGGCCCCCGCCGCGCTGCCCAGGTTGGCCCCCAGGTTGAGCCCGTCGGGGTCGTAGGCGACCTGCAGGGCCGAAGCTGCCGCTCGGGTGGCACTCCACACGGCGCCCGCCTCTTGCTCGGTCAGCTCCTCCATGCCCGAAAGGTGCCGCAGGGGGAGCACCAGGAGGTGGCCGCTGGCGTAGGGATAGGCGTTGAGCACGGCGAAAGCCAGCTCCCCGCGCCACACCACGCCGTTCTCCGCGCTCGGAGGACCGTCGGCGGCGATTCGACAGAACACGCAGTCGCCGCCGTCGCCATGGCGCGCCGAGCGCTCCTCGTCGGTGGCGGCCACCACGTACTCGTGGCGCCATCCGGCCCACAGCTGCTCGAGGCTCATGACCGACGCGCCACCTCACCGGTCACCGACGCCACGAAGGCGTCCAACCCCACGCCCCGCTCTGGGGCATCGGCGCCGCGCCGGTTCACCCCCACGGTCCCCGCCGCCACGTCGTCGTCGCCCACCACCACCACGTAGGGCACCTTGTCGAGCTTGGCCCGGCGGATGCGGGCCCCCAGGGGCTCGTCGGCTTCGTCGAGCTCCACCCGCAGCCCGGCTGCCCGACAGGCGTCGGCCACCTTGGCTCCGTAGCCGTGGTGGTCGTCGCGCACGGGCAGCACGGTCACCTGAGTGGGCATCAGCCACGTGGGCAGGGCGCCGGCGTAGTGCTCGAGGAGAATGGCGAAGAACCGCTCCACCGACCCGAACAGCGCCCGATGGATCATGACCGGGCGGTGCCGGGCGTTGTCGGCTCCCACGAACTCGATCCCGAAGCGCTGCGGGGTCTGGAAGTCGAGCTGGATGGTGGAGATCTGCCAGTTGCGGCCGATGGCGTCGCGGGCCTGCACCGAGATCTTGGGCCCGTAGAAGGCACCGCCTCCCTCGTCGAGGGTCAGGTCCAGGCCCATGCCCTGGGCGGCGTCGCGCAGCGCTTCGGTGGCCTGGTCCCATTCCTCGTCGCTTCCCACCGCCTTCTCTTCGGGCTTGGTGGACAGCTCCAGGTAGAAGTCCTCCAACCCGAAATCGCGCAGCAGGTCCAAGACGAAGCGCATGATGGACTGGATCTCCCCCACCATCTGCTCGGGCGTGCAGAAGATATGGGAGTCGTCCTGGGTCATACCCCGCACCCGGGTGAGCCCGTGCACCACTCCGGACTTCTCGTAGCGGTACACCGATCCGAACTCGAAGAGCCTCAGCGGAAGCTCTCGGTACGAACGCTGGCGGCTGCGGTAGATGAGCACGTGGAAGGGGCAATTCATCGGCTTCAGGTAGTACCGCTGACCCTCGTCGAGCTCCATGGGCGGGTACATGCCCTCCGCATACCAGTCGAGGTGGCCCGATACCTCGAACAGCTCGCTCTTGGTGATGTGCGGGGTGTAGACGAACTCGTAGCCGCTCTCGCTGTGGCGCTTGCGGGTGTAGTCCTCCATGAGGCGCCTGATGGTGGCGCCCTTGGGGTGGAACACCACCAGGCCCGAGCCGATCTCGCTCGGGAACGAGAACAGGTCGAGCTCGGCGCCGAGCTTGCGGTGGTCGCGGCGCTCGGCCTCCTCCAGGCGGTGCAGGTGGTCCTTTAGCGCCTTGTCGGACTCCCAGGCCGTGCCGTAGATGCGCTGCAACTGCGGCCGGTGCTCGTCGCCACGCCAGTAGGCGCCGGCCACCCGCAACAGGGCGAAGTGCCCGAGGCGTCCGGTGGAGGACACGTGCGGGCCGCGGCACAGGTCGAAGAACCGGTCGGTGTTGCGGTAGACGCTCACCGAGCCGCCCGGGGTCATGTCGAGGGCGGCCTCAGCCCCGAGGCCACCGGCGCCATCCTGAGCGGAGGCTCCCACGCCTTCGATGATCTCGTGCTTGAAGGGTTGGTCGGAGAAGAGCGCCAGGCCCTCCTCGAGGCTGTGTTCCTCGCGGACGAAGGGCTGGTCCTGGCCCACGATGTCGCGCATCCGGGCCTCGATGCGGGCCAGGTCGTCCTGGGAGAAGGTGGCGCCGCCGGGAAGGGCGAAGTCGTAGTAGAAGCCGTCCTCGATGGGGGGGCCGATGGCGTAGTGGGCTCCCGGCCACAGGTCGAGCACGGCCTGAGCCAGCACGTGGGAAGTGGAGTGGCGCAGCACGGCCCGGCCCGCTTCGGTGTCGGCCGTGACTATGGAGCCCTGAGCGCCGTCGGCCACCGGTGTGTCGAGGTCCACCGGCGCGCCGTCGGCCGTGGCCGCTACCGCCGCCTTGGCCAGACGAGGGCCGATGGCGCCGGCCAGGTCGCGCCAGGTGGCGCCCTCGGGCAGCTGTCGGGTCGAGCCGTCGGGAAGCCGGACCGTGACCTCGCCTGCCATGCGCGCGTTCTCTTCCCTGTCGTCGTAGACCGGCCCGGTGGCCGGTCGTCACACGGTAATGCCCACCAGCGCCGCCCCGTCGCCCACGCCGGACCCGGCGCGTACGGCGGCGTCGAGTGCCTCCAGGGCGCCGGGAACGTCGAGGTCGTCGTCGAGGCGGTCCCGCACCTCGGCCAGGGCGCCGCTACCAGGACCGGCGCCACGCCAGCGCTCCAGCCGTTCGGCGGCCTCCGCCAGCTCGTCGCCGGTCCACTCCCAATCGGCGCGGTAGTGGTGCGACATGAGCGCCAGGCGGACCACGGCCGGGTCCCAATCCTTCAACAGATCACCCACGAACACCAGATTGCCCAGTGACTTGGACATCTTCTCCCCGTGCAGGCCCACCATCCCGACGTGCAGCCAGTGCCGGCAGAAGGTGGTGCCGGTGACCGCCTCGGACTGGGCCGCCTCACACTCGTGGTGGGGGAAGATCAGGTCCGAACCCCCGCCGTGGAGGTCCACGGTGGCGCCCAGCTCCCGCATCGCCAGGGCCGAGCACTCGATGTGCCAACCGGGGCGGCCCGGCCCCCAGCGCGACTCCCAGGCCGGCTCGTCGGGGGCCGAGGGTTGCCACAACACGAAGTCGAGCGGGTCGCGCTTGTGCGGGTCGTCGGGCTTCCCGCCGCGCTCGGCGGCGAGGCGCAGCATGTCGGCCCGCGCCAGATGGCTGACCTGGCCGAAGCGGTCGAAGGTGGACACCTCGAAGTACACCGCACCGCCGGCCACATAGGCATGGCCGGCCTCGAGGACGGCACCTATGAGCGCGAGGATCTCGGGGATGGCCGACGATGCCCGCGGTTCGGAATACACCGGCAGCAATCCGAGCGCCGCCATGTTGGAGTCGAAGCGGGCCATCTCCTCGGCGGCCAGGTCGAGGTAGTGGACACCGAGCTCGCGCGCCTTGCGCAGGATGTCGTCATCCACGTCTGTGATGTTGCGCACCAGCTTGGTGGCGTGTCCGAGGTCGCGCAGGCGCCGCTGGAGCAGGTCGAAGGTGAGGTACACCTGGGCGTGACCCAGATGGGCGGCGTCATAGGGGGTGATGCCACAGGAGTAAAGCGTCACCTCGGCCCCCGGCGAGAACGGCACCACCGTCCGGCGCGCCGTGTCGTAGAGGCGCATCACCACCAGCTCACCTCTGGTCGAGGCCCGACAGGCGAAGTGTGCTGTGGGCCTTGTAGCGGATGTTCAGGTTGACGAGCACGGCCGTGAAAGCCTCCACCGCACCGGCTGAGGCCAGCGTGCCCGCCTCGAGTGGTCGTAGGCCGGCCACGGTGCCGAGCAGGGAGACAGTGGTCGCCATGGCTTCGGGCCGGTCGGCGCACACGAGCACATCGGCGTCGAGCTCAGCATCGAGGTCGGCCATGGTGGAGGCCGGCAGATGCTGACAGGCAGCCGACACCCAGGCGTCGGGTACCGCCGCCTGCACGGCGGCCGCGATCGATCCGCGCGGCGGCACTAGGGCATGGATCTCCCGGCCCTGGCGCACGAGGGCGTTGGCCACGCTCACCACTGTCTTACCGGCCAGGTACGGGGCCAAGTCCATGGCACTGGGCAACGTCGCGTCCCACACGGTGGCCAGCACCACCAGTTCGCAGGCAGCTGCCTGCTCGTTGGCGCCGCCGCTCACGTCCAACTGGCGACCAGGCCAGGTGCGGCCCAATGTCGAGGCGGCGGCGGCGGCTCGCTCGGCGTCACGCGAGCCGATGACCACGGCGTGACCCGACGCCGCCAGGCGGACGGCCAACGCCCGTCCGAGTGGTCCGGTGCCTCCGACGATGCCCACGTGCACGGGCCCCACCCTTGCACACCGGCACCGGCGCGCCGTGCGGACGGCGAGGACGGGGACGCCCCCGGCCGAGCGGATAGGGTCGCCCACGTGGGACTGCTCGACGGCAAGCGGATCCTGGTCACCGGCGTGCTCACCGACGCGTCGCTGGCCTTCGCCGTGGCCCGGCTAGCCATGGAACAGGGCGCCGAGGTGGTGCTGTCGGGAGCCGGTCGCGGCCTGTCGCTCACCAGGCGCACGGCCCGCAAGCTCCCGGGCCCGGTCGACGTCATCGAGATCGATGTGACCCGGGGCGACCAGCTGGCAGCGGCGGCCGAAGGCCTGGCGGCGCGCTGGGGACGGCTCGACGGGCTGCTGCACGCCATCGGCTTCGCTCCACCGGAATGCCTCGGGGGCGACATCCTGCGCGCCGAGTGGCCCGAGGTGGCCGTGGCCCTAGAGGTCTCCGCCTACTCGCTCAAGGCCCTGGTGGGTGCCATGGCCCCGCTTTTGCGGGCGGCCGGGCAGGCGTCGGTGGTGGGCCTCGACTTCGACGCCACCGTGGCCTGGCCGGCTTACGACTGGATGGGAGTGGCCAAGGCCGCCCTGGAGTCGCTCAGCCGCTACCTGGCGCGCGACCTCGGGCCCGACGGCATCCGGGTCAACCTGGTGGCGGCCGGGCCGGTGCGGACCATGGCGGCCAAGTCCATACCCAGCTTCGCCACCTTCGAGGACACGTGGTCCGGACGGGCCCCTCTCGGATGGGACGTGGGCGACGCCGTGCCGGTGGCACAAGCCTGTGTGGCGCTGCTGTCGGACTGGTTTCCCATGACCACCGGCGAGATGCTCCACGTGGACGGCGGCGTCCACGCAATGGGCGGATAGTGCCCCGACTGCTACAGACCTGGTAGAGCGCAAGTTTCGTCGGCTGCGTGCGTTAACATTCGTGACTCACATTGTTTCGGCGAAGGCCCCAATCTCCGGACTTGTCCAGCGCGCCGTGAGCAGGCGCGGGCTGCTCAAGTTCGCTGCCGCGTCGGCGCTCGCACCACACCTGCCTGGGCTACCAGGACTTCCTTCGAAGCTCTCCCCTTCACCCAAGAGGGCAGGCTCTGGACCAAGCCCGGGATCTCCTCGGGCGCGGTTGCTTGAACGGTCGACCAAAGACTCTGTCCACCTGTTCCAGTACGGGACGTATGGCCGAATCGGCTACGAGTACACCAAAGAGCAGATCGCTACGTTGGCGTCCGTCTACGAGTTGCTCACCTGGGTCTATGCGGGCAGCGGTGTGGCCGAGGCAGCTCACGCCGCCAACCCGGCGACGCTCGTCACGCAGTACTTCGACCTCACGTGGGTGGGTAATTACATCCAGCCCGGCGCCGGCCAGTCCTGGATGCCGGCGCCGTGGAATTACGTCAACGCTCACGAGAACTTCTTCTCTCATTCGAGCCCTCCGGCGTCGCCCGGCACGCGTATCGCCAACCCGATCTTCGGCTACAGCCCGCAGGGAGACGAGCGCACACAAGATCCGACCGGCACACCCCTCGAATTCCTGGCTAACCCTTATGATCTTGACGCCAGGCGTCCGGGGAATCTCAATCACTGGATCAACTACTTCACCGCCCAGTCTCGGTCACTCATTGCCCAGTCGGGCATGGACGGGCTGATGATGGACGAGGTATGTCAACCCTACGTGCCGCAACCGTTTGGGAGCACTCCCGAAAGCTGGTACGAGGCCCTGGAGCGTGACCTCGCGTTCATCCGCGACCAGCTCGGACCCGATCTGGTCATGTTCTACAACGGCACCGCCACCGATGAGATCCTCCAGCCGCCCGACCTTGGAGACCCTTACCCGTTCTCCAGACCAGCATCGTTGAACTACCTGAACTGGTGCGACGGCGCACTCATGGAGTTCTTTGTCACCAGCTATCTCGGGCCACCGGTATGGCCGCAGGGAATCTGGGAGGAGATACTCGACGCCTGCATGGCCATCGCCGAGCGTGGTGTGCTGCTGGCAGGGGCACCAGGCGGAGCTGACGATCCCGTGACCCGGTCCTTCGTGCTTGCATCGTTTCACCTCGTCAAGGGCGACCGCTCCTACATGTCTCATGGCGGGTTCAACTGGTATCCAGAGTGGTCGGTGCGGATGGGCGCGCCGCTACACACCGCCCAGCACATCCAGGACTACCTCGTGCTCCCGGGTGTGGCGGCGCCAGGGATCGCAAGCGCCAGCGGAGTTGTGTACGCCAGGGCGTTCGAGAAAGGCGTGGCCCTCGCCAACCCCAGCGCCGTCGACGCGCCGGCGGAAGGCGTGGCCCTCGCCAACCCCAGCGCTCCTGCCTCGACTGTCACCCTGGCCCAGCCCGGTTACCTCGTAGTCCCCCGCGGCGGAGGAGCGATCGGAGCCGATGGCGCCCTCCCCGCCGGCCGGGTCGACTACCAGCCAGTAGAGAAGGTCAGCCTTCCGTCACAAAGTGGCGCTCTCGTGCTTTGGCAAAGGCCATGAACACACCTGGCTAAAGCTAGGGCACCATTCCCTCGACGAAGGGCACCTCGAAAACCTTGTCGTGGGCGATCGGCCCGTGTCCGAAGTAGCCCTCCTCGCCGAAGAGCTCTCCGTGGTCGGCCGTCACGATGATCCATGTGTCGCGCGGCACCTTGGCGAACAGGAGGGCGAAGACGGTGTCGAGGTACTCGACAGCTTGGACCTGTCGCAGGCGCAACTCGTCGAGCTGGCTCTGGTCGAAGTGCGCTTCCTCCTCGCCGCCACCGCCATTGTCGTCCAGGTGCTTCACCACGCCGTGGAAGCCGGCCAGGTGGGGCCACTGCGACGGGTCCTCGTGGGGCAAGGCGTAGGGATAGTGGGTCTCCCCCACGTTCAAGAGGTGGAAGGTGGGCTGGTCTTCGCGAAACGACATGGCGTCGACCATGGCGGCCATGTCGTTGTGCGAGGGCATGAGCTGGTAGTGGTCGAAGTCGCGGTTGATGAGGGTGTAGGGGTTGAGCACCGGCATAGACACCCGAGCCTCGGTGCGATACCCCAGGACGTTGTGCAGGTAGGTGGGGAGGAACAACGACGGCAGCAGTTTCTTGAATTCGATGCCGGAGATCCCGAGGCGCTCGCTGTAGCGGGCCATGTCGGCCTTGTAGAGCTCCGAGGCGTACACATGCGGCGGGCTCGAGTGAGGGAGCAGGCCCATGAGCAGGTTGTAGTGCGACGGGGCGGTCCACGAGGCGTAGCTCCACCGTCGTTGCACCGGCCCCAGCCGGGCCAGCTGGGTCGGCGCGGCCTCCAGCCATGAGTCGTAGCGGAGGCTGTCGAGGATCACCACGACCAGGTTGCGGCCCTCGGTCATGGGCGTGACCCTACAGGTACCCGAGCCGGCGCATCTGCTCCTCGAGCGCTTCTAGCTCGTCGGGCGCCACCTCCACCTTCGTGGGCGCCTGGGCCGCCGACTCCAATCCCTCCCACTGCCGCGCCATGACGCGCTCGCCCACGCGTCGTAGGGCGGCCACCGTGTCGCTCGCCACACCGGCGACAGTGCCCGAAGCGTCCACCTCCAGCGGGTGCACCTCGAGCGGGTCGGCCATCAGGTCGTAGACCTGGTGGTGGCCCTCGGTACAGACCAGCTTGGTGCGGCCGTCGGTGGCACACCACTGCGACGAGGTGAGGCGGGCCATGCCGGCATCGTCGAGCTTCCACTGCTTTTCGGCCACCTCGACTACGCGCGGGTCGTCAGGCCTCACCAGTGCTTCGAGCTCGGCCACGGCCACACCGCCGACCGAGCCCACGTCGCGATACGGATGGTCGTCCACGCCGGCCAGTGCGCACAGGGCGGCGGGGAGGTCGGCCAGGCTGCGCGCTCCCAACCCCCCGGGACGCCCGTCGAGCAACTCGGCATGCGACGTGACGAAGGGCACGCGCACCAGCCGGTCGTCGAGCGAGAAGGCGTGGCCGAGCAGGTTCGACTCCCCCAGGTTCTCGCCGTGGTCGGAAGTGACCACCACCACCGTGTCCTCCAGCAGCCCGTGCTGTTCGAGAGTCTCCAAGATCCGGCCCAACCAGTCGTCCATGTATCGGATCGATCGCCGGTACAGATGTCGCATACGGGCCAACGCCGCTTCGGGGACCACCATGGCGCCCAGGCAGGCCTTCCAGATCTCGCCCAGGGTCAGGTACCGGCGGGCCTCTTCACCGGCTCGCAGGCGCTGGATCGGGCCCAGGTCGTTGTACGGACGCGGCGGCAGGTACGGCGAGTGACACTCGGTCAGGTTCACGAACCAGAAGAACGGGCGCTGCGCCCCGGCCGCCCATCCGGCCAAGGTGGAGGCCACCTGGGCGGCGCCATCGTCGTGGGTGGCCCGCACGGCATCGCGGTCCCAGCGCAGGCGCTCGCGCCAATGGGGGTCCGAGATGCGGGCCCGGTGCTCGGATTCGACCACTTCGAAGGTGTCGAAGCCGATGTCGAAGCCCGACTTGTCGGTGATCCACATGTTGGTGCTGGCCCCGGCCGTGGCGTACCCGGCCGAGCGCAGCACCTGCGGCAAGAGCCGGGGACCTAGGGCCTCGAGGAACCGCCGACACCCAAGGGGCCCATCGGGAGCCTGGCCCAGGCCGACGGCGCCGGGCTGCAGGCCGCTGAACATCGAGGCATGCGACGGCACCGTCCAGTTGGCGGTGGCGAACACATGCGGCTGGGCGGCGCCGGACGAGGCCAGTTGGGCCACCACCGGTGTGTCACCGGGCGCGGCGCCATAGGGCTCGAAGCCGTCGGCGCGCGCCGTGTCCATCACCACCAGCAGGATGTTCGGCGCGTCGGCGCTCACATCGCCACGGTACTAGCGCTGCAGTGACTTCACTTCCAGGAATTCCTCCAGGCCGAAGCGACCGAGCTCGCGTCCGATGCCCGATTGCTTGTAGCCGCCGAAGGGAGCCATGGGGTTGAAGCCGCCGCCGTTCACCTCGACCTGGCCCGTGCGCAGCTTCCGGGCCACCTTTTCGGCGTGCTCCTTGTCACCGGCCCACACCCCGCCGGCCAGGCCGTAGACGGTGCCGTTGGCGATGCGCACGGCGTCGTCCTCGGTGTCATAGGGGATGATGGAGAGCACCGGCCCGAAGATCTCCTCCTGGGCGATGGTCATTTCCGGCGTGACCTCGGAGAACACCGTGGGGCGCACGTAGTAGCCCTGCTCCAGGCCCTCGGGGGCCTCGGTCCCTCCGGTGAGGAGCTTGGCGCCTTCGTCGATGCCCTTCTGGATGTAGCTCCTCACGCGCTCGCGCTGGGTGCCCGAAACGAGCGGCCCGAGGCGCGAGGCGGCGTCGAAGGGGTCGCCTGGCGTGTAGGTCTCGGCGATCTGCACGGCCAGTTGCTCGACCTCGGCCAGTCGCGAGCGCGGCACCAGCATGCGGGTGAGCGCCGAGCAGGTCTGGCCCGAGTTCAAGTAGCAGGCCGACACCCCGGCCGGGATGGCGGAGTCGAGGTCGGCGTCCTCCAAGATGACGTTGGCCGACTTGCCACCGAGCTCGAGCGCCACGCGCTTCACGCTCTCGGCGGCCAGAGCCATGACTCGCTTGCCGGCGCGGGTGGAGCCGGTGAACGACACCATGTCCACCATGGGATGGGCGGCGATGGCTTCGCCCACCACCGGCCCGACCCCGGTCACCAGGTTGAAGACGCCAGGGGGCAGGCCCACCTCGTCCAAGATCTCAGCCAGCACGAAGGCGTTCAGGGGAGCCACCTCGCTCGGCTTGAGCACGATGGTGCAGCCGGCAGCCAGGGCCGGGGCCACCTTGGCGCAGATCTGATGCAGGGGGTAGTTCCACGGCGTGATGCAGCCCACCACCCCGACCGGCTCGCGCACGATGAGGGAGCTGCCGATCTCCTCCTCGAAGGGGAAGTCCACGGCCAGCTGAGCGGCGGTGGCGAAGCTCATCACGGGCAGGCCCACCTGGATGAGGTTCGACAAGGTGAAGGGCATGCCCACCTCTTGCGAGATGAGGGTAGCGATCTCGGAGGTGCGCGCCGCCAGTGCCTCCTGCACGCGGGCCAGCGTCTTGGACCGCTCGTCGGCCGAGGTGGCCGACCAGGATTCGAAGGCCTCGGCCGCCGCCCGGGCGGCGCGGTCCACGTCCTCGGCGGTGCCTTCGGGGACCGTTCCCATCACCTGCTCGGTGGCCGAGTTCACCACCTCGAGGACCCCGCTGCCGGTCGAGGCCACCCACGACCCACCGATGTAGAGCTTGTCTCGGACCTCCATGGGGACTCCTTGTCGTCCGTGGCCCGGCCGTGCGGCGCGCCGGGTGCATGCTAGGCCACGGGCGTCGATTCCCACCGGGCGCAGAGGAACCGCCCGGCCCGGGCCACAGCCGCCACGGCCTCGGGCGACTGTGGGGCAAGTGCCATCCACAGGTGGACGGCTCCCTCCACCTCTTCGAGCTCCACTTCCACGTCACAGCGCCGGACCTCGGCCACGAGCCGGCGAGCGTCGTCGAGGAGGAGCTCGGCCGTCCCCACCAGCACCAGCAGGGGCGGCAGTCCACGCAGGTCCTCGTACACCGGCGAGGCACCGGGATCGGCCTTGTCGGTGCTGCCCAGGTAGTGGTCGGCCATGGCGGCCAGCCACTCGGCGCTCAGCACGGCGTCGGCCGCCCCGGCCGGTCGCGGCGCCAGGTCCACCCACGGCGACCAGCACACGGCGCCGGCCGGCATGGGCTCACCACGGCGGCGAGCCTCGGCCAAGGCGGCCAGGAGCAGCCCTCCCCCGGCCGAGTCACCCGACAGTGCCAGACGGTCGGCTTGGTAGCCGGCGCCGAGCAGGCCCCGGTAGGCGCCAGCGGCATCCTCCAAGGCGGCCGGGTACGGGTGCTCCGGAGCCAAGCGGTAGGCGGGCACGAACACCGCGGCGCCGGTGGCGGCCGACAGGCGGGCGGCGAGGTCCCGGTGCGACACCGGGCTGCCGATCACATAGCCGCCACCGTGCAGGTGCATGACCAGGCGACGGTGATCGGCGCCCGGCGACAGCACCAATTCGCCCGCCACGCCGCCGAAGTCGGCCCCGGTCACGGTGACGCCCTCGGACAACGGGTGCCGCGAGGCCATGGCGTCCCACACCACGCGCTGCTGGTCGATGGGGGACGACAGCAGGGCGGGCTGGGCCTGGGCCAACAGCGACGCCAATTGCTCCATGTCGACACTGGCCACAGAGTCAGTCGATCACAGATAGGGATCGCCGAGCAGTCCTCTGGCCGCCTCGAACAGCGAAGCCGAGTCGGCGTCGGCCATGGTCACCTCGCCGCCGAGCAGCGAGCGGCCGCCGCCGGTCACCTGCTCGAGCACCCAGTCTCCCAAGCGGGTGGGTAGCCCCGACAACTGAGGGCGCGCCGCGGCGGGCGGTACCCGCAGGCGGCACAGCACGACGGCCTGGACAACTCCGGCTGCCGCCGGGAAGAGCCAGATCACGCGGTAGTCGCCGGTGGCGTCCACGGCCCAGGCGGCCAGAAAGGCGAAGAGGAGGGCGAAGGCGCTGAAGGGAGCGAAGAGCTTGCCGAGCAACTCGCCGAGCCCGCCCGATCGCGGCAGGAGCTGCAACAGCAGCGGGGCCAGGGAGATCACGAATGCTCCGAACAGCGGGGCGCCCACGAAGGCCAGGACCACGGTCTGCCAGATGTGGGCGGACTCGAACTGCAGCAGCGACACCACCGTGCCGAGGGCGGGGGCGGCGATGGCCACCTGTTTGCGGGTGAACAGACGGCTGATGAAGAACCCTGCGCCAAGTCCGACGAAGAGCACGGGCACGCCCATTATCCAGCCGGCCAAGGTCTGCACGCCGGCCCCGGCATGCTGCACCTTCTGGAAGTAGACGACGGCCAGGTAGCCGGTGGCGCTCAGGCCGGCCCAGAACACGAGGACGGCCGTAGCCAGCACGGTTCCGTTGGGGACGGCGAGCACCGTGCGCAGCTCGGCCCGCCACGACACAGAGGGCCGGGCCCGCTCCACCTCGGCCACCCGCCGGGCGGCCGGCGACTCGCGCACCAGGACCAGGACCACCACGGCAGCGGCCACCATGAACCCCCCGGCCATGCGAAAGGCGAGCGCCCAGGTCCCGGGGTCGTGCGCCTTCCAGGTGGCGAGGACGGTGCCCTTCAGGGTGAGGCTGACCAGGGCCCCCAGCACGCCGATCACGGCGGCAGCCTTGACCGTGCGGCTCTTGCCGAACGTCTCGGGCACCACGGCCAGGTTGGTGAGGTTGAAGACCACGCTGGCCGTCTTGACGGCAACCACCAGGGCCACCAGGGGCCAGTAGCCCGGTACCAGCGTGTAGGCCCAGGTGCACACGCCCATGAGCAGCAGCCCGGCCGCCATGTAGGGCGCTCGGCGGCCCACGGCGCTGCGGGTGCGGTCACTGGCCCGGCCGAGCAGCGGATACGCCGCCCAACCCACCAACCGGTTGGCCGTAAGGGCGAACGTGATGGCCAAGGCGCTCGAGACGCGTGACGACACGAGCAAGGTGAGCAGCACGCCGGACACGGCCAGGTTGGCCCTAGGGCCCACCAAGCCCACCGACAGGCCGATGACGCTGCGCAGGCGCAACCCGTCGATGGGGCCGCCCGATCCCGCCGTGGGCGGGACCTCGGGCTGGTCGACCAGCTCGATGTCGGTCACGGGGAAGCTATCGACCGGCCGGGGGCGCCACTGGAGGAACCGGTGGGGCCAGGGCAGAAGCAATCTGGTCGCGCACGGGGACGAACTCGGGCATCACGAAGTGGCGCCGCAGCCAATTGCCGCCGTCAACGACCAGGGTGTGGCCGGTGACGAAGGCGGCGTAGGGCGAGCACAGCCATACCGCCGCCCAGCCCAGCTCGTGCAGCCGGCCCAGGCGGCCGGCCGGGGAGCGCCGAGCGTCAGCGTCCTCGCCGTCGGGGCGCAGGGCCGTCAGCTCCAGGCGCATGTCCTCGTGGGGGAAGAGCCCCGGGGCCAGGGCGTTCACCCGCACCCCGGCCGGCGCCCACTCCACGGCCAAGGTCTTGGTCAGGTTGCCCACTCCGGCCTTGGCCGCCGCGGTGTGGGCCATGCCCGGGCCGCCGGTGAAGGACTGGGTGGCGAGCACGTTGCAGATGGCCCCGATCTCCCCGGCCGCCGCTGTGCGCCGGAAGAGCTCCTGGGAGCAGAAGAACGTGCCGTCGAGCACGATCTGGGTCACGGCCCGCCACCCGTTGGGCCGCAGGTCCTCGGCCGGCACCGGGAAGTTGGCCGCCGCGTTGTTCACCAAGTAGCGAACAGGGCCGAGCTCGGCCTCCACTGCGTCGAAGGCAGCCGCCACCTCCTCGGGCCGACGCACGTCGGCCGATGCCTGGGCGGCCCGGCCGCCGGCGGCCTCGACCGCCTCGACCCCGGCCTGGCGATGAGCCGGGTCACGCGACACGATGCCCACCGCCGCGCCGGCCCGGGCGAACTCGCAGGCGATGGCCCGTCCGAGCCCCGTTCCCCCGCCGGTCACTATGACGGCGCTGCCGGCGAAGGTGTGGTGAGGCAACATGGAGTCACCGACCGGGGGCGGCTCGGCTAGGGGCACCTCTTACTTCCCCTCGAAGGTCACGGGTTGCTTGGCCGCCTTGGCCGAGTAGCCGGCCGGCATGTCGTCGGAGACGAATTCGATGGACGCGCTCATGGCCTCGAAGCGCATGGCCTCAGCCATGCCCCGGTAGGCGAAGTTGTCGATGGTCCGCTTGATGCTCTGCACGGCCAAGGGCGCATTGGCGGCGATCTCCTGCGCCAGGGCCATGGAGATCGGAAGCAGATCCTCGACCGATGTCACCTGCTGCACGATCCCGAGGCGCTCAGCCGTCGCCGCATCGATACGACGACCGGTCATGGCCAGCAGCTTGGCCCACCCCGCACCCACCTCGTGGGCCAGGCGGAGGTCACCGCCGCCGTCGATCCCCACACCCACCTGGGCCTCAGGAAGGGCGAATCGGGCGTCGTCGGCGGCCACCCGGATGTCGGCCATGAGCACCAGCTCGAAGCCGAAGCCCAGGCAATATCCCTGCACGGCGGCCACCACGGGCTGAGGGAGCTCGGCGAAGGCACGGAACTGGTCATGGGCCCAGCGGATGCCCTCGTAGTAGTTGCGGGCCTTCTCGGCCGGCGAGCGCCCCGTGACGCGGTCCTCGGGCATGCCCAGGTCGATCCCGGCGCAGAAGGCCCTCCCTTCACCGCGCAGGACCACCACCCGCACCCGCTCGTCGAAGCGGATCTGATTGGCCCGGGCCCCCAGCTGGCGGGTGGCCTCCCAGCTCCAGGCGTTCAGCTTGCCCGGGTTGTCGAGCGTGAGCACGGCCACGTGGTCCTCGACTCGTAGGTCGAGCATCCACTCGTCTTTGGCCACCGCCGGCGACGTCCGAAAGGGCATCGACCGAGCATAAGGCGCCTCGTGGCGGGCGGTCCGGGCCCGGTACGGCCGGCACGCAACTTAGATAACGTAAGTTATATATATGTCCGGCCGTGCCCCGAGGACCCAGCAGGCCCGCAAAGCCACCACCCGCGCCAGCCTGCTGGCGGCGGCGTCCGAACTCTTCGCCGACAAGGGGATCGACGCCGTATCGGTCGATGCCGTGGCGGCAGCCGCCGGCCGGACCTCGGGGGCCATCTACGCCCACTTCGCCTCCAAGGAGGGCCTGGTGCTGGCCGTGCTCGACGACCTGAGCCAGTCGCTCGTCACCGTGATCGCCGCCGAATTCGAACTGGCCGCCGGGCTCGAACAGCGCCTGGGTTCTGTGGCGGCCAACGTGATCGTTCGGCCCAGCGACGCCACCCGCAGGCTGCTACTGCTCGAAGCCGAGCTGTCATTGCTGGCCTCCCGCAACGAGCGGGTGGCCAAAGCGCTGCGCCGGCGCCGCCGGCAAGCCGATGCGCGCATGACCCGGGGGCTCCAAGCCTGGATCGCCGAGGGGATCCTCCCGCGCCGCACCCGGGCCGAGTCCCTGGCCACCGGATTCCGAGCCATGGTGGTGGGCCTGGCCATGGCCCAGCGACTCGACGCAACGCTCGACGAGGCAGCGGTAACGGTCGCTCTGGCTTCGGCGCTCGGCCTCGACCTGGCCACATCCACCGGGGCCCGCTCACCCACCCTGTAGAGATCCAGAGCCCGACCGATACCGACCAAAGAGGAGACCACCGTGCACACCGAGATCTGCGATCAGCTCGGCATCGAATTCCCCATCTTCGCCTTCACCCACTGCCGCGACGTGGTGGCGGCGGTGAGCAACGCCGGGGGATTCGGTGTGCTCGGCGCCATCGGCTTCTCTCCCGAGGAGCTCGAAGTCGAGCTGCAATGGCTCGACGAGCACGTCGGCGACCACCCATACGGCGTGGACATCGTCATCCCCGGCAAGTACGAGGGCATGGGCGAGCTCGACCCGGTCAAGCTCGAGGCCCAGCTGCAGTCCATGGTCCCCGACGACCACCGCCGCTTCGCCCGGCGCCTCCTCGACGAGCACGGCGTCCCACCGGTCCCCGACGACCAGCGCCGCAGCGGGATGATGGGATGGACCGAGGCCACCGGCAAGCCGTTGCTGGCCGCCGCCCTCGGCCATGACAAGGTCCGGCTCATCGCCAATGCGCTCGGCACCCCGCCGGCCGATGTGATCGCCGAGGTGAAGGCCTCGGGCCGCCTGATCGGGGCACTGGCCGGCTCGGCCCACCATGCGCTGCGCCACAAGGAGGCAGGGCTCGACTTCATCGTGTGCCAGGGCACCGAAGGAGGGGGCCATACCGGCGAGATCGGGAGCCTGGTGCTGTGGCCCGAGGTCATAGACGCCGTGGCTCCCCTGCCGGTGTTGGCGGCCGGTGGCGTGGGGTGCGGCCGGCAGATCGCCGCTGCCCTGGCCATGGGGGCGCAGGGGGTCTGGTCGGGGACGTTGTGGTTGACGGTGGAAGAAGCCGACATCCCCCCGGGCCAGATGCAGAGCTACCTCGGCGCCTCGAGCCGCGACACGGTGCGGTCGAAGTCCTTTACCGGCAAGCCCTGCCGCATGCTCAGAAACGACTGGACCGAAGCCTGGGACCGGCCCGACACGCCCGACCCGCTGCCCATGCCCCTGCAGATGCTGGTGGCCATCGAGGCTGTGGGCGCGGGTCGGCGCTTTCCCGAAGCAGCCAAGGACGTGAACTTCAACCCCTGCGGCCAGATAATCGGACGCGCTACGTCGGTCCGCAAGGCTCGCGACGTCGTCTTCGAATTGGTGGAGGAGTACGTGGCCGCCGTAGACCGCTTGACAGCGTTGAGCAGCTTGGGCTGAGGCGTAGGGGCCCCGGGAACGACGAAAGGGCCGGTGGATGTCCACCGGCCCTTTCGTCACTGCTGCACTTCGTCCTGGCCGGCGCTGGTGCTAGCCGGCTGGAGGACCGCCCACGTTGGAGGAACTTGTGGCAAGACCTACTGGTCGTCGTCCTCGGTCCAGACGAACTGGGCCGACGGCTTGCCGCCGTTGTTGCCGCACCCGGCGAAGATGTGGATGAACACCGTGCCGGCGCCGCTTCCGATCGTCCCGGCCTTGATGAACGGCGAGGTGATCGGGAACGTGGTGATGGGCAGCGACAGTGTCGACGGGTCGTGAATCACCTTGCCGGTCACCGTGTTGGTGTAGTTCACGTCGGTGGTCAGGTCGAGGTTGGTGGCCACCGGCAGGGTGCCGGTGCACGTCCCGAGCCCGCCCGAGGTCCCGGTACCGGTCAACGTCACCGTTTCGGTGGGCTGCACCGGGAAGGTGGCGACGTTGCAACTCCCGCTGGCGTTGAGCGTCCAGGTGGTGGTGGTGGCCGTGCCGCCGAAGTAGATGGTGCCGGTAGCCGTGCAGGTCCGGACCACGGGGACCGGGTTCACGGCTGACGAAGAAGTCTCCAGGGCCAGCACCGCGGTACCGGTGGCACCGAGGATGGCCGTTCCCGTCAGGAGGATCCGCCGGATCGTCGAGAGCTTGCTCATGTCGAACTTCCTCCGCCTTTGGGGCATCTGTGGGGGTGGGGGCGTGTCGCTCGGGCCGTTTCCGCACGAATCGGTCCGTCGCAAGAAGTAACGGCCCGGCCACCACGACCTTGCGTTCACGCACAGCGTTTATGGTCGATTCCACAAAACCCCAGGTGGGGCTTCGTTTGCCGTTCACGGAACGTGATGCTCTCACCGGTCAGGAGAGGATTGGGGGCGAACGCCCCTTTTCCACAACAAGTCAAAAATCCCTGATCCTGGGGCCTAATGGTCCTACACCCGACGCCCGCCGCGGCCGAAGCTATGAGGACGGAGGTGACACCTCCGGGCAAGGCGACTTCGGCCTCGCCAGGCAGATCTGGAGGCGGCACCGTGGGCGAGTGCAGCGGCACACTCATGATCCACTCGGACGGCTCGGTGGCGGCATGCACCGAGGAGCTCGAGGGCCTGCCCTGTGCCGGTACCGACACCCCTCACTCAGGTGGACTGGTCACGTGTGACGACATGCTCGGAGCCGGTGGCTGCGAGCAGTGCGCCCTGGACGCCTGGAGCGATCGAGAGTGGCGGCACGCCGCCCATTTGGCTGCTTTCCGCCGCGGCATGCGGCGCTGCCCGGTCCATGTGAACTCTCCGGTGGTGGCCGGACCCGCTCGTGGCGAGGTCCGGCCCCTCTGGATGCACAGCCCCGTCGGCTGAGCGCCCTCACCGGTTTTCCGCTGCCTTAGGCGGCCATGCCCACCATGGGTTGCGACAGGTGCTGGCCGCCCATCGACCCGTAGAACTGGGCGTCGCCGAAGGAGAAGATCCCTCCGTCCGATGCCGACATCCAATAGCCACCGCTGTCGAGGGTGGAGGTGATGGCCACCACGGCACGGTTGAGCGGCTGCCCGCCCATCGACCCGTGGTACGGGGCGTCGAAGGCGAAGATGCCGCCGTCGGAGCCCACCAGCCAGTAGCCGCCGGTGGCCGCGTCGGTGGCCATGCCCACCACCGGCTTGCTGAGCGACTGCCCGCCCATCGACCCGTGGAAGGCGGCGTCGCCGAAGGCGAAGAGCCCACCGTCGGAGGCCACCAGCCAGTAGCCCTTGCCGTCGGGGGTGGCCGACATGCCGACCACCGGCTGGTTCAAGGTGGTGCCGCCCATCGAACCGTAGAAGGCGGCGTCGCCGAAGGCGAAGAGCCCACCGTCGGAGGCCACCAGCCAGTAGCCCTTGCCGTCGGGGGTAGAGGCCATTCCCACCACCGGCTTGTTCAAGGTGGTGCCACCCATCGAGCCGTGGAAGGCGGCGTCGCCGAAGGCGAAGATGCCGCCGTCGGAGGCCACCAGCCAGTAGCCGCCCTTGTCGGCGGTGCCGGCCATTCCCACCACCGGCTTGTTCAAAGTGGTGCCACCCATCGATCCGCAGTACGGGTAGTTGCCGAAGGCGAAGATGCCGCCGTCGGAGGCCACCTGCCAGTAGCCGGCCGGCGACGAAGGCGCCGTGCAGCCGCCCGATCCGCTCGACGCGGTGGCGACACTGCCGTTGCCGTTGCCGCCGGTGCCCGTGCTGCTGGGGGCGGTGCTGCCACCGCTCGGGGCGGTGCATCCGAAGGCCGCACCGACCTGCTCGAAGCCGGACACGAGTTGCGCCGGTGCTCCCCCACTGGCCATACCGGTCTCGATCTGCTGGAAGCCGCTGCACAGCTGCGACGGAGACGGAGTACCGCCGCCGGTGCCACCGCCTGACGATCCCCCGCCGTTGCCGGCTGGGCAGCCCAGAGCCGAGGCGATCTGCTGCACGCCGGAGACGAACTGGGCCGGGGCCCCGCCCGAGGCGGCACCGGTCTCGAACTGCTGAAAGCCTGAGCACACCTGCTCCGGCGGTGCCGGCACACCACCGCCGCTCGACGGCGAGGCGGGGCATCCGGTCTCGGTGGCCATCTGGCCGGCGAGATCAGGGAACTGGCCCTTCGAGTTCCCGGGGACGGCAAAGGTCGGGCCACCGCTCGGACCGCTCTGCGCGTTCCACGCCGATTCGAAGCTGGCCACACCACCTTCGAGCGGGGAGAACAGCGGGCACAGCGCCGACAAGCCCGGAGGCCCGCCTGGTGAGCTCGGGATCGGCAACTGGGGCGGCTTCTGCGTCGCGATGGCGCACCCGGTGGTGGTGGCCAGGTTGTTGGCCACGTCCTGCATGCTTCCGCTGCCGCCCGGCGTGGTCTTGAAAGTGGGGCCGCCCTTGGGCCCGCTGTACTGGTTCCACTCCTGCTGGAAGGCCAAGATGCCCCCCTCGAGCGGCGACAGCACCTTGCACAGCTGGGTCGGCACGGCGGCCGGCTGCGCGGCGGATGCAGCCGACGGTGCCACCAACGCCCCCATGACGGCCACCACCGGGCCCATCACGGCGACGGCTGTCGCCAAGAATCGAACCTTCGATGTACTGCGTTGCCCCCGAGCCATTGCGTTTCCTCCTGTGACGGTACCGGCGTGTCCCCGATAGGGCATGCCCCTGGCCGTGCCCCGAGGAACGGTCGGCGGGGCCGAACCTCACGCTCCGTCCCTTTCATCTAGATCGACCCATGCCTGTGGGGGCGTGGCGGCCCCCCCGGGGGGCAGGCGCCGGGGCCGGCCTTGCGGTCCGACAGTTCCCTGGTCACAGACAGTCGCCAGCAATCGCATCCGGGCGCCCGACGGCCGGGCACGGTGCAGTGGCCTTGGTAAGAAAGGCGTCACCAGGCGTGAGAATCGTCTGGCGACGTGATGCCCGGCGGTCTGCCTCGTTGTCGTGGTGGGACATTCCAGGCTCAAGTTCCGAATCGGCGACGTCGAAGACGCCAAGGCGGGGGTAGCGCTCGCTATGGCGCCCAGATGCAGAGGAAGGGTCAACACAGAGATGCAGCTTCCGCCCGGTGACGGACGGCAGGGGCGATCGGCGCTCCGGCGGGCCGCCGTGCTCGTCGTGGCCTCCCTTACGCTGTCCGGGCTGGCCATGGGCCTGTGGTCGTCGAAGCCGGCCTCAGCCGGCTCGAATTCGCAGAACCTGCTCACCGGCGACGAGGCTTCCTTCAAGTCCTCCACCGGCAACTGGGCCGCCGCCCAGGCCTCGCTCCAATGGGTGGGCTCGGTGGGAGACGGCGCGCCGGGGGCGCTGGAGATG
>DATKSG010000072.1:0-30946 GCA_035531775.1 Acidimicrobiales bacterium | reverse complement strand
CCCACCCTCATGATCGGCGACCGGATCCTGGTCGAAAGGTGAGCTACCACCTGCATTCCGTGCACCGGGGCGACATCGTGGTGTTCGGCCGGCCGCCGAGGGAGACCTCGGCCGAGAACATCAAGGACCTCGTGAAGCGAGTCATCGGGCTGCCGGGGGATTCCATCTCCTCGGCCGACGGGCACGTCGTCATCGACGGCAAGCCCCTGAAGGAGCCATGGCTGCCAGCGGGAACGGTCACCGACGGCATCTCGCCTATGACGGTGCCGGCGGGGGAGTACTACGTCATGGGGGACAACCGCACCAACTCCCAAGACAGCCGCTACTTCGGCCCCATTTCGAGGTCGCTGATCGTGGGCCGGGTGGTCATGCGGATCTGGCCCCTGTCGCACCTGCACTTCTTCTGATCAGGCCGGTGGGGACAGCACCGGCGGTCGCCGTAGACTCGTCACCGTCATGCTGACGCTCAGCCCGGCCAAGATCCTGGTCGTCCTGGTCATCGCCTTGATCGTGTTGGGCCCCGAGAAGCTGCCGGGCATGGCCCGGCAGATCGGCGGAGCCTGGGGCGACCTGCGCCGGTTCCGGGCCCGGCTCGAGACCGAAGTGCGCGACGTCTTCCCCGACCTCCCCCCGGCCCACCACGTGGCCCAGGCCGTGCGCTCGCCTCTGGCCTTCCTCGACCGGCTGGCTGATGAGCACGAGCGGGCCCAGGCGTCGGCCCAGACCCCGTCCTCGCCGACGGGCGACCGCAGTGAGCCGCTCCCCGAGCCGCCGCCGGACGCCCCCGCGCCGCCGGGCGCCACCGCGCCGCCGGGCGCCACCGCGCCGCCGCCCCCGGCTCCGGTGAGCGATGGGCTGCTGCCGGCTGTTCCCGATGACCCGAGCATGAACTGAGCCTCGGGCCCGGGAAGTCGATGGCCATCCGACTCCCAGCCTGGGCGCGTCGTCGCCGAAGCTCTCCCCAGGCCATGACCCTGGGCGAGCACCTGGCCGAGCTGCGCCGTCGGCTGGTGGTCACCGTCCTCGCCTTCATGGCCGGAGCCACCGTCTGCTTCGTGCTGTACCCGCACCTGCTGCACTTCCTCCAGTCCCCGTACTGCCACGTCACGACGCGATGCCAGCTGTATGTCACCGGTCCTTTGGACGGCCTGTCGCTGCGCATCAAGCTGGCCGCCTACGGCGGGCTGTTCCTGGCGTCGCCGGTCATCTTGTGGGAGTTGTGGCGCTTCATCACGCCGGGCCTGCACCGCAACGAGAAGCGTTACGCCATCCCGTTCGTGGTGGTCTCGATCGTGCTGTTCACCGCCGGCGCAGTGCTGGCCTACTTCACCTTTCCCCACGCCCTGTCCTTCCTGTCGCACATCGGCGGCCCGACGCTCCGACAGATCTACGATCCCAACCGCTACCTCGGGCTCATAGTGGCCCTGATGGTCGTATTCGGTCTGACCTTCGAGTTCCCGGTGCTGCTGGTGTCCCTGGAGCTGGCCGGCGTGCTCACCCCGGCGCGGTTGTCGGCCTGGCGCCGGTGGGCCATCGTGCTCATCGTGGTCCTGGCCGCCGTGATAACCCCGAGCGGCGACCCGTTCTCGATGATGGCGCTGGCGGTGCCGCTGTACCTCTTCTACGAGGTGTCCATCGTCATCGGCAAGGTCCTGCGCCGGTAGTGCCCGAGCCTGACGGCGACGCCGCCGTCACCGGGTCGGTGCGCTCGTCGCTACTGGCCCGCCTGGGATTCCCTCTCGACCCCTTTCAGGTGGAGGCCTGCGACGCGCTCGACAGCGGGTTCTCGGTGCTCGTGTCGGCTCCAACCGGTTCGGGCAAGACCGTGGTGGCGGACTACGCCGTGGGCCGGGCCCTCGCCGAGCGCACCAAGGCCTTCTACACCACGCCGCTCAAGGCTCTGTCCAACCAGAAGCACGCCGAGCTGGCCGCCGCTTACGGTCCCGGGCGCGTGGGGCTGCTCACCGGCGACGTGTCGCATCAAGCCGACGCTTCGGTGGTGGTCATGACCACCGAAGTGTTGCGCAACATGCTCTTCGCCCGGGCCGATCTCCTGCGCGGCCTCGGGTTGGTGGTGCTCGACGAGGTGCACTACCTCCAGGACCCGTACCGGGGCTCGGTGTGGGAGGAGGTGATCATCCTGGTCCCGCCCGAGGTGACGCTGGTGTGCCTGTCGGCCACCGTGTCCAACGCCGCTGAGCTCGGTGCGTGGATCGAGAGCATCCGCGGCCCGGTGACGGTGGTGACCGAGGATCGGCGACCGGTCCAGCTCCAGCAGCACGTGGCCGTGGCCGAGAAAGGCAGCCGCAAGGTGGAGCTGGTCCCGGTGCTCGAAGCCGGCCGTCTGCACCGGAGGGCTCGTGCCCTCGACGACCGGGTGGAGCGCCTGCGGCGCCAGTCGGGAGGACTGCGCCACGCCCGGCTCAGCCCGCCGCGGCGCACCGAGATCATCGAGGCGTTGGGCCAGGAGTCGATGCTGCCGGCCATCGTCTTCATCTTCAGCCGGGCCGCCTGTGACGACGCCGTGGGGCAGTGCCTGTCCGACGGCCTTCGGCTCACCACCCCCGAACAGCGCCGGGAGATCCGTCGCCGATGCGAGGCTCACACCGAAGGGTTGCCCGACGACGAGCTTCGGGTGCTCGGCTACGGCCCGTGGATCAGCGGCCTCGAGGCCGGGGTGGGCTCGCACCACGCCGGGCTGATCCCCGCCTTCCGCCTGGCCGTGGAGGACTGCTTCTCGTCGGGCTTGCTCCAGGTGGTCTTCGCCACCGAGACCCTGGCGCTCGGCATCAACATGCCGGCGCGTTCGGTGGTCATCGAACGCCTGACCAAGGTGCGCGAGCACGGCCGCTCGGGGCTCACGTCGGGCGAATACGCCCAGATGACCGGGCGGGCCGGCCGGCGCGGCCTCGACGTGGTGGGCCATGCCGTGGTGCCCTGGTCCGTGCACCTGTCGCTGGCCGAGGTGGCCGCCCTGGCCACCTCCCCGGCGCCTGACCTGCGGTCCTCGTTCCGGGCCACTTACAACCTGGCCGTGAACCTGGTGCGGCGCTACCCGCCCGACCAGGCCCACTACGTCCTCGACCGCTCCTTCGCCCAGTTCCTCGACCGCTCCCACCACGATGCGCTGTCGCGGCGCCTCGAGCGCGTCCTGGCCCTGCTCGACCGCTGGGGTCACGTGAAGGTCGGCGCCTGGCGTCTCACCGATCGGGGAGCGCTGCTGAGCCGGATCTACCACGAGTCCGACCTGCTGGTGGCCGAGGCCCTGGCCGACGGGCTGCTCGACGGGCTCGAGCCGCCGGCGCTGGCCGGAGCGCTGTCGGCGTGCACCTTCGAGGCCCGTAGCGGCCGCTTCAAGCCCGAGCGGACCGTGCCCAACGCCCTGCGGAATTCCCTGGGCCGCCTCGAGGCTCTGGCCGAGCGACTACGAGAGGACGAGGAGGCTCAGCACCTACCGCGCACGCGGCCCGTGGACATCGGCTTCTGCGAGGTGGCCATGCGCTGGGCGGCGGGGGAGCGGCTGCAGCTGGTGCTGGAGAAGGCCGAGCTGGCACCTGGTGACTTCGTGCGCAACGCCAAGCAGTTGGTGGACTTGCTGCGCCAGGTGGCGGTGGTGGCCCCCGATTCGACCACGGCCAGGGCCGCCTCCGAGGCGGTCGCCGGGCTCGAGCGAGGGGTGGTGACGGGAGGATCCGCAGCCCTGACGGGGTCCGCCACCGGCCCCGGCACCCCGTCGTAGTGTTGCCCGGGCATGTTCCCCTACGCCGAGGAGCGCTTCACCGACGAGGAATCTGAGGTCCTCCGCCGGTACGTCACGAACCTCGACGGGCCCGTCTTCGCCCTGGTCAACCTGCCCGAGGTGGTCAAAGGCGCCCTGTTCGCCCGCTACTCGCGCTCGCCCAAGAGCCTGCGGCGGCTCTTCCTCGACGAGTTCGTGGGGGACCTCGACGTCACCGGCGACGCCGGCATCGACGCCACCGTGGGCCTGCGGCGGGCCGAGGAGCTCTACGAGCGGGTGTTCTTCGAGTACGGCGACGATTCGGTGGCCCAGCTCGGTGGCGTGCACCTGGCCTGCGAGCAGGCGTCGAACGTGCTCACCAAGGTGCTCGAGTGGGGACGGCTCATGGCCTATCTCGAGCAGTCCACCCGCTACATCGCCTACGACAACCGCTTGGCCGGCGGCCACTACCGCTACTTCCGCGACCCCGACGTCCTCGATTCCTCGTTGGGGGCCCGCTACGTGGGCGACATGGACCGTATGTTCGACACCTACGGCGCGCTGCTCCCGCAGGTACAGGCCTGGGTGTCGTCCCAATTCCCCCAGCAGCCGGGCGACTCCGACTTCGTGTACCGCCAGTCGGTAAGGGCCAAGGCTCTCGACGCCCTGCGCGGGTTGCTGCCGGCCGCCTCGCTGTCCAACGTCGGCATCTACGGCACCGGCCAGTCCTACGAGATGCTCCTGCTGCGCATGCGCCTGCACCCATTGCCCGAGGCGCGTCGCTACGGCGAACTGATGCTCGAGGAGTTGCGCAAGGTCATCCCGTCCTTCCTCCAACGCGTGGACATCCCGGCGCGCGGCGGGGCATGGGCGAAGTACCTGGCCGACACCCGCCAGCAGACCGACGAGGTGGTGGGCCGGCTGTGGCCCGACCGACACGACCACGCCGACAGTGGCGGCGAGGCCGGTGTCCGGTTGGTGGACTTCGACCCCGAGGGCGAGGACAAGGTGCTGGCCGCCATGTGTTACCCCCACATGGCGTTGCCCGACGACGAGGTGCTGCGGCGCGTGCGGGGGCTCGGGGCCGAGGACCGACTGGCCCTGGCCAGGGCCTATGTCGGCCAGCGAGGCAACCGCCGGCACCGTCCGGGCCGGGCCTTCGAGCGCACCGAGTACCGCTTCGACATCGTGTCGGACTACGGGGCTTTCCGGGACCTGCAACGCCATCGCATGCTCACCATCGAGTGGCAGGAGCTCGGCACTGACCTGGGCTTCGAGGAGCCGGCCATCGTGGCCGAGTCAGGGGTGGCCGACGAGTACCGCGCCTCGCTGGCCCGCTCGGCCGAGCTGTACGACGCCATGTGCGGCGTGTGCCCGGAGCAGGCCTCCTAAGCCGTGGCCCTGGCCTTCCGGATGCGATATGTCATGCACATGAACGCCCGCGAGGCCATGCACCTGGTGGAGCTGCGCTCGGGGCAGCAGGGCCACCCGGCCTATCGCGACGTGGCCCAGCAGATGCATCGGCTCATTGCCGAGCAGGCCGGACATCGCGTCATCGCCGAGGCCATGTCCTTCGTCGACCACGGCCTCTACGAATTCGAGCGCATCGACGCCGAGCGACGCGCCGAGGCGCGACGCGCCGGCGGGCCATCGCCGGTGGCACCGGGTGGCGCCGGCTGAGCAGCGGTGGGGCCGAGCGCGGAAACCTCGTCCGGTGGTCGAGAAATGGTCGAGGCGCTGACCTGGGACGGAAGGCGAAGTCCCTGGTGGGCACCGGCCAAACAGCGCTTGACGACATGGGGATGTTGAGGCGTAGTGTGCCACGCAGTCCCAGACGCCCCTATGCCCCGTCCTGCCAGATACACCGGTGGGGCGTCGCTCGAGGGGGGGATGCTGTGAGAGGCGGAGGGTGGCCCGAGGGACCGAGTAGAGAACGTCCCACCAACGTCGGCGTCGGCGAGGTGGAGATGGCACCAAAGGTCCCCGGGCCCTACCGCCCCCTGTATCGAACTGGCCGACACCCTCGTCGCGCCTGACCCCGGCCACGGTGGCCGGGGGGTGATTGTGCGCATGGAGGGAGCCGATATGCTCCCCCGGCGTCAGACGACCTGCTGAAGGGCTGTGATGGCGGACGACCTGGACGAAGTGGAAGAACCTGAGGAGCTCGAGGCCGACGACCTCGAGGACCTCGCCGACGACGACCTCTTGGACGAGGACCTCGTTGACCCCCTTGCCGACCCCCTCGATGACGCCCTGGGCGAGGACCTCGTTGCCGACGTGGCCGTGGTGGCCGACGACATCGAGGACGATGCCGACGTGGTCGTGCCGGTGGCGGCGGCGGCCGAGGAGGGCGACGAAGACGAGGAGGAGGTGGACGACGAGGACGTCGAGGCCAGCCTGGACGAGATCCTGAAAGAGCGCCTGGTCGTGGAGGAAGAGGAGGAGGACGAGGAAGTCCCCGAGGCCGACAGCAGCTCCGAGGGCTCCGAGCGGGTCCTGCCCAAGCAGGCCGACGAGTTCGTGTGCACCTCTTGCTTCTTGCTCAAGCACTCGAGCCAGTTGGCCGACGCCGACAAGGGCCTGTGCCGGGACTGCGTGTGAGCGAGCCGAAGAGCCCCCGCGACCGCCTGCTGGATCTGCTCGTGTTCGGGCCGGCCGGCCTGGCCCTGACGGCGGCCGAGGAATTCCCGAAGCTGGTGGAGAAGGGGCGTCACCGCGTCGAGGGCCAGGTCCACACGGCCCGCCTGGTGGGCCAGTTCGCCGTGCAAATGGGACGTCAGCAGCTCGAGCAGACCCTGGGCTCGCTGCGGCCTGACAGACCTGCTTCGACCAGCCCCGGCAGCGACGTCTACGACAGTGACGTCCACGAGGGGGACGTTCACGAGAGCGACGTCGCCGCGCCTGCACCCCCGAGTGCGCCGGTGGCGCCACCGCCCCCGCCGTCGGTCAACGGCACCATGGCATCCGACGTCTTGGCCATCCCGGGCTACGACAGCTTGTCGGCCTCTCAGGTGGTTCAACGCCTCGGCGGCCTGTCGGCGGGTGAGCTCGAAGCCGTGAGGGTTCACGAGCTGGGCCATCGGCATCGGCGGACGATCCTCGGTCGCGTCGACCAACTGTTGGCCGGCCCGGGCGACGTGCCGGGCTGAGCCCGGCGGGCGGGGCCATGGAAGCGGCGCGCCCGGCGGCGCGCGAGGACGCCGAGCGCTGTGCCGAGTTGTGCCGCACGGCGCTGGCCGAGATCAACGAAGTGCGTGGCGGGCCGCTCTTCGCCCGGCGCGAAGCGGGCCTGCTGGCCAAGGCCCTGTTGCGCCCGGGCGGTCTCGACTCCGTCATGGCCGCCCCCCGCCGCCGGGTGCTGGTGGGGACCATCGACGACGTGGTCGTCGGCCTGGCCGTCGGGCGAATCGACGACGTGGGCGAGGCCGGTCTCGGTGTGATTGACGCTTGTTATGTGGAGCCGGCCGCTCGGGGGGTGGGAGTGGGGCGGTCGCTGCTCGACGCCTTGGTGAGCTGGTTCTCCTCGACCTCGTGCCGGGCGGTGGACGCTGGCGCTCTGCCCGGGGATCGCCGGACCAAGAATTTCTTCGAAGCGGCCGGGTTCAAAGCCCGCCTCATCACCCTGCACCGCCCGCTTCGGTGAGCGGGGCACCCGACGCCCCGACCCCGCCCGGGCAACGCCTCGAGCGCCCTCAGGTGGCCGTGGGGGCCGTGGCGGTGGCCGACGGCGCTCTGCTCCTGGTGCTCCGGGGCCACGCCCCCGAAGCCGGGCGATGGAGCCTGCCGGGCGGAAGGGTGGAGGCGGGGGAGTCGTTGGCCGAAGCCCTGGCCCGCGAGATGCTCGAGGAGACGGGGTTGACGGCGCGCTGTGGCCGCTTCGTGGGGTGGGTCGAGCAGGTGAGCCCCGACTATCACTTCGTGATCCTCGACTTCGAGGTGGACGTCGAGGGCGACGCCGTGGCCGGTGGTGACGCCGCCGAGGTGGCCTGGGTGCCACTCGACGCCGTGGGCTCCGGTGGCGGGTTGCCGCTTGTCAGTGGGCTCGAGGACTTCCTGCGCCAGCACCAGGTGCTCTAAGGCCGGCGCGCTCCGACGGCGGTGGTCCGGCGAGGGCCCGGAGGGGGAGGGATGGGCAGGCCCAGCAGACGGGCCAGCTCTGGCACCTGGCCGGCGGTGTGACGGGCCAGGTTGCGCAGCTCCTCGCTGGCGCCCTCGGGCAGCCCGGCCGGCTTCACGGTGCGCCGCACGGGCGAGCCCACCACGGCCTCGAGCAATGCCGACCAGTCGGCCTCAGACACGTCGGGGGCGAGGGCGGCCCCCGCCGCACCGGCCAATCGCACGGCCATGTCGGCGGGGATGCGCGCCGCCGGCTCCGGGGCCCGCGACGACACGCGCAGGGCATCGGCCACGCGGCCCTCGTCCAGGGCGGTGGTGATGCGGCCGAGCCAGTTGTCGCGCAGGGCGGTGACGCGCCCTTCGAGGGCTTCGCGCAACGCGCTCTGTAAGGCGCGGCCCTCCTCGTCGAGGGCCACGGTGGACGCACCCGACACCACCGAGCGGACCTCGCGCAGCGGCGCCTCCTTGCCGGCGCCGCGCACGGCCACAGCCCGGTCCTTCCACGAGGCCAGGCTCATCTTCGGCAGCAGCTCCTCGGCCATGGCCAGAAGGGGCTCGGGCGACACCGGGGGTCGGCCTTCGGAGGTGGCGCGGGTGTTCTGCTCCTCGATGGCCTGGCGCACGGCCGGGATGCCGCCGCGCAGCAGCTGCTCGGCCACCGGCAGCTGCTCGGGTCGCAGTTCGGCCAGGGCGGCGTTGCGATGGGTGGCGGCCGGTTGCAGCCGACGCGAGCGATCGGGCCGCTCACCGCGCCCGGGCCCAGCGGGCCGTTCGGGGCGCGCCGGGCGCCCCTCGCTCTGAGGACGCTCGCCGCCACCGGGCCGGCCCGGCCCGCCGGGTCGATTGGGTCGCTCGCCATGCTCGGGTCGCCGGGTGCCAGGCGGGCGACCTTCGCCACCGCGGGCACCGCCACCACCACCAGCTCCGCCACTACGGGCACCGCCACCACTACGGGCACCGCCACCACCACCACCACCACCACCAACGCCGCGGGCGGGCCCGGTGCCGGCCCCGGGGGTCGACGGGCGGCGGCCCGAAGCGTCGTCGTCGCGTCGGGGGCGTCGGGGGCGTTCGTCGTCGTCGCGTCGCGGCCGGCGTCCACCGGGGGCGAGGACCACCGACACCCCGGCCGTGTCGTTGCGTCCCGAGCCCAGGATCTCGATCCGAGACGGTGCTTTGGCCGCTTCAGCCCGTGGGGCCATGACGCTCGTCACGGCGATGCCTTCGACGTCGAACTCGGCCTCGGCCCGCAGCACGTCGCCCACCTTGGCGCCCTCGGGGATCAGCGCGCCGTCGACCTCGCCACGGGGCTGGCGGGCCCCCGGGGCGCGCCAGGTCCAGATGCCGTCGTCGCGCCGGCTGGTGAGCTCGATGTCGATTTTGCGGGCCATGACGGGCGCCCACGCTACCGCCCCACCGGCGAGGCGAAAAAAGGCCTGCCGGAAGGACCGGTCGCGCTCCGTATCCTGGGGTCGGGCCCAGCATGGCCCGGCCGTCACCGGACGGCCACGCCATCGCCGACAGGAGCACTGAACAGTGGACGAAGAGCGCGACCCGGCCGTCCCCGGCCCGAGTGAGCCCACCAGGCCCGACATCCCTCTGCCGCCGCCGAGCGGGGCGCCGTGGGCACCGGCATCGCCGAGCGGGGCGCCGTGGGCACCGGCCTGGCCGGCGCCCGGGTCGGTCACCACATCGCCGACCACCTCCGCCCCTCGTCGTCCGCCGAGCTGGCTGGCCGTGGTGGTAGTGGCCGCCTTGGTGGGCGGGGCGGTAGGGGCGGCCGTGGCCGCGACGGTGGGGGGCACGAGCACGTCGTCGGGCTCGGCCATCTCGGTGGGGAAGGCGAGCCCCGGGCCGGCGCTGGCCGGGGGAGCGTCCATCCCCGCCATCGTCCAGCGCGTGCTGCCCGAAGTGGTCTCCATCGACGCCCTGGGCCCGGCCGGCGAGGACCAGGGAACGGGAATGATCCTCGCCTCTGACGGCGAGGTGCTTACCAACAACCACGTCATCGCCGGGGCCACCAAGGTTACCGTCACCCTCTACGGGCAGACCACCGCCCTGTCGGCGTCACTGGTGGGCGCCGATCCGTCCAACGACGCCGCTCTGCTCAAGCTCGACACGCCGCCGGCCAACCTCCAAGCCGTGACCTTCGGGAACTCCAAGCAGCTCGAGGTGGGCGACGCCGTCATCGCCGTAGGCAACGCCCTCGGCCTGTCGGCCGGCACCCCCACGGTGACCTCGGGCATCGTCTCGGCCCTGGGCCGCACCGTCCAGGCCGGCGACACCGGGGGAGGGGCGACAGAGAACCTCACCAACATGATCCAGACCGACGCCGCCATCAACTCGGGCAACTCCGGCGGCCCCCTGGTCGACTCCTCCGGTGACGTGGTGGCCATGGACACCGCGGTGGCCGCCTCGAGCGGCGGCAACGCGCCGGCGGAGAACATCGGCTTCGCCATCCCCTCGGCCACCATCGAGGGCCTGCTGGCCTCGCTGCGCAGAGGGGGCACGGCGAAGGCCCCGAAGGCGTATCTGGGCGTCGAGGTGGAGGACGAGACCGCCCAGCTCCAGCAGGCCTACGGCTTCGCGCCGTCGGCAGGTGCGGTGGTGGTGCAGGTGGTGGCCGGCTCGCCGGCCGCCGCCGCCGGCGTGGCCCAGGGCGATGTCATCGTGGCCTTCAACGCCAAGCCCGTGACCTCGGCTCAGGACCTCACCAACGACGTGCAGGGGTCGGCGCCCGGCCGCAAGGTGCAGGTGACGGTGTACCGCGGCCAGCAGAAGCTCACCTTGAGCGCCACCTTGGCCCAGGCCCCAGCGGGCTAGAGCACCAGCAGGCTCGTCTCCACACCCTGGCCGCCGGGTGCGCCCACCCGGATGTACCACTCGGTGCCCCACATGGCGGCGAAGGCCTCCGGCGGCGGTGACAGGAAGAACGACGTCTCGGCGATCTGGCTGGCGTGGGCCTGCATGGCCCGGCGCTTGTCGTCCAAGAAGCCGCTCACGTCCACGGCCGTGGTGATGCGGTCCTCGTCCACGCCGAGCCCGTCCACCTCGACCTCGCCGTCGGGCAGCTCGAGCCCGAACTCCGCGGCGCGCTCGGCCAGGGACTTGAAGTAGGTGCGGTTGACGGTGGCCATGAACACGCGCCGCGTGCCGGCCATCTCTGCGGCCCGCAGCCCCACCCGGTGCACCTGGAGGTGGTCGGGGTGGCCGTAGACACCGTTCTCGTCATAGGCGCAAAGGACGTCGGCCTCCTCCTGGCGCAGCACGGCGGCCAGGGCTTGGGCCGCCTCGTCGACATCGGCGCGCCAGAAAGTGCCCTCGTCATCGTTGCTGGGCTCGCCGGCCATGCCCGAGTCGCGGTACCCGAGGCACAGGTGGCGGGCCACGCCCAGGATCTCGCAGGCGGCGGCCAGCTCCTTGGCCCGGCGCCCGGCCAGGTCCTCACCCGGTGCCAGCAGCCCCTCGGGCACCTCGCCCAACTCGCCGGCGGTGGCTGTGATCAAGATGACCCGATGTCCCTCGGAAGCCATCTTGGCCATCGTGCCGCCGGTGGCGATGGTCTCGTCGTCGGGGTGGGCGTGGAAAAAGACGGCGGTGGCCACCGGCGAAGGCTAGCGAGCGTTCAGGCGCCGCGGACCCGCTCGGCCATCTCGGCCATGTCCACCCGGATGAACAGTCCCTCCGCTTCGGCGGTGAGCACGTCGCCGTGGTGGCAGGTGGCCCGGCCCACCAGGCGACGCCCGCTGGCCTTGTCGAACCAGGCCCGCAGGTGCAGGGGCCGGTCGATGGGCGTGGGGGCCAGGTAGCGCACGGTCAAAGTGGCGGTCACGGCGGTGACGGGACCAGCGTGCATGGCGGCGCCGAACATGTGGTCGATGAGTCCGGCCACATAGCCGCCGTGGACCATGCCGGGGCCGCCCTCGTAGGGCCGGCCCAGCGACACCGTGCCGTCGGCGAAGTAACGGCCCTCGTCGTCGGTGCCCCAGTACAGGTCCATGGGCGTGCCGAGGGGGTTCACGCCCCCGCCGAAGACGCTCACGTCGATGTAGGAGTCCCAGCCGCCGCCCGTGTCGCCCGACCAGAAGCCCGGTGCGCTGTTGTACGGCGCCACCTCGGGTCCGCCCAGCTGGTCGCGCACCTCGCCGAGCAGCTCGAGGGCCCGGTGCAGGCCTGCTTCGGGAGCCCGCCGCGACAGCAATGTGTCGATGACAGCGCGCAGCTCGCCCCCCACCTGGCGGCGCAGCTCCTTGGTGTCCTCGTCGCCCACCTGAAGTCCTCTTCCGTTCTTCGTGTGCCGGGCGCCGGGGCGGTGCCCGCGTGCCCGTGTGCCCGTGTGCCCGGCGAGATGGTAGGGGAGCCCGGGTCATGCCAAGAATGAGATAGACCATTTTCGCTATGGCGGCCGGCCGGCGTGCCAGACTCGCCGGCCGTGGCCCACTTCACGGCGCCCGACGGGGTCCGCCTCGCCTACGAGGTCGTGGGGGAGGGGCCCGCCGTCCTCCTCCTGCACGGCTTCGCCTCGAGCGCTCGCATCAACTGGGTGCGACCGGGCGTGGCGGGTGCCCTGGCGGACGGCGGCTTCCAGGTGCTGTCCTACGACGCCCGGGGCCATGGCGGCTCCGACGCCCCGCACCAGCCGGCCGCCTACGGGGCCGACGCCATGGTGGACGACGCCCGGGCCCTGGCCGACCATCTGGGTCTCGAGCGCTTCGACGCCGTGGGCTACTCCATGGGGGCCCAGACAGCAGCCGCCCTGGCCGAGGCCGACCCCCGGGTGAGGCGAGTGGTGCTCGGCGGGATCGGCTCCCGCCTCCTGGCGCTGCGGCCGGGGGAGGAGCCCTACCCCGCCGCCGCCATCGCCGACGCCCTGGAGGCCGACGACCCTTGGGCGCTGCCCGAGGGCACGGGCCGGGCCTTCCGGGCCTTCGCCGACGCCACCGGATCCGACCGCCTGGCCCTGGCCGCATTGCAACGGGCCAGGACGCTGGACGGGCGGGCCGACCTGAGCCGCATCACGGTGCCGGTGCTCGTCGTCGTGGGCCGCCACGACACCCTGGTCGGTGACGCCTCGAGCCTGGTCGATGGATTGGCCGACGCTCGCCTCGAGGTGGTGCCGGGCGACCACCTCTCGGCGGTGACCACACCGGCCTTCGCCGCCGCCGTGGTCCGGTTCCTGGCTGCCCCCTGAGCAGCGGCCCCTGGGCACAAACCGCCGATAAGCAATCTTATGTAAAGTTAGGGTAGAGAGCCGGATCCCCCGTCGGTCTTTCGGAATGGGTTGAGGCGGTGAGGTGAAGGGGTGACCCGTTGGGCCCGGTGAGACGGGTGGGCCGGGTCAGGACGTCGGGATGGACGAGAACGGCACGGCCAAGGTCGGTGCTGTGAGGGCGATCTTCTCGCCCCAGTGGCTGAAGGCGCCTACGTCGGTGACCGTCTGGGTGCCGTTCTTGGCCTCGCCGTCGAAGCCCACCGGGACCGTCGGGTTGGCCGTGGCCACATAGAGGACGGTCGAGCCGGTGACCCCGGCCTGGGACTTGCCTGGCAGGCCGCCTTTGACGCCGATGACCGAGTGTCCGGCGATCTTGCCCGGGGCCAAGGCGCTCAGCGTGCCCTGGGGCTTCAGCTGGCCGAGCACGCCGTTCATGGTCACGGCCTGCGAGATGGGCTGGTACAGCGCGTCCGACGTGGCCACCGATATCCACTTGCCGGCGTACTTGGTGGCCGAGGCGGCCGGCATCCCGATGGTGTTCTGCAGTCCCCCGGCGTTGCCCATTAGGAACGCGTGGCCCGAGACGATCTCGACCTCGACCTGGTTGGAGCCCGACGCCACGGTCTGGACCCCCTCTTTGACCCCGGCATCGCCGGTGATGGTCTGGGTTTGCGACGACCCGGTGGCCTGAAGCACGTAGTGGAAGCCGCTCTCTTTGAGCGCCGCCGAGGAGGCGGCCGCCAGGATCTGGGCCGGGCTCTTGCCGGCCAGAGCGCCGTCGGCCGAGCTTCCCCCGCAGGCCGCACCGACGGCGGCCAGGGCCAGGCACCCCCCCATCACCGGAAGGCGAGCGGGCACGAACAGGCGGGAGCGCATCCGGGCAACGCTACTGCGGACTTTGCGCGAAGGTGGAAGCCGTGGCCCGGAGACTGGACGCCGACACCCATCTCTACGAGCGGCGCGACCTGTGGTCGAGCTACATCGACCCCTCGCAGCGGCACCTGGCGCTCTCCATCGAGGAGGACGACCTGGGACATGCCTGGCTCACCCAAGGCGACCGCCGTATCGACCTGGCCGAGATCCACCACCCCGGTGACCTCGACGCCATGGGGGCCTACCGCCGCCGGGTGCGCCAGGGACTTCCGGCCGAGATCCCCTTCGACGAGGCGCTGCCGGCCGCCTTTTGGGACCCCGAGCTCCGCCTGGGCCAGCTGGATGAGTTCGGGTTGGAAGCTTCCGTGCTGTTTCCCAACTACGGCCTGTTGTGGGAGCGGCCCCTGGCCGATCGCCTGGAGGCCACCTTGGCCAACATGGCGGCGTGGAACCGGTGGGCCGGTGACGTGGCCGCCATCGGGGGCGGGCGGTTCCAGCCCGTCGCCCATGTGAGCTTGCGCAACCTCGACTGGCTCGAGCACCAGCTGGCCTCGCTGTCGGCCGCCGGTGTGCGCCTGGCCATGACCGCCCCGGCCCTGGTGGATGGCAAGCCCCTGTCGCACCCCGACCTGGACCGGGCCTGGGCCGCCTTTGTGGAGCACGGAATCGCCCCGGTATTCCACGTGGCCGCCTTCCCCCACCCCTTCGACGACGCCTGGTACGAAGGCGATCCCGACGTGGTGTCGCCGGTGCTGTCTTCGGTGTTCATCTACAGCGCCCCGGCCCTGGCCCTGTGCGACATGGCCGTGCACGGCGTCTTCGAACGCCACCCGGCGCTGCGCCTCGGGGTCATGGAGCTCTCGGCAGTGTGGGTGCCGATGTTCCTGGTCATGTTGGACGGCGGCTTCGAGTTCCACGCCCGCTTCAACGGCACTCCCCTGCGGCCCATGGAGCTGCGCCCGAGCGAGTACGTGCGCCGCCAGGTGCGGGTGGCGGTGTTCTGTTACGAAGGGCCGCGCCGGCTCATCGACGAGCTGGGCGAAGACATGCTCATGTTCTCGAGCGACTACCCCCACGCCGAGGGGATCGCCCGCCCGGTGGCCGACTACGAACGCCTGGCCGGGCCCATCGACGGGCGCGCCGGCGAGCAGCTCTATGCCGGCAATCTCGAGTGGTTGCTCGGCGCCGGCCGCTGAACAGCGAGCAGGCCTCCCCCCCTACCACCGGCCGGGGCCGGCTCGAAGTCGATGACCAGCTCGGCCCCGAGCGCCCGGGCGATGCGGTCCAGGCTGATCACGGTGGGAGACACGAGGCCTCGCTCCAGGCGGGCCACCGAGGGCTGGCTGGTGCCGGCCAGGCGGGCCAGCTCGACCTGGCTCATCCCGACCCTCCGGCGCGCCGCTCTCACGGCACTGCCCACCATGATGGCGCTGCGGGCCCGCTCGTAGCGGGCGAAGGCCTCGGTGCCACGCCCTGGGGCAGGACGGCGAGCCGGCTCACCGTTCGCGTTGCGGCGGCGTCCGGCGGGGGCTATCTCGGCGGTGGGATATTTCATGTGTGATCTAACCTCAACTGACACAATACTCACTTTGGTCACAATGGCAACACCCCGGGACCCGATCGTGCCTGAGGAGGCCGGGACATGAGACGCGGCGGGCTGATCTGTCTCGTCGGGGGGCCGTAAGGTGTGGCCCATGACCACGAGCACCGAGCAGGCGGCCACGGCGATCCCCATGCCGCCGACCTTCGACAATGTCGAGGACGAGCGCCTGCACCGCAAGCAGCGCCTGGCTGGCGCCTTCCGCCTCTTCAGCCGTTTCGGTTTCGAGGAAGGGGTGGCCGGCCACATCACGGCCCGGGACCCCGGCGATCCCGAGCGGTTCTGGGTCAACCCCTTCGCCATGCACTTCGGCCACATCAAGGTGTCGGACCTCATCTGCGTGGACTCCTCGGGCGAGGTCGTGGAAGGGAGCCGCGCCGTCAACCGGGCCGCCTTCGCCATCCATTCCCAGGTCCACGCGGCGCGTCCCGACGTGGTGGCAGCCGCTCACTCCCACTCCATCTACGGCAAGTCGTGGTCGACGCTCGGGCGCAAGCTCGACCCCATCACCCAGGACGTGTGCGCCTTCTACCAGGACCACGCGCTCTTCGACGACTACACCGGCGTGGTGGTCGACGTGGAGGAGGGAAAGCGCATCGGCGCCGCCGTGGGCGGCCACAAGGCCGTCATCCTGCGCAACCACGGGCTGCTCACCGTGGGCCAGAGCGTGGACGAGGCGGCTTGGTGGTTCATCACCATGGAGCGCTCGTGCCAGGCCCAGCTCCTGGCCGAGGCGGCCGGCACGCCGGTGCTCATCGACCCTGAGTACGCGGCGCTCACCGCCGGCCAGGTGGGTGGTCACTTCGCCGGCTGGCTGAGCTTCCAGCCCCTGTACGCCCGCATCGTGGCCGAGCAGCCCGACCTGCTCGACTGACTGCCCGGTTCGCTGCACCGACCGACCAACAGCACCACCGATCGAGAGGACCACAGCAGTGCACTGGCCGCTTCGCTTCGGGATCTTCCTGGCCCCGTTCCACCCGGTGGGCCAGAACCCCACCTTGGCTCTCGAGCGCGACCTCGAGCTGGTGGTGCGCCTCGACGAGCTCGGCTTCGACGAGGCCTGGATCGGCGAGCACCACTCGGCCGGCTACGAGATCATCGCCTCGCCGGAGGTGTTCATCGCCACCGTCGCCCAGCGCACGTCTCACATCCGCCTGGGCACCGGGGTGAGCTCACTGCCCTACCACCACCCGCTGATGCTGGCCGACCGCATGGTTCTGCTCGACCACCTGACCCGCGGCCGCGTCATGTTCGGGGTGGGCCCCGGGGCGCTGCCCTCGGACGCCTTCATGATGGGCATCGACCCCATGCGCCAGCGCGACATGATGGAGGAGTCCCTGGAGGCCATCTTGGCCCTCCTCGACGGCTCCGAGCTGGTCACCCGGCACACCGACTGGTTCACCCTGCGCGACGCCCGCCTGCAGCTGCGGCCCTATACCCACCCTCGTTTCGAGGTGGCGGTGGCGGCCCAGGTCTCCCCGGCCGGGCCGCGCGCCGCCGGGCGCTTCGGATTGTCGCTGCTGTCCATCGGGGCCACCACGGCCGGCGGCTTCGACGTACTCGGGTCGCATTGGGTGACCATGCAGGAGAGGGCCGAGGAGTTCGCCACCACCGTCGACCGGCGCAACTGGCGTCTGGTCGGCCCTATGCACATCGCCGAGACCGAAGAGCAGGCCCGGCGCGACGTGGCCTTCGGGCTGGCCCAGTGGGTGGACTACTTCGAGCGGGTCGCCGCCCTGCCCCTGGCTCCGGCCACCTTGGATCCCGACAAGCTGGTGGACGCCCTCATGGAGACGGGTTTCGCCGTGGTGGGCACCCCGGACATGGCTGCCGAGCAGATCGCCCGCCTGGCGGAGCAGTCAGGCGGCTTCGGAACGTTCCTGTTCATGGCGCACGAGTGGGCCGACCGCGAGGCCACGTTGCACTCCTATGAGTTGCTGGCCCGCGAGGTGATGCCGCGCTTCCAGGGGTCTGTCGGCTCGCTGGTCGGCTCGCGTGACTGGGCGGCGGAGAACCGTCCCACCTTCATAGGGGCGGTAGGTGGCGCCATTATGCAGGCCATTTCCGACCACCACGCCGAGCGCGAAGCCAAGGCGGCGGCAGCGTCGGAGAAGGTGGACTCGGCCGAAGGCTGAGTGGGGGGTCTAGCGCCGGCCCACGGCGCCGGGCTCAGGGCCTGGCGTCGAAGGTCGGTACCAGCGTGCGAGCGGCGCGGGCCTCGTCCACCCGGCCGACCGGGGTGGCGTGCGGTGCGCCGGCAGCCGCTTCAGCCCCACCGGGCTCCGCCGCCCGGGCGGCGATGTCCTCCAAGGCCTCGGCCAGGGCCTCCAAGGTCTGCAGGCTCTCGGTTTCGGTGGGCTCGATCATGAGCGCTTCCTCCACGATGAGGGGGAAGTACACCGTCGGGGCGTGGAAGCCTTCCTCGAGCAGGCACTTGGCCACGTCCAGGGCGCGCACGCCGGTGCGGCGCTTCAAGGTGGCGGCCGACAGGACGCACTCGTGCATGCAGGGCCGGTCGTAGGGGGCGTCGTAGGTGGCCGACAACCGGGCCCGCAGCCAGTTGGCGTTCAGCACGGCCAGCTGCGCCACCTGGCGCAACCCGTCGGACCCGTGGACCAGGATGTAGGTGAGCGCCCGGGCCAGCACCAGGGCGTTGCCGTGCCAGGAGTGCACGCGCCCGATGGACCGGGGCGAGCGCTGCCAGCCGAAGCCCATGTCGGCCCCCTCGTCGAGGCGCACAGGCCGGGGCCCGGGCAGGAACGGGACCAACCGGGGCGACACGGCCACCGGCCCCGCTCCGGGCCCTCCCCCGCCGTGGGGGGTGGCGAAGGTCTTGTGCAGGTTGAGGTGCACGATGTCGAAGCCCATGTCACCGGGGCGCACCACGCCCAGAATGGCGTTCAAGTTGGCGCCGTCGTAGTACAGCAGGCCACCCACCTCGTGGACGGCCGCCGCGATGTCCACGATCTGCTCCTCGAACAGCCCCAGGGTGTTGGGGTTGGTGAGCATGATGCCGGCCACATCCTCGTCGAGCACGGCCCTCAGGGCTTCGAGGTCCACACATCCCCGGCTGTCGCTGGCCACCGTCACCGTCTGGTAGCCCCCCAAGGTGACCGAGGCCGGATTGGTGCCATGGGCCGAGTCGGGGATCACCACCTTGTGCCGCGGTCGGCCCTGCGCTTCGTGCCAGGCCCGCATGAGCAGCAGGCCGGTGAGCTCGCCGGCCGCCCCGGCCGCCGGCTGCAAGGTGGCGGCGGCCATGCCGGTCACCTGGCACAGCGCCTCCTCCAGCTCCACCAGCAGCTCCAGCCATCCCTGGGTGCACGAGGGCGGCGCACCGGGGTGCACGTCGGCCAGGCCGGCCATGGTGGCCACGGTGTCGCACACCTTGGGGTTGTACTTCATGGTGCACGAACCGAGCGGGTACGCACCCAGGTCGACCGAGAACTGGCGGTGGCTCAAGCGGGTGAAGTGCCCGACCAGGTCACGCTCGGATACGTCGGCCAGCACCGGCGGCGTGGAGCGCCGGTGCTCGGCCGGCACCAACTCCTCCAGGGACCACTCGGGCACCCCGGTGGTGCGCAGCTGCCAGGCCCGGCGCCCGGGCTGGCTCAACTCGAACAAGGTGGGCTCGGTGGCCCGTCCGAGCAGCGGGGCGCTGGTGGCACGGCCCCCTGCCGCAGCAGGGGGCACGAGGTCGTCGGTCACGGCCGCACCGCCTTGTCGAAGGCGGCGGCGAAGGCGTCGATCTCCTGGCGCGTCCGGCGCTCGGTGACGGCCACGAGCAGGCCGCGGTCGTCACCGGCGTACTCGGGGTCCAAGGCAATGCCGGCCAGGAAGCCCTCCTCCACCAGGCGCTCCACCACCACCGGCGCCGGGGTCGGCAGGCGCAAGGCGAATTCGCGCACAACCGGCGACCCACACAGCGCCTCCACCCCGGGCACGGCCAGCAGGGCCTGACGGCAATAGCGCGTGCCGCGCGCCGAGCGCAGTGCCACCTCGGCCAATCCGGTGGTGCCCAGCCAACCCAGCTGGATGGCGGCCGTCACGGCCATGAGGGTCTGGTTGGTGCAGACATTGGAGGTGGCCTTCTCGCGTCGGATGTCCTGCTCGCGCGCCCGCAGCGTGGTGACGTAGGCGCGCCTGCCCTCGGCGTCCACCGTCTCGCCCACCAGGCGGCCCGGCAGGCGCCGCACGTGGGCCATGGTGCAGGCGAAGAGCCCGAGGTACGGGCCGCCGAAGCCGAGGGTGGTGCCGAGGGCTTGGCCCTCTCCCACCACCACGTCCGCTCCCCACTCCCCCGGCGAGCGCAGCACACCGGCGCACACCGGGTCGAAAGCCACCACCAGCAGCGCCCCGGTGCGGTCGCACAGCGCCCGCGCCGCCGCGACGTCCTCTAGGCAGCCCAAGTAGTTGGGATAGGCCACCACCACCACACCGGGCTCTTCGCATTGGAGCGACGCCCAGTCGGTGGTCCCGTCCACCAGGCCCACGTCGAAGATCTGGTGACCGGTGCCCGCCGCGAATGTGCGCAGCACCTCCCGCCACGAAGGATTGAGCCCGGTGGACACCGCCACCTGCTGGCGCCCGGCGGCGGCACAGCCCAGGTTCACCGCTTCCACCACGGCGGCGGCCCCGTCATACAGAGAGGCGTTGGCCACCGGCACCCCGCTGAGGCGAGCCAGCAGGGTCTGGAACTCGAACACGGCCTGCAACACGCCCTGAGCCACCTCGGGCTGGTACGGCGTGTAGGAGGTGACGAACTCCGATCGCGAGGCCAAGGCCCGGGTGACCGATGGGATCTCGTGGTCGTAAGCGCCACCGCCGGCGAAGCACACCAGATCGGCCCCGCACGGGCGGTTGGCCCGGGCCAGTTCGCCCATACGGGCCAACGCGTCGGGCTCGGAGATGCCGGGGGCCAGCTCCAAGGCGCCGGCCAGGCGCAGCGCCTCGGGCACCACGGCGAAAAGGTCCTCGAGCGATGCCAGCCCCAACATGGCCAACATGGCCTCGATCTCGGCCTCGGTGTGCGGCGAGTAACCGGCCATCAGCGCTGCTCTGCGGGGCTCGGCGCAGCGGCGGCCGGCCGGCCCCGGCGTACGAAGGGCATGTCGGCCACCTGCACCCGGACGCGCTTGCCGCGCACGTCGACCTCGAGCGCCGTGCCGGCCGGGGCCGCGTCGTGCCCCGGTGCCGTGTCGAGCAAGGCCATGGCCACGGCGCAGCCGAGCACGGGAGAGAAGTTCCCACTGGTCACGGTGCCCGCCGGCGACTCCCCTCCGGGGGCCATGACCGTGTCGCCTTGGCGCGGTGGCTGGCGACCGTCGGCGCGCAACCCGACCAGGCGCCGGCGCGGGCCGTGGCGGCGCTCGGCTTCGAGTGGGCGCCGTCCACGGAAGTCGCCTTTGTCCCAGCCCACCACCCACCCCAGGCCGGCTTGCAGCGGGGTGATGCCCGGGCCCAGCTCATGGCCGTGCAGCGGCAGGCCCGCCTCCAGTCTGAGGGTGTCGCGGGCCCCGAGGCCGGCCGGCTCCGCTCCGGCATTCACCACCGCCTCCCACAGCTGCGGCGCCACCTCAGCGGCCACGGCGCACTCGATGCCGTCCTCGCCGGTGTAGCCGGTGCCGGCCACCGTGGCCCGGTGCCCGGCGAAGGAGGTGGCGGCCACGGCGAAGCGGGGCACGGTGGCCGCCTCGGGCATCACCTTGGCCATCACCTGGCGGGCGGTGGGGCCCTGCACGGCCAGCACGGCCCGCTCGCCGGTGACGTCGGTGCCCCCCAGGGCCCCGAGCACACCGCTCGTGTTGGAGGCGTTGGGCATGACGTCGAAGACCTCGTCGTCCACCCACCAGACGATGATGTCGTCGAGGACCGAGGCGTCGTCTTCGTCGAGCAGATGGGTGTACTGGGCCCGCCCGGGGCCGATCTTGGCCAGGTCGTTGGTCAGCTGGCGCTGTAGCTGGCCGAAGGCGCCCCCACCCTGGACCCGTACGGTGCCCAGGTGGCTCACGTCGAAGACCACGGCCGCCGCCCGACAGGCCCGGTGCTCGGCCAGGGTGCCGCCCCGGTAGGCGAGCGGCATGAGCCAGCCCCCGAAGGGCACCAGCTTGGCCCCGAGAGCCTGGTGGGCCGCCTCCAGAGGCGAGTGGCGCAGGCCGGGCACGCCGGCAGCCTATGCGGCGGGTGAGGAGGCCCGGCGAAAGCCGTACTTGACCAGCAGTGCTTCGTAGTCGCGCTGGTAGAGCAGCTTCACCTCGATGCCCGGGTGCAACTCCCGCAGCCGCCGCACCTTGGCGTTCTTGCGGGTGACGAGCTTCTGGTTGAGGGTGGTCAGCTCGATGAAGCAGCCGTGGTCGGGCAGGAAGAAGTCAGGGCGGAAGGCGGCCCGGGGGGCCCCGTCGGGGTGCCATTCGAGGACGAACTCGACCGGCTCGTACTCCCAGCGCACGCCGTAGAAGTCGAGCAACTCGGCGAAGTGCTGCTCGGACTCGTGGGCGAAGGAGGCGCTTGCCCCAGCGAGGTGGCGGCGCCGTTGGCTCATCGTCAGGATCTCCGCGACCCCGAGGCGACGGCCGAAGCCGGCGCCGTGGACGCCCCCGATTCCGTCGAAGGCTGCGATGTGGCGGCGTCGTGACGCCGGATCTGCAGGATGGCGGCGTCGAGCTCCTCCACCACTCCGGACAACGGCACGATGTTCATGACACCCTGTCCGCCGCGCAGCAGGTCCACCACTTCGCCGTCGCTGTGGGCCAGCACCGAGTCGGTGCCCACCAGCACCAGGTTGGCAGCGGCCAGGTCGGCGGCCAGGTCGGCGCGCAAGCACTCCACGGCGCGTCGCGCCCGTTGCAGCGAGATGCCGGCGTCGAGCAACTGCTTGATCACCTTGAGCTCGAGGACGTCGGTGTAGGCGTAGAGCCGTTGCGTGCCGCTGCCGCGGGCATCGGCGATGGACGGTCGCAGCAGGCCGGTGCGCGCCCAGTAGTCGAGCTGGCGGTAGGTGATGCCCACGAGCTTGCAGACCTGGGGGCCACGAAACCCCTCGACGGTCTCGGCGTCGTCGCCGAGACCCGGCAACGGCGTGGCCTGGGCAACTCGCTGGGCCATCGGGGTTCCTCCTCCACCTCAGGTGCAGGTTCATCGTACTCGGACCGCACACGAGGGTAGTTACGAACATGTCATCGGTGGTGGACCGCCCCGTCATCTCTGGCCCTGGCCGGGGCCGGCCAGGCACAACCCTCATCCAGAACTTGAGACTTGCACCGGACACGGGCGGGCCGGTGGCCACTGCATTGGCCGCCGCGGTGACACCCGGACATGATCGGCGGATGCAGCCGAACCCCAGTGAGGTCCCTGTCCACCGCCGGGTCATCGAGTTCGAGGCCTTCGAGCGCGGCGACGCCCTGGTCGTGACCGGGCGGCTGCGCGACGAGCGGCCGTGGGCGGGCGGCGGCCCGGGCGTCGAACATGTCCACGACATGCGTCTCGAGATCGCGCTGCGCAAGGACGACCTCACCATCACCGACGCCCGGGCCGTCATGGACCGGTACCCGCACGCCGAATGCCCTGGCATCACAGCCGCCTTCGAGGCTCTGGTCGGCTTGAGCGTGGCTCGCGGCTACACGCGCGCCGTGCAGGACCGCTTCGGAGGGGCTCTCGGTTGCACGCATCTGGAGCAGCTGGCCCGGACTATGGGGCCGGTGGTGGTTCAGGCGGCCACGTCGTGCCGGGCCCGGGCGCGTGACTGGGCGCATCTCGATGCGGCACCCACGTCGCGACCCACCCTGTTCCCGCGCAACACTTGCCACGTGTGGGCCGAGGACGGTCCGGCCGAGCAGAAGCTGGCCATCGGTTGGCGCCCCGGAGTCGGCGGCTACCCGGCGCCTGCGGTCGAGGAGTTGCGCGGCGGTGTCAATCAGTCGAGTCGGCGCAGCTCGGACCTGTAGCGGTGACAGTTCTTCACGTACTCCTCGGCCGAGATGCGGATGAGCTCCATGTGCGAGGCATCGGGCTTGATCCGGGCCGGCACACCGACGGCTAGGGCGCCCGGCGGCACCTGGGTGCCGTTGGGCACTACCGCCCCGGCTCCCACCAGAGCGCCTCGGCCGATGCGCACGTGCTGGAGCACGACGGCGCCTGAACCGATTAGGCAGTCGTCCTCCACCGTGCAGCCTTCGAGGTGGACGATGTGGCCGATGACGCATCCATCGCCCACCACGGTCGGAAAGCCGGGCCCGGCATGGATCACCGAGCCGTCTTGGATGGAGGTGCGCGAGCCGATGGTGATGGCACCGTGGTCGCCTCGCAGCACGGCGCCGGGCCAGACAGAGGACTCAGGCCCCAAGGTGACGTCGCCGATGACGGTGGCGTCGGGGTGTACGAAGGCCCCGGGGTCGATGGACGGAACGATGTCGCCGAGGGCGTAGACGGCCATGGCGGCGCAGGCTACTTGGCGCCCGGGGCGCCGGCGCTGTGCCGAGCGGCCGCCTTCAGCCGGCGGCGGCGTTGGTGGCCAGCAGCGCCCGCAGCGACCGCGGTGCGCGGGCCGGGTTGGACGAGGCCAGCACCAGCAAGGCGCCGAGAGCTAGCAATACCACCAGAGCCACGGTGCGCTGGGCGCCGGAACCTAGGCCGCCGTGCAGCGCAGCCGGAGCAGCCGCTGCGTAGGTGGAGCTGCCGGCGGCCGGTGCGATCGAGGTGGAGCCCGAAGCCGGAGTGCTCACGGCGCCGGCCGGGCTGAAGGTCTGCAAGGCGAACGCCCCGCTGCCGGCACCGGCGTCGGTGGAACCGGCGAGGTTACCGCTCGAGTACGTGGCGCCGTCGAGGTTGGTGTTGGGGCTGCCCATCGGGCTCTCGTTGGTGACGGCCATGCTGGAGGAGCTCGGGGCCGAGATCACGGCTTGGAAGGCGCCCGAGGGCGAGCTGCCCGGCACGATTACGAGGGAGAAGGTGCCCGGGGAGAGCGAGCTCTCCTGGGCCGAGGTCAGGTCGAAGGTCACCGTGTTGGCCGTGGTGTCCACGTTGCCGGTCACTGCGTTGGTGCACGAGTAGGGCGGGGCGGCGCCCGAGTCCTGGTCGCCACCGCCGGTCCACAGCGTGGTGGTGGTGGGGCAGGCGATGAGGTCCCCGTTGGTCACGTTGCCCGACGACGCCGAGTTGAGAGACAGCGTCAGCACGGCCGTGATTGACGAGGGATCGACAGGCTGACCGCCTACGTCGGTGGGGACGGTGTAGTCCACCGCAGCGAACGACAGTGTGTAGCCGAGGGTGTTTCCGCCCACGTTGCCCGAGGGCGGGGCCACCGGGGCGCCGGGTACGGGCGGCGCAGCGGGCAGCGTCTGCTGGGGCACGGTGGCGGCCGCCGGCACGTAGGACACCTGGAGCTCGCCTGGTTGGGCGGCCGACGGAGTGGTCACGCCGGTCACGTTCTGGGCGCCGGTGTTGTCGTACCAAGCCGTGCGGGCCGGTCCGGCCGTGGTGGCGGCCGAGGCCGATCCCATGCCGAACCACGCTGCTCCGGCTCCGGCCAGGCAGCCCACAGCGGCCAGCCGACACCACGTACGCATCTTCGGAGTCCTCGTCACCGCCCTGACCTCCCGATCTCTCCTCTATCCAGAGTAGCGGTCGGCTCGCCACTATCGGTACTGGTTTCTTGGGCGGCGGCGGCCGGCGTGCCTGTGGAGGTGCCCGAGCGCTGGGTGGCCACCCCTCCCCCGCCCAGGTAGGACTCGACCACCCTGGGGTCCGAGATGACCTGGTCGGGGGTGCCTCTCAGGATCACCGACCCCAGCTCCAGGGCGATGATCTCGTCCGAGATGGAGGTGATGAGCGGCATGTCGTGCTCGATGACCAACATGGAGCAGCCCGTCTCCTCGCGGATGCGCACGAGCAGCGGCCCGAGGGCCTCGGCCTCGCGCTGGGCGATGCCCGAGGACGGCTCGTCGAGGATCAGCACCGAGGGGTGGTGGCCTATGGCCATGGCCAGGTCGACGATGCGTCGGCTGCCGGTTGAGAGTTCGGACACGAACTTGTCCCGATACGCCTGCAGGTTGAGTAGCTCGACCAGCTCGTCCACCGTGAAGATCACGTCTCTTTCCGAGTCCTGCAAGGCCGGTAGGAAGAGGATGGAGGACAGGTGGTCACGGATCTCGATGTGGCGTTCTAGGCCGATGGCGATGTTCTCGGTCACCGTGAGCGAGGGAAAGATGCGCGCGTCCTGGAACGAGCGACCGAGCCCCAGCGCCGCCCGGCGGTCGGGGCCCCAGTCGGTGATGTCGTGCCCGGACATGCGGATGCGCCCGCCGTCGGAGGTGAGCAGTCCCGACAGGAGGTCGAAGATGGTGGTCTTGCCGGCTCCGTTGGGCCCGATGAGGCCCAGGATCTCGCCTTGGCGCAGGTCGAAGGTCACGTCCTCCACGGCCGTGATGCCGCCGAAGCGTTTGGTCAGGCCCGACACGGCCAGCACAGCGGGCCGGTCACGCAGTTCTGCGGGCGGTGGGCGCACGGCCACGCCGATGGTGTTCGTACCGGCAGAGGAACCGGACCCGGCCACGGCGGTGGCGGCACCCTCGAGGAAGACCGACCGGAGGATGTCGTCGCGTTCGAGCAGCTCAGCGGTAGGTCCGGAGAACCGGACTTCGCCCTTCTCCATGAAGTACGCCCTGGAGGCGACGGTAAGGGCCACGTTCACCGACTGCTCGACGATGACGATGGTGCATCCCTGGGCGTGGATGGCACTCACCAACTCGAGCAGCTGTTCCACGATGGCTGGGGCCAGCCCGAGCGACAGCTCGTCGATGACGAGGAGCCGGGGCCGGGCCACGAAGGCCATGGCCAGCGCCAGCTGCTGCTGCTCGCCGCCCGACAGGTTGCCGGCCAGCTGGCCCCATCGCTCGCGCAGGCGGGGGAAGCGGTCGAGGACAGTCTCGAGCCGGGCCGCCACCTGGGCCGGGTCCTCGCGGGAGAAGAGCCATGAGCCCACCGTGAAGTGCTCTTCCACGCTCAGGGTGGGGAAGACGGCTTTGCCCCCCGGCACCTGGACGATGCCCATGCGCGAGGTCTCGACGGCATCGGCATGGGTGATGTCTCGGCCCTCGAAGACGATGCGGCCGCCCATGGGGTCTACCAACCCGGAGATGGCCTTGAGCAGTGTCGATTTGCCCGCCCCGTTGGTGCCGAGCAGGGCGATGATCTCACCCTCGGCCACGTCGAGGTCGACCCCGAAGAGCACCTGCACGCCGTCGTAGGCCACCTCGACGCCTTGACACGACAGGATGCCTTCGCCGGGCCGGGGCCCACTCGACGGTGCCATGGTGCCGGTGGCCGTCACGGCCGGCTCCCGGACGGGGGCGCCGGCGAGCGCAGGTGCTCGTGGTCGGCCGCTTCGAGGAGGGTCAAGACGTCGCCGCACACCGGGCACGACAGGGTCGGACCGGCGCTCCCCATAGCGTCGTCGGCGCCATGCGGCGCACCGTTGGAGCCGTTGGCGGCGGCCACCGCCCGTACCGCGTCGTAGCGGGCGCCGGCCTGCGAGATGGCCTCGCGGCCTTCGTCGGCGGCCACCCGCCGGTCGGCCACCAGCGACGGCACGGCGATCCCGTGGCGCGCCGCGACCGAGCGAAGGAAGCGGTCGCGCAGCTTGTACCCCCACTCGGCATTGCCGGCCGGGTACTGAAGCAAGGTGATGATCAGCCCCGGGCCGGCCAGGATCAAGGGCAGTGCGGCCGTGACGCTGGAGCCCACCACCGGCTTGAGCACCGTCGGCCCGAAGACGGTGACGGCCTCGAAGACCACGGCGCCGATCACGGCCCATGGCAGGGAGTTGGCCCCCCCGACCACCACGGCCAGGAAGATGATGATCGAGTACTGGGGGGCGAAGCTGTCGGGAATGACGTTGCCCTGGGCGTACATGAGCAGCACCCCGGCCATGCCGGCGATGCCGCCCGACACGGCGAAGGCTGCCACCCGGGTGCGCACCACGTTGATGGAGTACGAAGTGGCGGCTCGCTGGTTGTCGCGCACTGAGATCAGCACCCGTCCGCTGTGGTACCGGCGGAAGGAGGTCGCCGCCGCCATGGCCAGGCCGAGGCAGACCAGGCACAAGAAATAGTAGTTCCGGTTGGGCCCGATATCACCCAAGGTGATCCGCTGCCATAGCACCGGACGGTTGACCGAAGCCAGGAAACCGGTCGGCATCAGGTGGGCCCCGAACCAGTAGTGGGGATTCATGAGGTATGACCACATCATGTAGTTGAAAGCCAAAGTGATGACGGCCAGCTGCATGCCGGGGAAGCGGGCGGCCGGCAGGCCGATGAGCACGGCCGTCACCACGCCGGCGGCGATCCCGAGCCCGAGCACGGCGAAGAAGTCGGGATTGTGGCGCGACACCAGGCCACCGGTGATGAGCGCCCCCGAGGCGGCCAGGCCGAATTGACCCAGGCTGATCTGCCCCGACCATCCGGTGAGCACCACAGTGGACACAGCCACGATCCCGAAGATGGGCAGTAGCACCAGGAACGGGATGTTGGGCGCGCTGAGGCCCACGTGGGGCAGGCCCAGCACCACGGCCACTAGGACGAGGACGCCGGGCACGGCCAGGCGCAGGGCCTTCACCTCGGGCAGATGGCGCAGCTCGGAGGGGACGGGGCGGAACTCCTTGAGTGACTTCCAGGTCTCTACGCCGGTGTCGAAGGCCCGTGAAAGCCCGCCGCGCTGGAAGAGCAGGGCCAGCAAGATGATCACGAACATGAGGGCGGTGGCCACATCGCTCGAGCCCGTGCTCTGCACGGTAGCGAAGACCAGGATGCCGCTGGCACAGCCGGCGCCCAGTGCCACGCCGATGCGGTTGAAGCGCGCCACTACGCCGGCGGCCAGCATGAACAGAAGCGTCGGGTCGAGCACCAGCGAGGTGTCCTGGGGGACGCCGATGACCGGCGCCTGGAAGTAGACGGCCAGGGCGGCCAGGAGCCCGGCCAGCATCCAGGCCACCGTGCTGAGCCGGCGGACCGGGATCCCGAGCAGCGAGGCCCGGTCGGCGTTCTCGGCCGCTGCCCGCAGGGCCAACCCGATGCGCGTCCCGCGCAGGAAGAGGATGAGACCGATGGTGAGGGCGAGGACCACCGCCACCTCGGCGATCTCGTTGCCGGTGACCACTGGCTGACCCCGGCTGTTGTGGATGGCGAAGGTCTGCCACGGCGTGGGGACTACGGAGATCTCCTTGGCGCTGTGGCCCATCCAGATGGGGATGAAGTAAGCCAGCAGCGAGAAGGTCTCGGCCACGCCGATGGTGAGCACCGTGACGATGAGGCGCGGGGAGTCGGCGAAACGGCGCATGACGAAGATATCGGTCAGCGCACCCATGAGGGGCCCGCCCACCAGCACCACCGGGAGCACGATCAGGTAGCTGACGTGGTACTGGATGTCCAGGTAGAGGGCGATGATGGCCGGCACCGATCCGATGGCGGCGGCGGCGAAGTTGATGACGCGCTGGGTGCGGTAGATGAGCACCACGGCCACGGCCATGATCCCGTAGGTAGACCCCAGCGCGGCGCCGTTCACCAGCTCGGGCAGCGACTGGTGGAAGACCAACTCCACGAAGAGAAGGAACAGGGCGCCGAGGCCGACGAAGCGGCCCGCTCGCCACGGGGCAGTGTCCTGCCCGGCCATGTCCACACCGCGACGGGCCAGGCGGGTCAAGGGATCGACGGCCTCGACGGCCCGATTGACCACCGACCGGCTCCGACCCAGCGGTCGCCGTTCCCCGCCAGTATCCGGCTCCATGGTGGTGGTCACCGGCGCGTCACGGCGGGCGTCGGAATGAGGAGGCTCAACACGAGGACGGTCGAGGGCTCGGGATCGGCGGCCCCGAGCTCAGGTTCGGGTACTGGCCCAGGTTGAAGCGGGCCCCCTCGACCTGGCAGAAGGTCCCCTTCACGCCGTTGTACTTGGAGGTGGCGTTGTTGTCCCAGTAGACGACGCGGGCGTCCTGGGTCCAGTGCCAGTCGCCGGGGGCGAAGCCCAAGAGCGCGTCCCCGGTCGATCCGCCACCGACGGTGCCCAGGTGGGGGGCGGCCGCCTGCATGTTGGCCGGGGTGAGGTGCGGTCCGGTGTTCTCGATGAGCGACGCCGTCATGACGAATTGTCGGAGGTACTGATCGGCGTTGGCGGTGGATCCCATGGTGGAGGCCAGCGATCCCGTGCCGCCGTCCATGGTCCACACCCGGTTGGCGGCGTCCTGGCCCTGGGGCTCCTGCGGATCGATGGGTGAAAGCCCGAAGGCCTGGGTGTACTCACAGCCGTTGGAGGTCGGGCACGACGCGCCGGAGTTGTAGTTCTGGCTGGTCTGATCCAGGTCCATGAGCTGGTCGCTGGCCAGCACGTTCTCGGGCCAGTAGTTGTCGTCGGCCTCGCCCCCGTAGAGGAACTGGGGAGCCACCGGGTCACACAGGCACAGCACCACGTTGGCCGGATTCGTCGGCGTATTCATGGCGGCGATGCCGGCCGACACCTGCTGGGCGGCGGTGTTGATGTTCTGTGAGTAGAAGTACGTATGGGTGATCTTGTCCCCACAGCCCTTCTGGATTGCGGGCCCGAGGACGTTGGTCACCGTGTTCTCGTTGTCGGGATCGTTGGTGGAGATCACCCCGAGGACGCGAGGCTGGCCGTTGAAGTTCTGGGCCGGGTTCTCGGTGCCAGCTTGGCTGACTTTCCTCGACGGGTTGCTGACGCTCGACATCTGTCCGCACCACCACTGGGCGAAGGCGGTCTCGATCCGCGACGAGCTCTCGTCGGCACTGTAGAAGTAGGGAGCCAGCTGGTTCGACAGGTCGTCGCTGAAGCCGTTGCCGCCGATGGCCACGACATGGTCCTTGGCGATCTCGGCGTAACACGTGGAGCAGACCGTGTTGTCGATCCACAGGACGGCGAAGGGTTGATAGGTCTGGACGATGCTGTCCATTTCGGCGGTGAGACACGTCGTGTCGGGGGGCACAGACTGGCACTTGCCCTGGTAGGTGATGATCTTGACCGAGCGTCCGTAGAGGACGAAGTGGGTGTTGATGAACTTGGTCATCACCTGGTCCCACACCTGCTCGTCGCTGAAGGACACGTACTGGCCCTCGGCCTGAAGGATGGCGTTCACCTCCGGGCCGTAGTTGGTGACGTAGTCGACGATGGTGATCTGGTTGCCCGACACCCCGGAGTAGGTGGCCCCGCCGTTGGCCGGGTCCGAGGAGCCGATGGTGCCCGGGGTACAGGCGGGGGCGTACCAGGCGATGGAGGTCGAGAACTCGCGCCCGTTCACGCAGTGCGAGGTGTCACCGGCCGCGAAGGTGGCGCCCCCGCTGCCCGTCGCTCCCCCGCTCCCGGTGGAGGTACCGCCGGCGCCGGTGCCGCTCGCTCCCCCGCTCCCGGTGGAGGTACCGCCGGCGCC
>DATKSG010000071.1:0-3163 GCA_035531775.1 Acidimicrobiales bacterium | reverse complement strand
GATGCCCTGGCTCGGGCGCCGATGTCGCCGGAAGTGGTGGGCCAGCGCTCCGGGCGCCGCCTCGGGGGCCACGAAGCCGTCGTCCACCTCGGCCATCCCGAGCAGGGTGCCGTCGGCCACCCGGGCCCGTAGGTCCTGTCGATCCGGCCGGCAGTTGGCCCACCAGCTCACGCGCTGCACGCCGCGCAGGCGCAGCAGCTCCCCGGCCCGGCTCTCGCCGTAGCGGTCGGGGTCCAGGTTCCCGAGCTCCATGTAGAGGCCTTCGGTGAGCCGGTCTTCCACGCCGCCGCCTGCTCGCTGCTCGGCCCGGCGCTCAGGCCGGGTCAGCCGGCAGGCTCTCGGCCTGCTCTTTGGCCCAGCGGTAGTCGGCCTTGCCCGAGGGGGAGCGCACGATGTGGGGCAGGAAGGCAATGGTCTTCGGGAGCTTGAAGCGGGCCAGGTGCCGCCCGGCCTCGGCCAACAGGTCCTCGGCGCTGGCCGTGGCCCCCTCGGCCAGCTGCACCAGGGCCACCACCTCCTGGCCCCATCGCTCGCTCGGGCGCCCGGCGACCACCACGTCGAACACGGCGGGGTGGCGCACCAGGGCCTGCTCCACTTCTTCGGCGAAGATCTTCTCGCCGCCGGAGTTGATGGTTACCGAGTCCCGTCCGAGCAGCTCGATCTGGCCGTCGGCCAATAGCCGGGCCCGGTCGCCTGGCACCGAGTAGCGCACCCCGTCGATGGTGGGGAAGGTGCGCGCACTCTTGTCGGGGTCGCCCAGGTACCCGAGCGGCACCGCCCCGCGCTGGGCCAGCCAGCCCTGGCCGGTGTCGCCCGGCTCCACCAGGCGGGTGAGCTCGGCGTCGAGGACCACCGTGCCCGGCCCGGCCACGAAGCGGCCGGTGGCCACCGATCCCGCCGTCGAGTTGGTGCCCATCTGGGCGCCGGTCTCCGATGCCCCGGCCACGTCGGTTATGAGCAGGTTGGGCAGCTTGGCCAGAAGGCGCGCTTTGATGCCCTCGCTCATGATGGCGCCGCCGCTTCCGAAGGCGAACATGGAGCTCGTGTCGTAGTCGCCGCGCTCGAGCTCCTCGATCAGGGGCCGGGCCATGGCGTCGCCCACCACCGACATGCCCACGGCCCTCTCGCGCTCGACCGTGCGCCACACGTCCACCGGGTCCACCCGCCTGGTGTCGGTGGGGAACAGCACGGTGGCCCCCATGGTCATGTAATAGAAGGTCGCCCACTGGGCCGCTCCATGCATGAGCGGCGGGATGGAAAGCACGCGCACATCGGTGCTCGGTAGCACCTTCGACAGCAAGTCGTCGTAGTCGGCCACTTCCTGCCACGTCCCGTAGGCGCGCCCGCCCACGGCGGCGCGGAAGATGTCGTGCTGGCGCCACAGCACGCCCTTGGGCATGCCGGTGGTGCCGCCGGTGTAGAGGATGTAGAGGTCGTCGGGCGACAGGTCGACCGGTGGCATGGCGTCGGTCGCCGATACCAGTGCCTCCTCGTAGTCCACCGCCCCCGGCAGCAGTTCGTGCCCGGAGTCGTCGGCCACCTGCAGCAAGACGTCCAGGCCGGGGAGGTCGGGCAACACGGCGGCCAGAGTGGGGGCGAAGCTGGCGTGGTACACGAGCGCCCGGGCCCCGGCGTCATGGAGCAGGTAGCGCAGCTCCTCCTCCACGTAGCGGTAGTTCACGTTGAACGGCGCCACCCGCGACTTGTAGCCGCCCAGCATGCCCTCCACGTACTCGTTGCCGTTGAAGAGGTACAGACCCAGGTGGTCCTGGCCGGACTCCCACGGCTCCAGGGCGGAGCGCTCTCTGTGCGCGCCTAGTCCACGCTCGTGGAGGTAGGAGGCCAGGCGCCGGGAGCGTTCGGCGATCTGGGCGAAGGTGAAGCGGCGCTCGCCCCACACGATGCACTGGCGGTCGGGCACAGCACCCGCCACCTTCTCGTGGACCAGGCCCAGGTTGAACTCGGTGTCGGTCACTGCACCTTCCTCACCCCGCCGCAGCCGGCCGGTCCGGCCCGCCTCACTTGAGCAGCCGTGACAGGCGCCGGTCGGCGAGCGGCTTGCCGCCGGTCTGGCAGGTGGCACAGTACTGCAGCGAGCGGGAGGCGAACGAGACGTCGCGCACGACGTCGCCGCACTCCGGGCAGGCCTCCCCGCTGCGCCCGTGCACCCGCATGGTGAGCTTCTTCTGGGCCTTGAGCTCGGCCGCCCCGAGCCCCACCGCCCGAAACAGCGCCTCGCCCAGCACGCCGGTCATCGCCGCGTGCAGGCGGGCCAGCTCGTCGGCATCGAGCGCGGCGGCCTTCTTGTAGGGCGACAGGCGCGCCGCGTGCAGGATCTCGTCGGAGTAGGCGTTGCCGATGCCGGCGATGAGCGACTGTCGAGCCAGGGCGTGCTTCAAGGTGGCGCGCTCGGCGGCGAGCAGCGCCCCCAGCCGCCCGACATCGAAGCCCGGGTCGAGGGGGTCGGGGCCCAAGGTGCCCACCCCCTCCACCTCGGACGGGTCGGCTGTCACCCATAGAGCGAGGCGCTTCTCGGTGCCCATTTCGGTGACGTCGAGGCCCCGGTCGCCCTGCAGGTGCAGGCGCAGCGCCAGCGGCCCCCGCCCGCCGAAGCGCAGCGGGGTGCGCCGGGGCGTGTCCCACCAGCTCACCCACCCACCCCGGGCTAGGTGCAGCACCAGCCAGGGCCCGCTGGTGGCCAGGCACAGGTATTTGCCGCGTCGTTCCCAGTGCCCGACGGTGGTGCCGGCCAGGGCGTCCAAGGGAGGGTCGAAGGTCTTGAGGGCGGCCACCGAGCCCAACTCGATTCGCTTCACCACGGCCCCGGTGCTGGCCCCGTCGAGGAACCGCACCAGGGCCTCCACTTCGGGCAACTCGGGCACGAGGTGATTCTCCCGCGCCTCGGCCCGCCGGGTGCGCCCGGCGCGCCGGCGGGCCGTGACACAGTGCCAGCGGCGCTGCCGTGACACAGTCATGGGATGGCCCGGGCGCGATGGTGCACAGGCCGGGCGGCCCTGGCGGTGGCCTGTTCGGCACTGCTGTCGGCCTGCACGCCCGTCGCCGGCTCGGCGCCCGGCGCCGGGCGGCGCACTGGTATCCCCTCCACCACCTCCACGCCGCTGCCCCCGGTGCAGGCCGTGTCGTGGTCGCCGTGCGGATCGGG
>DATKSG010000070.1:0-15384 GCA_035531775.1 Acidimicrobiales bacterium | reverse complement strand
TCTCCAATGCACCGAGCTGCTCCAAGGGCACCAAGGCAGCGACACCGGATGCGGGCAGTTACACCACGAGTTGCTCGGGCGCCCTCGACCCCAACTACACCATCGGCTATGTGACCGGCATGTTCACGGTGCAGCAGGCGGCCACCACCCTGAAGGCCGGCTCGGTTTCGGTCAATCCCGTGAAGCCCGGTGCCACGGTGTCGGCGACTCTCACCCGCAACTGGGATGCCGGTGCCATCGCCGGTCAGAGCGTGAGCTTCTATGCCAAGAGCACGTTCCTGTGTTCGGCCATCACGAACTCGAACGGCGCGGCATCGTGCACAGTGAGCAGCCTGGCGGGCACTGAGGCGATCTCCAACGCCAAGGGTTATACGGCGGAGTTCGCCGGTACCACGGACTACAAGCCGAGCTCCGGCAACGGGAGCGTGACTGCGGCGACACTGCCGAGCACCCTGCCCGTGTCTGCGCTCTGAGTCTGCCGGTCGATCTACGACCGCTACGTGGATGTCGGCACGCCCCCAACGGTGCTCACGGTTTCCCCTGAGCTCCCTTGGAGGTGACGCCTCCGGATACGAACGGCGCGGCCAGCTTTGTTGTGCCGCCGATCAGGCTCGAGGTCGGACCCATACGCAGGCGCCCTGGCCCGCCTGGGCGTCTGTGATGCTGAAGAGGCTTCCAAATAGGCATATTGAATGGCTATGCGCAGGCATATAACTTATGGAAGAAGAGATATACTCATTGCCGTGGCCAGGAGTGAGTTTTCAGAGAACGATCAGCGGACGACCCTGGTCATTGACCTGGAGGAGTTGCGTCGGGCGCAAGAGGTCCTCGGCACGAAGACAACGAGGGAGACGGTGAACAGGGCGCTGCACGAGGTGAACAGGGTTGCCGCTCTTCGTCGAGCCGCCGCCATGGTGCGCCGAGGCGACCTCAGTGTCGTCGAGCCCGACGACATGCCGGAACTCCGGCGCACGCGTTCGGTCTAACGCGTGCCCCTCTACCTCGCCGATTCCTCGATCTGGGCGTGGGCCAACAAAAGGTCCCGGCCGGACATTCAAGAGAAGCTGGCGGAGCGACTCGAACGCGACGAGATCGCGACGTGCGTTCCGGTCGCTCTCGAGGTCATGCACCGGGCGGAAACAGCAGATCAGTACGAGGAGCTGTTCAACGGTCTTTTGGGCCCCCTTCGGTGGCTCGAGCTCGATAGCGCGGCCACACGACGAGCGCTGGATGTCCAGCGCGAGTTGGCGGGACGCACGCACGGGAATCACCGCCGCCCTGCAGTTGACTACTTGATAGCGGCGACCGGAGAGTTGGCGAGCGCAGAAGTCGTCACCTGGTTCTTCGATCGGGATCTCCGTGTGATCTGCGAGCACACGGGCCAATTGTTCGAAGCTGAAACGACGACCGGACCAGGTCACTAGGCAAATGGAGTCGATCTGTGTCTACTGTGCCTCGAGTCCGGGGGCGGGCGCGGCTTACGCCGAGGCAGCTGCCTAGTTGGGGTCCTTGCTCGCCCGACAAGGCATCCGACTTGTGTACGGAGGTGGGCCGTCGGCTTGATGGGCGTATTGGCCGACACCGCCATCGCCGAGGGCGGCGAAGTATGGATGAGTTCTTCGAGGCCGACAATAGGCCGGAGAACCTCAGGAGCTTGTTGGACCTGGTATTTCCGTGATCCACAGCTTGGTTCCGACGTGTCAGATCGGGAACCTGAAGACGACACCCTCGACCGGCTCGGCGCCGATATGGAGAATCCGAACAGCCTGCTCCGAGTCGTTGACTGCATAAGCGACGAAGACGGGACCCGCATCGAGGAGAAAGGCGCCTCGGAGTTCGTCCAACGGATGAGGGTGCTCGCGCGACGACTCGGTTGAAGGCGGTTGGCGAGGAGCTTCCCTCAGGCCGTCCAACCAGCGGCGGAGGAACTCCGCCTGCTCTGTGCTCGGACTCTCTCCAGCTCGCCATCTTTCGAGCCATCGATCGTCTCCTATCAGGCTGTACGACACCTGAGGGTTAACAGTTCTTGGAGTCTTCGAGGCGTTTCAGGATCGTCGGATTATCCGCGAGTTGTGAGGCGAACTGGTCTGACACGAGCTTCTCGACAAGCCCTTTGACGAGGTCATAGTCCTCGCAGTTCCAGGCCTGAGTTGGCGTCCTACCACCAAGGTCGTCATATGCAGCGTGATTCCACCATCGAGTGGCAGCTGCGTCTGAGTAACCAACCTTGCGAAGAGCAAGATTGATCTTTGTCGCCTCGCGGTTAGCCCACATCGGATCGCGCCCGATCTCCGCAGACTTACTCACAGGTACAAGTGTACCGAGAGGAAGTGCTTCCGCCGCTACGTGGGTGTCGGCGCACCTCCAACGGTGCTCACGGTTTCCCCTGAGCACCCTTGGAGGTGGCGGGAATCGAACCCGCGTCCTCCGGCTTCTCAACGGGCCTTCTCCGAGCGCAGCCGGTAGCTAAGTCTCGGGACCTTCGCCGCCACCGGCAGACTCGTAGGTCCCCAGCCGACCTTTGGTGTCCCCGGCGGCCGATCGACGGAACCGCCCGGGTAAGCCCTACTTGATGACGCCCGCTACCGGCCCATAGGGCTGAGACCGGACGGACGGGCTACGTATTAAGCAGCCAGCAACGCGAGCTGAGGCTCGGCGTTTGTGTTGGTTTCCGGCTCTTTAACGTGGCTCCGGAGACCACGGCTCGCTTCTCCCGTATTGACGACCAGAGTCGAGACCAATCACCCCCATGTATGTGTGTGTTCACACCCATCCTACCTGAGCCGTGGCCGCCGGCCGCGGGCCGCCGTCCGCTGTCCCGCCTTGACTCATCAAAAACCTCCGCCCCCTATGCATTGCCTCACCAGAGAATCTCCGCTTCGAGGCGGTGATTCCCGGTTCGGCGACGGGCACAGACCACGCCTTCGTGATGGAGCTTTCGATGAGCCAACGCCAGGCCGTGACCAAGAAGATGGCGGGCGTCCGTCCCGGGGAGATCCAGGGTTTGACCGGTGCGGGAGCCTTCGAGAGCGCCATGCGCTCCAGTTGTGAGGTTAGGTCCTGAGGCTTAGCCGGACGTTTTACGTGAGGCAACGAGGGTGTTACCCTGCCGCGGCAAGCGGCACTGCATAGTTTTCTGGGGCAGGTCCACGGCGGCGGAAGGCGGCATGCGGCATGCGGCATCGGGTCTTGGCGATCATGGTCGCATTGGTAGCCATACCGGCCTTGGCTGCGCTGCCGGGGGCGGTGCCCAGTGGCGCCTCGTCGCCCACGCTCCCGCCGGCACCCACCGGCTGTAGCCCAACACCGCTGCGATCGGTCGCCTCGCTTGTCTCTGGTACCAATGTCTGTATCGACAACGTGCTAGTTGTCGCCACCTCGGGCGGCACCTTCACCTTAGGCCGGGTCGACGATTCCCAGGCCCCGCCGGGAACCCAGGTGTCGGCCAACGTGAACGACTGGTGGGCGCAAGGAACTCCCGTCTCGGGGATGGTGGTGACGCTTTGGGGTGTCCTCGACGCGAACGACGTCGTGCAGGTGACCCGGTGGATTGACGAGACACATGGCTCAGGCCCGGCGCCGCTCGGCCCTTACCCCCAGGTGAGCGAACTAGACGTGGCCAGCGGTCGGCTTCCGCAGGGGCGCATGGTGTGGATCGAAGGGACGGTGTTCGCCGAGATCCCACAGACTGAGCCCTTCGGCGACGACGGCGACGTGCACGTCCAGATGATGTCACCGTGCCCTGGAGCCGGGATGACCACGGAGAGCACGCCGCCACTGCGCGGTTATGTCGACCAGCCGGCGCGTGCCCCGGACCTCCCGTTGGACGTCTTCACCAATTGGCAGCTCGACGACCCCCCCCTCGGGGCTCCGGTCATGGTCCTCGGGGCCGTGCGTTACGACCCCGGCTACGGCTGGTACGAGCTGCACCCGATCCGGGCGTGGCGATACCCGACCAGCGCCGAGCTGAAATTGGCGGTCGCGCAGTGCGCCAACGACCCGCTCTTGCAGGTCAACTCGGCCAACTCGATCGCTCCGCTGCCTTACGGCGCCCCTTCGTGCGGCCAGCTGCCCGTCGGCGGGGTGTCGACACCGGGCGAGCAGCCCTGTGGATCGGTGTGCTCGGCGAACGCGACGACGATCGGCAAACCTGAGACGCTCAGTGGGCCGTGTACGGGCATCTCGCCCGTCGAGACAGACAATCTGGTCTCGTGGCTGGACCACGAGTCCGTCTCCCAGTCCTACCCGGCCTTTCCCCCGCTCCCATGATCCGATGATCGGCTCAGGTCAGTCGTACTCCCGGCGGCTGCCCCGGGCCACGCCCTTGCCCGAGGCCCGGGCCGCCTCCCGCTCGGCTTCGCGCTCGGCGTCGCGGGTGGCGATGGCGTGGCGCTTGTCATAGAGGCGCCGGCCCTTGGCCAGGGCCAGCTCCACCTTGGCCTTGCCTTCTTTGAAGTAGATCGACAGCGGCACCAAGGTGAGCGACTGCTGCTGGGTGCGTCCGAAGAGCTCGTCGATCTGGCTGCGGTGCATCAGCAGCTTGCGGGCCCGAACCGGGTCGTGGGCCCCGAAGCCGCTGGCGTGCTCGTAGGGGGGGATGTGCACGCCGAGCAGCCAGGCCTCGCCTCGGTCGATACGGGCGTAGGCGTCCTGGAGAGACACCCGGCCGCCGCGCAGGGACTTCACCTCGCTGCCCTGGAGGGCGATGCCGCACTCGAGGACTTCCAAGATGTCGTATTCGTGACGGGCCCGGCGGTTGCGGGCCACCTGGCGGTAGCGCTCGGCCTCGCCGTCGCCGGCCGCCCGCTTGGACGCCCGGCCTCCCTTGGATGGTGCCACCGTCCGAGGGTACCGGCAACGGCCCGGTAGCCTCGGACGCCATGCTCCGGCTCCCGGCCGACGTCCACGCCCAGATCCTGTCCCACTGCCTGGCCGGCCTGCCCGAGGAGGCTTGCGGGCTGATCGTCGGGCCGGCTGGGAGCGGGGACGTGGAGCGCTGCTACCCGACGCGCAACCTGGCCGCCTCGGCCACGCTCTACACCGTGGACCCCAAGGACCACCTGCGCGCCGACCGCGACGCCGAGGCTGCCGGGCTCGAGATCATCGGCGTGTTCCACTCCCACACCCACACCGAGGCCTACCCTTCGCCCACCGACGTGGCCCAGGCCCCTGACCCGTCGTGGCACTACGTACTGGTGTCGCTGCGCCAGAGCGTCCCCTCGCTGCGCTCGTATCGCATCGTGGACGGCGCCATAAGCGAGGAGCCGGTGGTGACGGCCGACCGGTAGAATACCGACCAGATTCGTCAACATTCACCCTCGGGCCCGCCGCCGCACCACTCGTCGGCGGCGGGCCGCCTGCCCAGGAGGATCCCCGTTGCCCGTCGAAGTGCGACTGCCCACCCTGCTGCGTCCACACGCCGGCGGGCTGGCCACCGTGTCGGCCTCCGGTGCCACCGTCGGCCAGGTCCTGGCCGAGCTGGCTGCCACCTACCCGGGCCTCGGCGATCAGGTGCTGAGCGCCGAGGGGACCCTGCACCGCTTCGTGAACGTGTACGTGAACGACGATGACGTGCGCTACCTCGAGCAGCTCGACACCAAGGTGGCCGACGGCGACACGGTGTCGATCCTGCCCGCCGTGGCCGGCGGCTGAGGCGGCGCCCGTGTCGGTGGCGTCGAGTGTGCTCGACCTGATCGGCAATACGCCACTGGTGAACGTGAGCGCGCTCAGCCCCAACCCGGCTGTGCGCATCCTGGTCAAGCTCGAGGGCCAGAACCCCGGCGGGTCGGTCAAGGACCGCATCGCCCTGGCCATGATCGAGGACGCCGAGAAGAGTGGCCTCCTCGAGCCAGGCGCCGTGCTGCTCGAGCCCTCGTCGGGCAACACCGGCATCGGCATGGCCCTCGTGTGCCGGGTCCGGGGGTACCGCCTGAAGGTGGTGCTGCCTTCGAACGTGTCGGTCGAGCGACGCCAGCTGCTCGAGCTGTGGGGGGCCGAGATCATCGAGTCGCCCGGCTCCGAGGGGTCCAACGGCGCCGTGCGCATGGCCCGCGCCATAGCGGCGGAGCATCCCGAGTGGGTCTTTCTCTACCAGTACGCCAACGCGGCGAACCCCAGGGCCCACTACGAGGGCACCGGCCCCGAGATCTGGCGCGACTGCCCCGAGGTGACCCACTTCGTGGCCGGCCTCGGCACCTCCGGCACGCTGCTCGGCGCGGGCCGCTATCTGAAGGAGCGCAACCCGGATCTCCAGGTGTGGGCCGTGGAGCCCCCCGCCGGCGAGATGGTCGACGGGCTGCGCAATTTGGACGACGGCTACATCCCCCCCATCTTCTCCGACTGGGGCGGGGCCGAGCTCCTCGATCGCAAGACCATGGTGAGCCCCAAGCTGTCCATCGAGTGGACCCGGCGCCTGGCCGAGGTCGGGGTCTTCGCCGGCATCTCCTCGGGGGCGGCCATGGCCGGGGCAGCCAAGTGCGCCGAGGCCATCGAGTCGGGGGTGGTCGTGGTGGTCTCGGCCGACGGTGGCTGGAAGTACCTGTCCACCGGCGCCTGGACCGACGACATAGACGTCGTCACCGAACGGGCCAAGAGCACGATCTACTTCTGAGCGTCTGGCACGTCCGAAGCGCCGGAGCGCCGGGTAGGGTGCTGGTCATGGACGGCTTCCTCACTGACGTGCAGACCCTACGAGCCAATGCCCGCGCCCACATGGACCAGGGCCCGATCACCGAGGCCTACGGCGCCGATCGCACCCGCGTCATCGAGGTTCTGAACGAGGTCCTGGCCACCGAGCTCGTGTGCGTGCTGCGCTACAAGCGTCACTACTACATGGCCCAGGGCATCAACTCCGGCCCGGTGGCGGCCGAGTTCCTCCAGCACGCCGTCGAGGAACAGGGCCATGCCGACCTGGTGGCGGCCCGCATCGTGCAGCTCCAGGGGGAGCCCGACTTCAACCCGGCCACCTTGGTGGCCCGTAGCCACGCCGAGTACGCCCCGGGCACCGACCTCGTGGACATGATCCGCGAGGACCTGGTGGCCGAGCGTGTGGCCGTCGCCTCGTACCAGGAGATCGCCCGGTGGCTCGGCGAGCAGGACCCCACCACGCGGCGCATGGTGGAGGAGATCCTGGCCATGGAGGAGGAGCACGCCGATGACTTGCTCAGCCTGCTCCAGGAGATCGGCGTCCCGGTCGAGCCGGCCCATCGGTGACACCTCCCGCTGCTGCGACGGGCTGAAACCGGGCCGGCGTGGCGCGTCGCCGCAAGGTCAAGGTCCGAGCACTCCCCGAGCACCTCGTGCGCAGCGAGGCCTGGAACGGCCTGCGCCCCGGTGACCCGGTGGAGATCGCCGGAGCCAGCCGGCGCGGCGCCACGTGGCGGTTCCAGGCCCACGTGCACAACACCCGTAACGGGGCCGAGTCGGTGGAGGTGGTGGGAGGCGGAGAAGGCGAGCATCACGTGCGCTCGTTCCTGCCCGACCAGGTCTTCCCCTTGGGCGCTCGGCGCCGCAACAGCCCGTCGCTGGCCGAGGCGCCCCAGCTGCCCCTGGGCTGAGCACGGACCGATGGCCTGGCCCCGTTAGCCTGCGGGGGTGGACGAGCGTCCCATCGGCATGTTCGACAGCGGGTTTGGGGGCCTCAGTGTGGCTCGTGCCCTCATCGACCTGGCCCCGGCCGAGCACCTGGTCTATGTGGGTGACACCGGCCGCTACCCCTACGGGCCGCGTGACATGGACGAGGTGCGGGCCTTCGCCGTGCAGATCTCGAAGTGGTTGGTAGACCGCCACGATGTGAAACTGATCGTGGTGGCCTGCAACACGGCCGCGGCCGCTGGTCTCGACGCCGTGCGCCGGCTGGTGGACGTGCCCGTGGTGGGGGTGATCGAGCCCGGAGCGCGTGCCGCCGCCAGAGCCACTCGCAACCGCCGGGTCGGGGTCATCGGCACGGTGGGAACCATCGGCTCGGGGGCCTACCAGCGGGCCATTGCCGAGTTGGCTGTGCCGCTGCAGCTGGCCTGTGCCGCATGCCCGGGTTTCGTCGAGTTCGTCGAGCGAGGCGAGACCAGCTCGGACCAGTTGTCGGTGCTGGCCGAACGCCTCCTGGCCCCCGTGCGCGAAGCCGGGGTGGACACGTTGCTTTTGGGCTGTACCCACTACCCGTTCCTGGCCCGCACCATCGCCGACGTGGTGGGCCGCGACGTCGTGCTCGTGTCCTCGGCCGACGAGACGGCCTTCGAGGTGCTCGACGTGCTCGCCCGCCACGACCTCACCCGCCACCACCGGGCCGGGCCGGGATCGCCCGGCACCTTGCGTTTCTACTCCTCGGGCGACGTGGCGTGGTTCCGGGCCGTGGGTGGCCGGCTCTTCGGCGAGGAGCTGGGCACCGTGGGCCCCTTGAGCTGGCCCGAAGCGCCGCCGGTGGCCGACTCGCCCGAGCCCACTCGCCGGCCGGGCCGGGCCTCGGGCTGAGCCGTGCTGTCGCTCACCGTCCTGGGCTGCGACGGCAGCCACGCCGGCCCCGGTGGTGCCGGCAGCGGGTACTTGGTGCGCTCGTGGACCACCGGCACCGCCGTGTGGCTCGACGCCGGCCCCGGGACCTTCGCCAACCTGCAGCGCTTCACCGACCCGTTGGCTCTCAGCGGAGTCGTGCTCACCCACGACCACTCCGACCACTGGAGCGACCTCGAAGGCTTGGTCACAGCGGCGCGCTGGACCATGTCCTTCGACCGTCCGCCGATCACCGTGCTGGCCGCCCCCGGCATCCGCCCCAAGCTGCAGCAGGACATCGACGGCATCTTCGACTGGCGCGAGGTAGGTGACGGGGACGGAGCCGACATGGGCGGGCTTCGCCTGCGCTTCTCGCGCACCGACCACCCGCCGGTCACGTTGGGGGTCCGGGTCGAAGGGCCAACGGGGGTACTGGGCTACTCTGCCGACTCCGGTCCGGGCTGGTCGCTCGGGGCGCTCGGCACCGGGCTCGACCTCGCCCTGTGCGAGGCCACCTACACCGCCGACTACGAGCAGGAGAAGGCCATCCACATGAGCGGGACCCAAGCAGGCCGCACGGCCAAAGAAGCCGGGGCCAGACGCCTGGTGGTCACCCACCGCTGGGCCAAGATCGCCGCCTCGGCGGTGGTGGCCGAAGCCGAATCCGCCTTCGGCGGTGCCGTCGGGCAGGCCGAGGTGGGCCGGGGGTTCTCCCTGTGAGCGCCACCGCGGCGTCCAGCGGCGCTGACGATCCGAGGGCCCGGCGCTCCGACGGCCGTACCGTGGCCGACCTGAGGCCGGTGAGCTTCGTCCGCGACTTCACCGTCATGGCCGGTGGGTCGGTGCTCGTCTCCATGGGCCGCACCAAGGTGCTGTGCACGGCTTCGGTCGAGGACCGCGTCCCCCCGTGGTTGCGTGGCGGGGGCAAGGGATGGGTCACGGCCGAGTACTCGTTGCTGCCCGGCTCGTCGCCTGAGCGGGTGGCGCGCGAAGCGGCCAAGGGCCGCCAGTCGGGGCGCACCCAGGAGATCCAGCGCCTCATCGGCCGCTCGCTGCGCGCCGTCACCGACCTGGTGGCCGTGGGGGAGCTGCAGATCACGGTGGACTGCGACGTGCTCCAGGCCGACGGGGGCACCCGCACGGCGTCCATCTGCGGCGCCTATGTGGCCCTGCACGACTGCTTCACCCGCCTCCTGCACAAGCGCATCGTCAAGGCCCATCCCCTGACCGACGCCTGCGCCGCGGTGTCGGTGGGAGTGGTCGACGCCGCCTGCCTACTCGACCTCGACTACTCCGAGGACTCGCGCGCCGAGGTCGACATGAACGTGGTCATGACCGGGTCGGGCCGATTCATCGAGGTCCAGGGAACGGCCGAGGGCATGGCCTTCTCGCGTTCGGAGCTCGACGAGCTGCTCTCGTTGGCCGAAGCCGGCATCTCGACGTTGCTGGCCGAGCAGAGCGCCGTATTGGCCGAGCCGCCCGCCGCCCGTTGAGCGCGCCCGGCAACGGGGCGGGCCCGGGCCGGCTGCGGATGGTGCTGGCCTCGGCCAATCCCGACAAGGCGGGGGAGATCGTGGCCATCATGTCGGCAGAGCTGGGCGACGCCGTGGAGCTCGTGGCCCGGCCGGCCACCGTGGGCGAGGTCGAGGAGACCGGTGACACCCTGGAGGACAACGCCCGCCTGAAGGCGCACGCCCTGCTGTCGGTCACCGGCCTGGCTGCCGTGGCCGACGACACCGGCCTCGAGGTGGACGCGCTCGGCGGGGCACCCGGCGTGTACTCGTCGCGATTCGCCGGCGAACACGCCACCTACGCCGAGAACGTGGCCAAGCTGCTGGCCGACCTGGAGACGGCCGGAGCCGTCGGCGCCGACCGGCGCCGGGCCCGCTTTCGCACGGTGGCCATCGCCTGTTTCCCAGGCGGGCGCCAGGTGGTGGCCCACGGCCTGGTCGAGGGCACCATCGCCGGCACCGCCCGAGGGGACGGGGGTTTCGGCTACGACCCGGTGTTCATCCCCGACGACGGCGACGGGCGAACGTTCGCCGAGATGACCCCGGCCGAGAAGCACGCCTGCTCCCATCGCGGTCGCGCCTTCCGGGCCCTGGCCGTGGGCCTGCGAAGCGGCTGACTCTGCACTAACGCAGTCGCCACTCCACCCGCTGGCCCGAGGCGAACCGGGCTTGGCCCTGGGCCAGGGCCTCGGGGTCGTTGCCGGTGGCCACGAAGGCCCAGCCCAACCCGAGTGCCTGCGAACGCGACATCTCCCGGCCGGCCCACAGCGCACGCAGCGTCCCCTGTACGGCCACGGGGTGCGCGCGGGCGATGACACCCGCCGCCCACTCGGCGCGCTGGCGCAGCTCGCCGGCCGGCACCACCTCGGTCACCAGGCCGATCTGCAGGGCCCGAGCGGCGCTCATGCGCTCCTCGCTGCCGAGCAGCGTGAGGCGCACCAGGTCCCCGAAGGGCATGCGCCCCATCATCTGCAGCGGCTCGAAGGCGGCCGCCATGTTGAAGGTGAGGTGGGGGTCGAAGAAGGTGGCGTGCTCGGCGGCGATGATGAAGTCGACCTCGCCCAGCATGTAGAAGGCCCCGCCACAGGCGATGCCGTTGACGGCGGCGATGACCGGTTTCCACAGGTCGTTGCTCTTGGGACCCAGGTTCTCACCGGGGTCGTCGAACATGAACGGGGTGCTGCCCGAGCCGATGTGGACGTCGTCGTCGGCCGGGCTCGGGCCGGCCGGGTCCGACGCCCCGTGGCCGCTGCGGCCCCGTCGGGGGCCTTCGGCTATGGCTTCGCCCCGGTCGATGCCGGTGCAGAAAGCTTTGTCGCCGGCTCCGGTGAGCACCACCACCCGCACGTCGTCATGGCGGCGCAGCCAGCGCCACAGGCTCCGCAGCTCTCGCTGCATGGTGGTGTTGAAGGCGTTCAGGACGTCCGGCCTGTTCAGCGTGACCCAGGCCACGCCGTCGGCCTCTTCGTAGCCGAGAGTCTCGAACTCAGCCATGGCCACCTCGTGTCAGCTCGTGGGCGACGCCGGTGCGGTAGCGGCGGCCGCGGGCACGGTAGCAGGCGCGCCGGGCGCCCCCCAATGGCCTCCTCGGAGGGTCACAGGTATGGTGGCGCCCCGAGCCGCCCCGGCACCGCGCCGGCGGCCGAGTCCGCGCAGTGGAGGAACGAGCATGGCCGACGACGACCTCAAGAAGATCATCGGGAAGCCGATGAGCAAGTCGAAGGTGGTGGTCGAGCGGGGCCCGGTGTCCAACTTCGCCGTGGCCGTCTGTGACCACAACCCCGTCTACCGCGACCCCAAGGCGGCCGCCGACGCCGGCTTGTCGGCAATCGCGGCCCCTCCCACCTTTCCTTTCGTCATGCAGACCTGGGGGCAGTTCGCCGAGCTGCAGCCGGCCGACGCCCCCACCGGCAACCCCATGGGCGAGGTCATCGGGCCGCTCATGGCCAAGGGCGGCTTGATCCTCCATGGCGAGCAGGAGTTCACCTATCACCGGCCGGTGTACGTAGGCGACGTGCTGGTGGGGGAGGGGCACGTGGTCGACGCCTACGCCAAGGAGTCCAAGGGCAAGACCATGACCTTCATCGTCACCGAGACGGTGTGGACCGACGAGAAGAGCGGCGAGCCGGTGGTCACCTCGCGCTTCAACGTCATCCACCGGGCCTGAGCACAGGCCTCATGCGGACCTCGCTGCTCCACGGGGCCCAGTGGGCCGCCGTGCTGCGCATCGGCCTGGGCCTGTGGTGGCTCGAGAGCTTCCGCCACAAGAACCTCACGGCATGGATCAAGCGCCAGGCCGGGATCAATTGGGCGGCCGACATCGCCGCCAAACACCGCTTCGCCGTGGTGCGCACCGGCTTCGACAAGGTCGTGCGCCCGCACCCCAAAGCCATGACCTGGGTGGTGCTCATGAGCGAGTTGGCCCTCGGGCTCGGGCTCACCGTGGGGCTGCTCACCCCGGTGGCCGCCTTCGCCAGCATCGCCCTCAACCTTCTCTACTTCACGTTGATGATCCACGACTGGGCCGAGCAGGGCCAGAACCTCATGATGGCGCTGGCCGCCGCCGTCGTCCTGGGCCTGCACGGCTGGCAGGTCTGGTCGATCGACTGCCACATCGGCATCCACTGAACCGGCCCCGCCGGCTGGGTCAGGAGCCCCCCGCCAACTGAGTCAGGAGCCGGACGCCAGCTGGCCGTCGGTGCCGGGCGCCACGCGATCGGCCAGAGCCATGGCCTGGACCACGAGGCGCTGCACGCCGCGCCGGTGGAGGTACTCGAGCAGTACGCACGAGTCGCCCAAAAAGGCGTCGATGTCGTTGGCGGCCAGGGTGCGAAAAGCATCGAGGTCCTGGTCCGACAGCACCGGGCCGAGCCCGATTCCGCCGGTGGCGAAGATGTCGAAGAGCTGCCGTTGGAGCTCGGCCATCTGCTCGAAGTACAGGCGCGACAGGGCGACGGCCACCGCCTTGGGCATGCCCCGACCCATGGAGGCCTGCATGCAGCTGAGCACGGCCAGGTCGTCGCCGTCGTAGGCCAGCGCCCCGTGCAGTTGGGGGTCGCCCAGCAGCCCGATGGCCTCGAGCTCGCCCACCAGGGCCTCGTCGATGCCGGCCTGGGCCACGAGCTCCTGACGGGTGTAGGTCCGTTCGTCGGCGCCGAAGAGGCGGTCCAGGATGCTGAGGCGCCCTTCTTCGGCCAGCGCCTTAATGGCCTTCAGGCTGAAGTGCCGGGCCTGGAGGTCCTTGATGCGCTCGAGGCGCTCGACGTGCTCCTGGCCGTAGAGCATGGCCCGGCCCTGGCGCTCCGACGGTGGCAGCAGGCCTTCGCGCTGGTAGAAGCGGATGGTGTCCACCGTGGTGCCCGACAGGCGGGCCAGGTCGTCGATGCGCAGGCCGTCGCCGTTTCCCGTGGTGTCGTAGGTGGTCACCGGCGCCGAGCCTATGTGGTGCCAGCCGCCGGTGGCCGCTTCATCGGGCCCCGGCCTAACGTTGCGCTCCTTCGGAGAGGACGGTCATGGCTATAGGGATCGGCGAGGACCACGAGGAGCTGCGCCGCACGGTGCGCCGCTGGCTCGAGGCACGGTGCGGCACCGAGGTTCGGCGCGCCCTGCTCGACGCCGAGGTCGAGTCGCTGCCGCCGTTCTGGGACGAGCTGGCCGCTCAGGGTTGGTTGGCCGTTCACGTGGCCGAGGAGCACGGGGGCCAGGGCTTCGGGCTTCTGGAACTGGCCGTGGTGCTCGAGGAGCTGTCCATGGCCGCCGCCCCGGGCCCGGTGCTCAGCACCATGTTGGCCGGCGCCGTGTTGGCTGGCGTGGACAACCCGGCGGCCAAGGAGCTCCTCCCGGCGCTGGCCGACGGCTCCGCCCCGGCGGCAGTAGCCCTGCCCGGCAGCGGCCTGCTCGAGGCCCGGCGCGCCGGCGATGGGTCGCTGGCCGTGTCGGGCACCCTGCGCCCGGTCCTCGGAGCCGTGCTGGCCCGCCTGTGCCTGGCTCCGGTCGCGGTGGCCGGCGAGGAGGGCGTCCTGTGGTGCGCCCTCGACCTCTCCGCCGAGGGAGTTGTGGTGTCGGCCCTGTCGAATCTGGACCTCACCCGGCGCGTGGGCGCCGTGGTGCTCGACGGCGCCATGGTGCCCCTCGGGCGCCAGCTCCCCGGCCTCACGAGTCGCACCGTGCGCGACCGGGCGCTCGTGCTCGGCGCCGCCGAGTGCGCCGGGGGAGCGCGCTGGTGCCTCGAGACCACCACCGCCTATGCCAAGGAGCGCCGCCAGTTCGGCCGGCCCATCGGCCAGTTCCAGGCCGTGAAGCACCGCCTGGCCGACATGCTGGTGGCCACCGAGCAGGTGACGGCCCTGGCCTGGGACGCCGCCCGGGCTGCTGACAGCGGGGACGAGGCCCAGGCTTCGTTGTCGGCCGTGCTGGCCGGGGCCTTGGCCCTCGACGCCTACGTCGAGCTGGCCAAGGATTGCGTGCAGCTACACGGCGGCATGGGCTTCACCTGGGAGCACGACGCCCATCTCCACCTGCGCCGGGCCCTGGCCCTGCGGCAGTTGCTCGGCGGGGGCTCGGCGTTGCGGGTGGAAGCCGCCATTTCCGCCATGGCCGGCAGCCGCCGACGCCTCGAAACGGAACTACCGGCCGGGGCTGAGGCCGTGCGCACCGAGGTGCGGGCCCTGGTGGCCCAGGTGGCACAAGCGTCGGGGGGCGCCGCCAAGCGGGCCACGCTGGTCGAGACCGGCCTGCTCACCGCGCACTGGCCTACCCCCTGGGGCCGGGCCGCCGGGCCGGTCGAGCAACTCGTCATCGACGAGGAGTTGGCCGCCGCCGGGGTGCACCGGCCCAATCTGGCCGTCGGGGCCTGGGCCCTTCCCACCATCATCGCCCACGGCACGCCGCAGCAGCAGGAGCGCTTCGTGGGACCGACGCTGCGCGGCGAGCTGGTCTGGTGCCAGCTGTTCAGCGAGCCCGGCGCGGGCAGTGACCTGGCTGCGCTGTCCATGCGGGCCGAGCGCGACGGGGACGGTTGGAGGTTGAGCGGCCAGAAAGTGTGGACGTCCATGGCGGCGCGCGCCGACTGGGGCATCTGCCTGGCCCGCACCAACCCGGAGGCTCCCAAGCACCAGGGCATCACCTACTTCCTGGTCGACATGCGCAGTGCCGGCATCGAGGTCCGTCCGCTTCGGGAGATCACTGGAGATGCCCTGTTCAACGAGGTGTTCTTCACCGACCTGTTCGTCCCCGACGAGTGCGTGGTGGGGACGGTGGACGACGGGTGGCGCCTGGCCCGCACCACCTTGGCCAACGAGCGGGTGTCGATGTCGTCGGGGGCCACTTTCGGCTTCGGCATCGAGTGGATCCTGGGCTCGCTGGCCCAGGGACCCCACGGGCGGGA
>DATKSG010000069.1:0-4336 GCA_035531775.1 Acidimicrobiales bacterium | reverse complement strand
GCGAGGAGTTCTGCGTCGACGCCTGTTACCGCATGCGTGACCGGTTCCTGGGCGAAGAGGTCTTCGAGCGCCTCGAGTTGCCCCAGGCCCTGCTCGACTACGTGAAGGACAGCGAGCAGCAGCGCACCTTCCGGGGATTTCTCTTCATGCGGATCGTCCCGGTGCTGAAGGACATCGGCTTGTGGGGGCCGCGCATCACCAAGGCGTTCGAGGACATGGGCGTCCTGGGATTCGCCGACGGCGACCTCGACGCCGAGATGGCGTACGACGAAGCTGCCGCCGAAGCCCTTGACGAGGAGCGCCTCGGCCATGTCCGAGCGGTGGCCGCCGAGGCCTGATCAGCGTTCGCTGCCGGCGTGGAGCAGCGGCGCCAGCCGCCGGCGCACGTCGGGGCGCTCGAGGCGCCGCAAGGTCGAGCGTCGGGCCTGTTCGGCCACCGGGGCCTGACAAGCGGGGTCCATGGGGTTGCGGCCCATGGCGCGTTGGTCCTCGGGCGTGGGGGCGAAGGCGATGACCGGAGTGCCCCCTCGGCGCACCCGGCCGGCTTCCAAGGCGAGCTGTAGCCGCATGGCGTCGCGTGCCACCGCCCCCAGTCCGGGCCGCCGGGCCCCGGCCCGCGCCATCGGAGCGCTCACCACCACCAGGTCGAGGCCCTCGCTCCTGACCTTGGCCAGGTTGGTGAGCGAGTGGGCGCCTCCGTCTACATAGCGCGCCCCGTCGATCGGCACCGGGGCGAAGTACCCCGGGATGGCACACGAGGCGGCTACGGCCTGGCCCATGGGGGCCGGGGGCGCCCCGGTCCGGCCGAACACCGTCAGGCGCCCGGTGTCGAGGCGCACGGCACAGATCCAAGTGGCTCGGCCCGGCCAGCCCGCCGGGAACAGCGCCTCCACACCTTCGGCGATGGCCGCTGTGGGAACGGCACCCGGTGGCATCAAGCCGGCCACCACGGCACCGGGCCGCACCCGCCACGGCCGGCGCCCGGCCGCCAGCACCACGGCGGGAGCAGCCGGCCACCCGGTGGGCAGCCGAGCAGGTGGCGGCGACAGCCGGGTGGTCACAGCGGCGTCGGAGCGGCTCATGATGGCGGCTCCCTCGGCGCTGAGCGACCCGCTGGTGGCCCGGGCCAGAAGGTCGGCGGCGCTGACACCGGCCCGCAGTCCGGCTGCTGTCACCGACCCGGCCGATGTGCCCACCACCAACTCGGCCCGGCGGGGGTCCCAGCCGAGCTCCTCGGCCAGGGCGGCCAACACTCCGGAATGGAAGGCCACTCCGGCCACCCCTCCGGCCCCGAGGACCAGGCCGATGCGTGCGTCGCTCACGGTGCCCGGCGCTCGTGCTGCGGCACCTGGCTCAGCGGCACCTGGCTCAGCGGCACTCGTCGAGCAGTTCGTCCATGCCTAACTCGATGCCGCCGCACAGCACGTCGAGATCGGTGGTGGTGTCGCGGTCGCCGGTGATGCCGAAGGTGACCTGCCCGTCGTAGGAGAAGATGGCCACGCCGATGCGCACCTGGCTGGCCAACGGCACGTAGGGGTAGGCCTTCACCATCCGCCGCCCGCATACGTAGAGCGGGAACTGCGGACCCGGGACGTTGGTGGTCACCGTGTTCACGTTGCGCTGGGCTACGCGCGTGGCCAGTCGCATGCCGAGGGCCAGCAACATGGGGGGAGCGAATCCCGACAAGGAGGTGAGAGCCTCGCCCGCCACCGCCTCCTTGGACTCCTTCAACCCTTCCATCTGGGCGCTGATGGCGGCCAGGCGCTCGGCCGGGTCGTCGAGGCCCACCGGGAGCTCGGCGAACATGGCCGAGACCTTGTTCTGCAAGGTGCCGTCTCCCACCGCCTTGCCGCTGGCGTCACGCGGGCGCACCGACACGGGCACCAAAGTGCGCACCACGCGGTCCACCGATTCGCCTCGGGCCAGCAGCAGGTCCCGGAAGCCTCGGGTGATGGCGGCCAGCACCACGTCGTTGAACGTGCCGCCCAGGTTCTTGCGCACCAGCTTGATGTCGTCCACCGACGTCGTCGCCCAGGCGTAGCGGCGGTGCGGCCCGAGGGGCCCGTTCAAGCTCGACGCCGGCGTGGGCCGCACGATGCCGGCCATGGAGCTGAGCCCCTTCAGCACCTCGGCCGCCTGGGCCAGGGCCTGGCGCGGCACGCGGGTGGTGGCCCGCACGGCGCGGAACTGCTCGTAGGGGCTGCGCAGCAAGCCGCCGACAGCGTCCGCCACGAGCTGGGCCCGGCTCGGCGCCGGCTGGGGACTCCACTGCTCAGGCGCCGGGGACGTGGTCTCGGGCGAGATGTCCATGATCACGGCCAGCAGGTCGGTGCCCGACACTCCGTCCACCAGCGCGTGGTGGGTCTTCGACAAAAGCGCCCAGCGGCCCTGGTCGAGTCCTTCGGCCATCCAGATCTCCCATAGCGGGCGGGTGCGGTCGAGCTGCTGGCTCATGACCCGGCCCACCAACGCCCGCAGTTCGTCCTCGCCTCCCGGCGTCGGAAGGGCCGTATGGCGGAGGTGATAATCGATGGAGAAGTGGGGGTCGTCCGCCCACACCGGGCGCCCGAGGTCGAAGGGCACGAAGCGCACCACCTGCCGGTAGCGGGGGACGAGCGAGAGCTTGGCCTCGATCATGGCCACCACCTCGGCGAAGGCGGGTGGCGGCCCGTCGAAGATAGCCACCGAGGCGATGTGCATGTGGCTCACGTCGTCCTCGATGTGGAGGAACGATGCGTCAAGTGGGCTCAGCCGGTCCGTGTCCACGGGGGCCTCTCTTTTCCGTCCGCCTCGGTCGCTACCGGGCGGACACTATCGGCCGCCGCCGGGGCCCCGCCTGTGCGCTGACCTGGGATGACGGCCCAGGTTCGGTCGCCGTGGCAGGCCCTTCTAAGGCCGAAATGCACAACAACTTGCACACAAAGCGAGAATTGAGGCCGTCTTACCCATCAAAGAACACTGACAGTGGGCCGATACCTGCAATCAGTGAATACAACTTCGAAATTCAAACACGGCAGGGCGGCCCGGTTTGCCGAGCGGCACGGGGCCCAGCGGCGGATCGTACGACTGGTGGCCGGGGCGGCGCTCGTCATGGTGCCGAGCCTGTCGGCCGCCGCCGGTGCAGCGGCGTCCACCGGTGCGCTCGCCCTCTCCGGCCAGGCGGCTCCGGTCCCCGTGACCAAGGCCTACCCCCAGGCGCGCCAGGGGACGCTTCCCCCCAACAATCCGCCCCAGAACATCCCCCCCAACCCGAACTTCCTCCAGGACTGCGCCGGGACCCACTACGACGACTCCTCGTCTTGCGTCAACAACACCTTGCAGGCCATCGCCAACGGCCGTGAGCAGGAAGGCCTGCCCGGCATGGTCCTGCCCACCAACTGGACGTCGCTCTCGCCCGCCCAGCAGCTCTTCGTGATCACCAACCTCGAGCGCACGGTGCGGGGTCTGCAGCCGTTGAGCGCCATGGCCACCGCCCTCGACCAGGCCTCCGTGCAGGGTGCTCAGCAGAGCCAGGACCCGAGCCCGCCGAGCGGCTTCCAGTGGAGCTCCTGGGGCAGCAACTGGGCCGGAGCGGTGGGCAACCCCCTCGAGGCCATGTACTACTGGATGTACGACGACGGCCTGGGCTCGTCCAACATCGACTGCACCCAGTCCAACCAGTCCGGTTGCTGGGGACACCGCGACAACGTTCTCATCAACCTGAACTGCAACCCCTGCCTGATGGGCGACGGCTACGACGCCACCGGATGGCAGGGCGACCCCAGCTGGGCCCAGCTGCTGGTGGACACTTCGGGAAGCCCGCAGATCGACTACACCTGGAGCGCCGTCCTGCCGTACCTCCCCGGTGACCCCGGTGGTGCCGGCATGACCGCCCCGGCGGTGGGCATCGCATCGACTCCTGACGGCGGCGGATACTGGCTCGTGTCGCGCGACGGCGGCGTGTTCTCCTTCGGCGACGCCCAGTTCTACAACTCCATGGCCGGGCATGCCCTGGCCGCCCCCATGGTCGACATGGCGCCTACCCCCGACGGCAAGGGCTACTGGGAAGTGGCATCCGACGGCGGACTCTTCGCCTTCGGTGACGCCGGCTACTTCGGATCGATGGGCGGCCACCCCTTGGCCCAGCCCATCGTGGGCCTGGCCCCGACCGCTGACGGCCAGGGCTACTGGGAAGTGGCCTCCGACGGCGGCATCTTCGCCTTCGGCGACGCCAGCTTCCACGGATCGATGGGCGGGTCCCGCCTGGCCAAGGCCGTGGTTGGCCTGGCCCCGACCGCTGACGGCCAGGGCTACTGGGAAGTGGCCTCCGACGGCGGCATCTTCGCCTTCGGCGACG
>DATKSG010000068.1:0-89300 GCA_035531775.1 Acidimicrobiales bacterium | reverse complement strand
GCCGCCCCCGAAGCCGCCCCCGAAGCCGAAGCCGCCCCCGAAGCCGCCCCCGAAGCCGAGGCCGAAGCCGCCCCCGAAGCCTGAATCCGCCCGGCGGCCAAAGTTCCAGCCGACCTACCGACCACCTCAATCGACCGCACGTAGTTTCGAGAAACCAGAAGGAGCACAGCGACAATGGCCATTACCAAGGACGAGATCCTCGACGGGATCGCCAGCCTCACGGTCCTCGAGCTCTCGGAGCTCCTGAAGGACTTCGAGGAGAAGTTCGGCGTCACAGCGGCCGCCCCGGTGGCGGTGGCAGCAGCAGCGCCGGCTGGTGGCGACGCCGGAGGTGGCGAGGACGAGAAGACCGAGTTCACCGTGGTCCTGACGGCGGCCGGAGACAAGAAGATCCAGGTCATCAAGGAGGTCCGGTCGCTCACCAGCCTCGGGCTCAAGGAAGCCAAGGACCTGGTGGACGGCGCCCCGAAGCCCGTGCTCGAGCGAGTGGCCAAGGAGGAGGCCGACAAGGCCAAGGCCCAGCTCGAGGAGGCCGGCGCCACCGTCGAGATCCAGTAAGGCCGGAAGCGAGGGGTGCCACGGCGCTGCCCGTCCCGGCCGCAACGGCCGCCGGGACGGGCAGCGGCCGGCAACCGGAGTGTGCCCGTGGCCACGGCTGGGGGAAGGCATGTGGGTCGCCGGGACCGGGAAGGTCCTTGACGACACCCCGGCCCATCCGTAGCCTGTCGGTGGCAGCAGGTAGGGGTTGCCTTATCCCGCGCGGACGCGTATGCTGTCCGGTTGCCGTGCCCTGCCTTTCGCGCCACCCCTCTGGTTTCGACCGCTGAATGCCGCGCGCCCTGGCGCTTCCGCCCTGGTGAACCGCGCCGACAGGCGCTAACCGCGGCGGAGTCGCCGCTCCCTGCGGTTGATTCGATGCCAACCGCAGTACTGACGTAACCGACCAACCCGCTCCACCGCCCCACCGCCCCACCGCCCCACCGCCCCACCGCTCCACCGCCCAGCCGACCCCCAGAGCACCACGAACACCTCGTCCACCGACCACCCCGTTACCGTCCACCGACCACCCCGTTACCTGGGAGGAGTGACCGTTGCCTGCACGGTCCAAGAGCCCCGATCGTTTCTCCTTCGCCAACCTCGACGAGGTCCTGGCCCTGCCCGATCTGGTCGCCATCCAGCGCGACTCCTTCAAGTGGTTCCTCGACCGGGGCCTGGCCGAGGCCTTCGCCGACATCAGCCCCATCGAGGACTTCACCGGGCAACTGAGCCTCGAGCTCGAGTTCGACCCGACCGACCCCGACCTGCGCCCACCTCCGAAGTTCAAGGAGGAGGAGTGCAAGGAGAAGGACATGACTTTCGCCGCCCCGGTGTTCGTCCGGGCGCGGTTCATGAATGCTCAGACCGGCGAAATCAAGGAGCAGACGGTCTTCATGGGGGACTTCCCCATGATGACGGACAAGGGCACCTTCATCATCAACGGCACCGAGCGCGTGGTGGTGAGCCAGCTGGTGCGGTCCCCGGGAGTCATCTTCCAGCCGGGCCGCGACGCCAAGACCATCGTCACGGGCACCGTCCACCCCTATCGCGGTGAGTGGATCGAGTTCGATGTCGAGGCCAAGCCGTCCAAGGACGTCACGGCCGGGGCCAGGGTGGCCCGCAAGCGCCGCCTGTCGCTCTTCGTCCTGCTGCGCGCTCTGGGCTACGAGGACGAGGCATTCCTCACCCGCTTCGTCCGTCACTTCGACTTCCTCGAGGGTCAGTGGGAGAAGGAGCGCGACATCGCTCCAAGCCGGGAAGAGGCGCTGCTCGAGATCTACAAGCGAGCCCGTCCCGGCGAGCCGCTGTCGGCCGAAGCCGCCCGCGGCTACTTCGAGAACGCCTTCTTCAATCCCAAGCGTTACGACCTCACCCGTGTCGGCCGCTACAAGCTGAACCGGAAGCTCGGGCCCGAGATCGAGCGCATCTCCGGCATCTTGGACATCGACCTGGAGCGCCCCATCCCCGACCAGGGAGTGCTCTCGGCGTCTGAGATCCTGGCCACAGCCACCTACATGCTTCACCTGGCCGACGGCGAGTCGGGCTACCGGATCGACGACCAGGACCACTTCGCCAACCGCCGGATCCGCTCGGTGGGGGAGCTCATCCAGAACCAGGTCCGTGTGGGCCTGTCGCGCATGGAGCGGGTGGTGCGCGAGCGCATGACCACCCAGGATGTCGAGGCCATCACGCCTCAGACCCTCATCAACATTCGGCCGGTGGTCGCCGCCATCAAGGAGTTCTTCGGCACCAGCCAGCTGAGCCAGTTCATGGACCAGAACAACCCGCTGTCGGGCCTGGCCCACAAGCGCCGCCTGTCGGCCCTCGGCCCGGGCGGCCTGAGCCGGGAGCGGGCCGGGTTCGAGGTCCGGGACGTGCACAGTTCGCACTACGGGCGCATGTGCCCCATCGAGACTCCCGAGGGACCGAACATCGGCCTGATCGGCGCCCTGGCCACCTATGCCCGGGTCAACGAGTACGGGTTCATCGAGACCCCGTACCGCAAGGTGGTGAACGGCCGCGTAACCGACGAGATCACCTACCTCGCCGCCGACGAGGAGGAAGAGCACGTCATCGCCCAGGCCAACGCCAAGTTGGACTCGAGCGGTGCGTTCGTCGACGAGCGTGTCCTGGTCCGACGAGGCCCGCAAGGCGCCGGCGTCCGGGTCGGGGCCACCACCACCTCGTACGGGACCACGAGCGAGATCGACTACGTGCCCCCCACCGAGGTCGACCTCATGGACGTCTCGCCCAAGCAGATCGTCTCGGTGTCTACGGCTCTCATCCCCTTCGTGGAGCACGACGACGCCAACCGGGCCCTGATGGGCGCCAACATGCAGAAGCAGGCCGTGCCGCTGGTCGTCCCCGAGGCGCCCTACATCGGCACCGGTGTGGAGGCTCGCGCCGCCCAGGATGCCGGCGACGTCCTAGTGGCCGAGGGCGAAGGCACGGTGGCCGAGGTGTCGGGCGAGTACATCGTGGTCGAGTACCGCTCCGGCCAGCGTGACCGCCTGGGCCACGAGCTCGGTCGCAAGCACTACACCGTGGCCAAGTTCCGTCGTTCCAACCAGAACACCTCGATCAACCAGAAGGTGATCGTCGACGAGGGCCAGAAGGTCAGCACCGGCGACATCCTGGCCGACGGTGCCGCCACCCACAACGGCGAGCTGGCCCTGGGCAAGAACCTGCTGGTGGCCTTCATGCCGTGGGAGGGCTACAACTTCGAGGACGCCATCATCCTGTCCGAGCGCCTGGTGCGCGACGACGTGCTCACCTCGATCCACATCGAGGAGCACGAGGTGGACGCCCGCGACACCAAGCTCGGTGCCGAGGAGATCACCCGCGACATCCCGAACCTGTCCGAGGAGATCCTGGCCGACCTCGACGAGCGCGGCATCATCCGCATCGGGGCCGAGGTCGGTCCCGGCGACGTGCTGGTCGGCAAGGTCACGCCCAAGGGTGAGACGGAGCAGACCCCCGAGGAGCGCCTCCTGCGCGCCATCTTCGGCGAGAAGGCCCGTGAGGTGCGCGACACCTCGCTCAAGGTTCCCCACGGCGAATCGGGCAAGGTCATCGACGTCCGCGTCTTCTCCCGTGAGGACTCTCACGAGCTGCCCCCCGGGGTGAACCAGCTGGTGCGGGTGTACGTGGCCCAGAAGCGCAAGATCTCCGAGGGCGACAAGCTGGCCGGCCGTCACGGCAACAAGGGCGTCATCTCCAAGATCCTCCCGGTGGAGGACATGCCCTTCTTGGCCGACGGTACCCCCGTCGACATCATCTTGAACCCCCTGGGTGTCCCCAGCCGGATGAACGTGGGCCAGGTGCTCGAGTCACACCTGGGCTATGCCGCCCGATGGGGATGGGACGGGTCCGAGCCCAGCGCCGGCGGTCCGGCCGTTGCCGAGACACTCGAGCCAGGGTCGGGCCCCTCGCCCACCAAGGCGGCGCGTGGCACCGAGTCCAAGACCCGGCCGCGCACCGATCCGGCCGTGTGGGTGTCCACTCCCGCCTTCGATGGGGCGCACTGGGACGAGGAGGAGGACGCCGGCCGTCATCCGACCATCCGCAAGGTGTTCGAGGCGCTGCACTCCGACTCCGCCGACGGCACCCGCCTCATCGGCACCGACGGCAAGGCCACGTTGTTCAACGGCCGCACCGGCGAGCAGTACGACAACCCGATCTCGGTGGGCTACGTCTACATCTTGAAGCTGGCCCACTTGGTGGACGACAAGATCCACGCTCGCTCCACGGGCCCGTACTCGATGATCACCCAGCAGCCTCTGGGCGGTAAGGCCCAATTCGGCGGCCAGCGTTTCGGCGAGATGGAAGTGTGGGCCCTCGAGGCCTATGGCGCGGCATACGCCCTTCAGGAGCTGCTCACCATAAAGTCCGACGACGTGCTCGGCCGGGTCAAGGTGTACGAGGCCATCGTCAAGGGCGAGAACATCCCCGAGCCGGGCATCCCCGAGAGCTTCAAGGTGCTCATCAAGGAGATGCAGTCGCTGTGCCTCAACGTCGAGGTGCTGTCGACCACCGGTGAGGAGATCGAGATGCGCGAGCTCGACGAGGACGTCTTCAGGACGGCCGAGGAGCTCGGAATCGACATCAGCCGGCCCGAGCGCGGGTCGGATGAGGAAGACGAACGCCGCGCTGCGGAGAGGAGCTTCTGATCGTGCTGGACGTCAACAATTTCGACCAGCTCCGGATCGGTCTGGCTACGGCCGAGTCCATCCGTTCATGGTCCAATGGCGAGGTCAAGAAGCCCGAGACCATCAACTACCGCACGCTGCGGCCGGAGAAGGACGGGCTGTTCTGCGAGAAGATCTTCGGTCCCACCAAGGACTGGGAGTGCTACTGCGGCAAGTACAAGCGCGTCCGCTTCCGCGGCATCATCTGTGAGCGCTGCGGTGTGGAGGTCACCCGCTCCAAGGTCCGTCGTGAGCGCATGGGCCACATCGAGTTGGCCGCGCCCGTCGTCCACATCTGGTACCTACGCGGCACACGGAGTTGGTTGGCATACCTGCTCATGGGCACCGAAGCCCGTGAGGAGCTGAAGGCCAAGCAACTGGAGAAGGTCATCTACTTCGCCGCCAATCTGGTGACGTGGGTCGATGACGAACGTCGTCACGAGGACCTCCCCACCTTGGAGGCCGAGCTGGCCGAGGAAGTGACGCAGCTCGAACGTCAGCGTGACCTCGAGATCGACCGACGTTTCAAGATCCTCGAGTCCGAGCTGGCCGAGCTGGAAGCCGACAAGGCCAAGGACGCCGAGATCAAGGCCCGCCAGCGCCTTTCGGAGAAGGAGATCTCCTCGGTGCGCGAGCGCGCCGACGCCGAGATCGACCTGGCCAAGCGCTCCTTCGACGAGTTCCGTGACCTGTTCGCCCGCAAGATCATCGAGGACGAGCTGCTGTGGCGGGAGCTCAAGATCCGCTACGAGGAGTACTTCGAGGGCGGCATGGGCGCCGAGGCCATCTCGCGGCTCATCGACCGAATCGACTTCGACGTCGAGGAGGTCAAGCTCCGCGAGGCCATCGACGCCGCCGACGGACGTCGCCCCCTGTCGGCTCAGCGCCGCCAGAAGGCCATCAAGCGTCTGAAGATCGTCACCGCCTTCAACCGTCGCGACGACCACGGGCGCCGCGCCAACGACCCCCGGGCCATGATCCTCGAGGTGGTTCCGGTCATCCCGCCGGACCTGCGCCCCATGGTCCAGCTCGACGGTGGCCGCTTCGCCACGTCCGACCTGAACGACCTGTACCGCCGGGTCATCAACCGCAACAACCGGCTCAAGCGACTCCTCGACCTCGGCGCGCCCGAGATCATCATCAACAACGAGAAGCGCATGCTCCAGGAGGCCGTGGACGCCCTGTTCGACAACGGCCGGCGTGGCCGGCCCGTGACCGGGCCTGGCAACCGCCCCTTGAAGAGCCTGTCCGACATGTTGAAGGGCAAGCAGGGACGGTTCCGCCAGAACCTGCTGGGCAAGCGAGTGGACTACTCGGGCCGTTCGGTCATCGTGATCGGCCCCACTCTGCAGCTGCACCAGTGCGGGCTGCCCAAGCTGATGGCTCTGGAGTTGTTCAAGCCCTTCGTCATGAAGCGCCTGGTCGACCTGGAGCTGGCCCAGAACATCAAGTCGGCCAAGCGCATGGTGGAGCGACGCCGGCCACAGGTGTGGGACGTCCTCGAAGGCGTCATCAAGGAGCACCCGGTGCTGCTTAACCGGGCCCCCACCCTGCACCGTCTAGGCATCCAGGCCTTCGAGCCGGTACTGGTCGAGGGGAAGGCCATTCAGGTCCACCCCCTTGTGTGCACCGCCTTCAACGCCGACTTCGACGGTGACCAGATGGCCGTCCACCTGCCGCTGTCAGCCGAGGCGCAGTCTGAGGCCCGCGTCCTCATGCTGTCGGCCAACAACATCCTGTCGCCGGCCACCGGTCGCCCGATCACGGTGCCCACGCAGGACATGGTTTTCGGTGCCTACTACCTGACCCTGGAAGTCGAAGGGGCCAAAGGCGAGGGCCGGGTGTTCCGCCATGCCTACGAGGTCGAGCGCGCCTTCGACGAGGGCGAGATCGACCTGCACGCCAAGATCGTCCTGCGCCCGAGCCCGGGGAGCTCCCTGCACGGCGCCCTGTCGGGGATGGCAGCTAGCGCCGAGGGCGACGAGGCGGAGGCTTCCAACGGCACCGCCAACGGAGCCAACGGCACCGCCAACGGAGCCAACGGCACCGCCATTGAGGCACCGGCCCCGGTGGCAGAGTCCAACGGCAGCCATCTCAACGAGGCCTACAGCGGGGTATCGCTGCAGACCACGCCCGGTCGTGTCTTCTTCAACGGGGCGCTGCCCAAGGGATTCCCCTTCGTGAACGATGTGGTGGGCAAGCGCAACACCCCCATCGGGTCGATCGTGGAGGAGATCGCCGCCACCGAGCCCAAGAACGTGGTGGCGGCCAGCCTGGACCGCATCAAGTCGCTGGGCTTCCGTTTCGCCGCTCAGTCCGGCCTCACCATCTCCATCGACGACGTTCGCACGCCCCAGGAGAAGCGGGCCATCCTCGACCGCTACGAGCGCGAGGCCGAAAAGGCCGAGACGCAGTTCAAGCGGGGCATCATCACCGACGACGAGCGGCGCCAGAAGGAGATCGAGATCTGGACGTCGGCCACCTCCGAGGTGGGCCGGGCCATGGAGAAGTCGCTGTCGACCATGGCCTTCAACCCGCTCGACATGATGGTGGACTCCGGGGCCCGAGGGAACTCTCAGCAGATCCGTCAGATCGCCGGTATGAAGGGCCTGGTCTCCAACCCCCGGGGCGAGATGATCCCCCGGCCCATCAAGTCCTCCTTCCGTGAGGGCCTGTCGGTGCTCGAGTACTTCATCTCCACCCACGGGGCCCGCAAGGGCCTGGCCGACACCGCCCTGCGGACGGCCGACTCGGGGTACCTGACTCGCCGCCTGGTGGACGTGGCCCAGGAGCTCATCATCCGCATCGACGACTGCGGCACCAGCCGCGGCATCTGGCTCGAGGACGTGGTCCCCGACGACGCCGGCCGCCGCTCCTACTTGGAGACCCGGGCCTATGGGCGGCTCCTGGCCGAGGACGTCACTCTGTCCGACGGCACCGTCATGGCCGCCGGCACCCTGCTCGACGACGACCTCGTGGGCCAGCTGCGCGACGACAGTGCCGTGCTGCGGGTGCGGTGCCGCTCGGTGCTCACCTGTGAGTCCGAACACGGCGTCTGTGCCGCCTGCTATGGCCAGTCGCTGGCCACCGGCCGGACCATCGAGCTGGGCGAGGCCGTCGGTGTAATCGCCGCGCAGTCCATCGGCGAGCCGGGCACCCAGCTCACCATGCGGACCTTCCACACCGGCGGGGTCGTCGGTGAGGACATCACCCACGGCCTGCCCCGGGTGGTCGAGCTCTTCGAAGCCCGCACCCCGAAGGGCGCTGCCGTGCTCGCCCACCACTCGGGCGTCGTGCGCCTCGAAGACGAGGAGGGCGGCCGCCGGATCACCGTGGTGGCCGACGACGGCGCCGAGGAGTCGTTCCTGGTGTCGGCCCGGGCGCATCTGGAGGTCACCGCAGGCCAAGAGGTGGCTGCCGGCGACGCCCTGGTCGAAGGGCCCAAGGACCCCAAGGAGCTGCTCGAGGTCAAGGGGATCCGCGAGACGCAGCAGTACCTGGTCGAAGAGGTCCAGAAGGTCTACCGCGACCAGGGCGTGTCCATCCACGACAAGCACATCGAATTGATCGTGCGCCAGATGCTGCGCCGTGTCCTTGTCGCCGAGCCCGGCGACGCCCCCTTCCTTCCCGGTGAGCGGGTGGACTCCCAGATCTACGCCGAGGTCAACCGCGGCCTGGTCCAGGAGGGCAGTCGGCCCGCCGAGGGTCGCCCCGAGCTCATGGGCATCACCAAGGCGTCGCTGGCCACGGACTCGTGGCTGTCGGCCGCATCCTTCCAGGAGACCACCCGGGTGCTCACCGAGGCCGCCATCGAGGGCCGCTCTGACCACCTCTTCGGCCTGAAGGAGAACATCATCATCGGCAAGCTCATCCCGGCCGGGACCGGCATGGGCCGCTACCGCGACATCGCCGTCGACCTGCCCGATGCCGCCGGCGTGTCGCTGCGCACCTACGGCTTCGACGAGGAGACCGAGGACCTCGCCGCTTGGCTGCGAGACGTGGGCAGCTCGGTGGCTCCCGAGGACCTGGCCGGTGGGCTCACCGGCTTCGGCGGCTCGGAGGACCCCCTCGGTGCCGGCAACACCACGCCATGGGGGAGCCTGGGCGGCGACGCCGGGGCCTCTGACGCTGTCCAAGAGGACGGTGCCGAGGGCAACAGCCAATTCGAAGCCGGGGCTTGAGGCCCCCCGGCCGCGCCGAGCGCCGGCCGGGGGCCCGGTCCACGGGGATCTCGGGCCGTTTGCCCAGGCGCCACGGTACGATCTAGCATCGAGTGCTCGTGTGGCGACCCGCCCTTGGTGGCGCGTCGCCCGCACCCGCAGTTCCCAACCGCAGTCCGAACCGGCCGGTGTGGTCCGCCGTGCAGGTTCTTTCCATTGCCATCGCCGAGAGGTCACGCGTGCCCACGATCGAGCAGCTCGTCCGCAAAGGACGATCGACCAAGCAGTCCAAGACCAAGACGCCGGCGCTCAAAGGCGCCCCCCAGCGCCGTGGCGTGTGCACCCGCGTGTTCACCACCACCCCGAAGAAGCCCAACTCGGCGCTGCGCAAGGTGGCCAGGGTCCGCTTGACCAGTGGCATCGAGGTCAGCGCCTACATCCCCGGGGTGGGCCACAACCTCCAGGAGCACTCGATCGTCCTCGTCCGTGGCGGCCGGGTGAAGGACCTTCCCGGCGTGCGCTACAAGGTAATCCGCGGTGCCCTCGACGCCGCCGGCGTGCGCGAGCGCAACCAGGCCCGTTCCCGCTACGGCGCCAAGAAGGAGTCCTGACGTGCCCCGCAATGGCCCCGCTACCCGCCGCGACCTGGCTCCCGACCCCGTGTACCGGTCGGTGCTCGTCACCCAGATCGTCAACAAGATCCTGTCGCGAGGCAAGAGGACGCTGGCCGAGCGCATCGTCTACGACGCCCTGGAGGCGGTAGGCCAGAAGACCGGTGGCGACCCCGTCACCATCTTGAAGAAGGCCGTGGAGAACACGAGGCCCGAGCTCGAGGTGAAGAGCCGCCGTGTCGGTGGAGCCACCTACCAGGTCCCGGTGGACGTCCGGCCACGGCGGGCCACCACCCTGGCCATCCGGTGGCTGGTCGGGTTCTCCCGTCAGCGCCGCGAGAAGACGATGGCCGAGCGCCTGGCCAACGAGGTCCTCGACGCCGCCAACGGCACCGGAGCCAGCGTGAAGCGCCGCGAGGACATGCACAAGATGGCCGAGTCCAACAAGGCCTTCGCCCACTACCGCTGGTAGTGGGCAGCGGCCCCCGCCGGCGCACCGGCGCGGTGGGGGCCGAGAGAACGAACTGACGAACGAAGAGAAACCACCATGGCCGCCGACGCACGCCCCATCCGCGAATTCCCGCTCGCCCGGACCCGCAACATCGGGATCATGGCCCACATCGACGCGGGCAAGACGACCACCACCGAGCGGATCCTGTACTACACGGGCAAGAACTACAAGATCGGCGAGGTGCACGAAGGTGCCGCCACCATGGACTGGATGGTCCAGGAGCAAGAGCGCGGTATCACCATCACGTCGGCCGCCACCACCTGCAAGTGGCGCGACTGCTGGATCAACATCATCGACACCCCGGGCCACGTGGACTTCACCGTGGAGGTGGAGCGCTCGCTGCGGGTCCTCGACGGGGCCGTGGCCGTGTTCGACGCCGTGGCCGGCGTGGAGCCCCAGACCGAGACGGTGTGGCGCCAGGCCAACAAGTACGCCGTGCCCCGCATCTGCTACGTGAACAAGATGGACCGCATCGGGGCCGACTTCCACCGCACGGTGGCCATGATCAAGGACCGTCTCGACGCCGTGCCGGCCGTGGTGCAGCTACCCATCGGCGTGGAAGGCGGCTACCAGGGTGTGGTCGACCTCCTGCGCATGGAAGCGCTGGTCTGGGACGAGGAGATGGGCGAGAAGTGGCGCACCGACCCGGTGCCCGCCGACATGGCCGAAGCGGCGGCTGAAGCCCGTCACGAGCTGGTGGACGTCCTGTCCAACTTCGACGACACCATCATGGAGAAGTACGTCGGTGACCAGGAGATCACCGAGGACGACCTGCGCAAGGGCCTGCGCCGGGCCACCATCGCCAGCGAGGTGGTGCCGGTTCTGTGCGGATCGGCCTTCAAGAACAAGGCGGTCCAGCCCCTGCTCGATGCGGTCGTCGACTACCTCCCGAGCCCCCTCGACGTGCCCCCCGCCGTCGGCATCCTGAAGGGCGAGGAGGTGGCGCGCAAGGCCGACGATACCGAGCCGTTCGCCGCCTTGGCCTTCAAGATCATGACCGACCCCTACGTGGGCAAGCTCACCTACCTGCGGGTGTACTCGGGCACCTTGGCCAAGGGCTCGTCGATCATGAACTCGACCAAGGACCGCAAGGAGCGGGTGGGGCGGATCCTGCAGATGCACGCCAACCACCGCGAGGACAAAGACGCCATCTTCACCGGCGACATCGTGGCGGCCGTCGGCCTGAAGGACACCACCACCGGCGACACCCTGTGCGACCCGAGCAGCAAGATCCTGCTCGAGACCCTCGAGTTCCCCGAGCCGGTCATCCACGTGGCTGTCGAGCCCAAGACCAAGGCCGACCAGGACAAGCTGTCCAAGGCCCTGTTCGCCCTGAGCGAGGAGGACCCCACCTTCCGGGTCCGCTCGGACGAGGAGACGGGCCAGACCGTCATCTCGGGCATGGGCGAGCTGCACCTCGAGGTGCTCGTCGACCGCATGCTGCGGGAGTTCAGCGTCGATGCCAACGTGGGCAAGCCCCAGGTGGCCTACCGCGAGACCATCCGCAAGACTGCCGAAAAGGTCGAGGCCCGCTACGTTCGCCAGACCGGTGGCCGGGGCCAGTACGGCCACGTGGTCATCACCCTGGAGCCCACCGGCCCCGGCGGCGGCTACGAGTTCGTGGACAAGATCACCGGCGGGGTCGTCCCCAAGGAGTACATCCCGGCCGTGGACGCCGGCATCCAGGAGGCCCTCACCAACGGGGTCCTAGCCGGTTACCCCATGGTCGACGTGCGGGTCCTGCTCACCTACGGCTCGTACCACGAAGTCGACTCCTCGGAGATGGCCTTCAAGATCGCCGGGTCGATGGCCGTTAAGGACGCTGCCCGCAAGGCCAGCCCGGTCCTGCTCGAGCCGGTCATGGCCGTGGAGGTGGTCACCCCCGAGGAGTACATGGGCGACGTGATCGGGGACCTCTCCTCCCGCCGGGGCAAGGTGGAGGGCATGGAGCAGCGGGGGTCCAGCCAGGTGGTCAGGTGCCTTGTGCCGCTGGCGGATATGTTCGGCTACGCTACCGACCTGCGTTCGCGGACCCAGGGCCGGGCCACGTACTCCATGCAGTTCAGCGCGTACCACGAGGTCCCGGACTCGATCGCCCGCGAGATCGTGGCCCGGGCCCGGGGCGAGTAAGGCCCCGGCCGGCACCGCCTCACGGCGGCCGGCCAGGCACAGAGTTCGTCGGTCAGACACACCAGACACACCAGACACACCAGACACACCAGACACACAGAGCAGCACAGACACAGACAGTGACGGTGGCGCCCAAAGGGCGCTGCCCGAGATGAGAAAGCCGGAGCGCTCACCATGGGCAAGCAGAAGTTCGAGCGGTCGAAGCCCCACGTCAATATCGGGACGATGGGCCACATCGACCACGGCAAGACCACGCTGACCGCGGCGATCACCAAGGTCCTGTCCGAGAACAACCCCAACGTCGCGTTCACACCCTTCGACCAGATCGACAAGGCTCCGGAGGAGAAGCAGCGCGGCATCACCATCTCCATCGCCCACGTCGAGTATGAGACGGACAAGCGCCACTACGCCCACGTCGACATGCCCGGCCACGCCGACTACATCAAGAACATGATCACCGGCGCCGCCCAGGTGGACGGGGCCATCCTGGTGGTCTCGGCCGCTGACGGCCCCATGCCCCAGACCCGTGAGCACGTGCTGCTGGCCCGCCAGGTGGGCGTGCCCCACATCGTGGTCGCCCTCAACAAGGCCGACATGGTCGACGACGAGGAGCTGCTCGACCTGGTAGAGCTGGAGGTGCGGGAGCTGCTCACCCAGTACGACTTCCCCGGTGACGACGTCCCTGTGGTCCGGGTCAGCGCCCTCAAGTCCCTCGAGGGGGACGCCGAGTGGACGCCCAAGATCCTCGAGCTCATGGAAGCGGTGGACAACTTCATCCCCGAGCCCGATCGCCCCATCGACAAGCCCTTCCTCATGCCCATCGAGGACGTCATGTCCATCACCGGCCGTGGCACGGTCGTGACCGGCAAGGTGGAGCAGGGCCAGGTCAAGGTGGGCGAGGAGATCGAGATCGTGGGCCTGCGCGCCACCCAGAAGACGGTGGTCACCGGCGTTGAGATGTTCCGCAAGCTGCTCGACGAGGGCCGGGCCGGCGACAACATCGGCGCCCTGCTCCGAGGCACGAAGAAGGAAGAGGTCGAGCGTGGCCAGGTGCTGGCCAAGCCCGGCTCCATCACGCCGCACACGAACTTCGAGGCCAACGTGTACGTGCTGACCAAGGAGGAGGGCGGCCGCCACAAGCCGTTCTTCAACAACTACCGGCCGCAGTTCTACTTCCGCACCACCGACGTCACGGGGTCCATCACCCTCCCCGAGGGCACGGAGATGGTCATGCCCGGCGACAACACCGAGATGACCGTGGAGCTGCAGAAGCCGATCGCCATGGACGAGGGCCTGCTCTTCGCCATCCGCGAGGGTGGGCGTACCGTGGGCTCCGGCCGAGTCGTCAAGATCCTCAAGTAGTCGTCAGAACCGGGAGCGGAGGACACCATGGCCGACGCGGCCCGCCAGAAGATCAGGATCCGGTTGAAGGCCTATGACCACGAGATCCTCGACCAGTCGACCGAGAAGATCGTCCAGACCGTCCTGCGCACGCAGGCCAAGGTCCAGGGTCCGGTACCTCTCCCCACCGAGAAGCACCGGTACACGGTCATCCGCTCACCCCACAAGTACAAAGACAGTCGGGAGCACTTCGAGATGCGGGTGCACAAGCGCCTGGTCGACATCATCGAGCACACCCCGAAGACCGTCGACTCCCTGCAGCGCCTCGACCTGCCCGCCGGCGTCGACATCGAGATCAAGATCCAGAACGTCTGAGGCCCGTCACCGGCCCTTCCGCCTGGTCCAGGCCGGGTCGGGGCAGGTGGCAGGCCACCAACCCATGGTGTAACGTCGCAGGTCGGCCGGTTTTGGCCGGAAGTCCGATACGACGTCTCCGAGCGCCTGGTGGGCAACCACCGGGGACCTCGGGGCACAACCGAAGAGCGCTCCGCTCGGGTCACCCGGGCGGAGCGTTGGCATGCGAACCGGGTACCGGTGCGGTACCCGACACCTCGGAGCCTGGTCGCCTTCGCGGCCCGGCCCCGGCTACCGGAAAGGTCAGCGAGCCGTGGCGACCAAGGCGATCGTCGGCGAGAAGGTCGGCATGACCCAGGTCTGGGACGAGCAGCACCGCGCCGTGCCGGTGACGGTGCTCAAGGTCGCGCCGGTCCGGGTGGTGCTCGTGAAGACTCCCGAGCGCGAGGGATACGGCGCCGTGCAGGTGACCTGGGGTTTCAGGCGCCAGAACACCTTGAACAAACCTGAGGCCGGACACTTCGCCGCCGCCGGGGTGGAGCCGGGTCGCAAGCTGGTGGAGCTCCGGGTGGACGACACGAGCGGCTTCGAGGTGGGCCAGCAGCTCACCGCCGAGGTCATGGCGGCCGGGGACCACGTGGACGCCATCGCCGTCTCCAAGGGCAAGGGTTTCGCCGGGGCCATGAAGCGCCACAACTTCAAGGGCCAGGGGGCCTCCCACGGCAACCACAAGAAGCACCGCTCGCCGGGCTCGATCGGGGCCTGCGCCACCCCGGCCCGGGTGTTCAAAGGCACCCGCATGGCCGGCCGCATGGGTGGCCACCAGGTGACGGCGCTCAACCTCGAGATCGTCCAGGCCGACCCCGACCGGGAGCTCATCTTGGTGAAGGGGGCCGTGCCTGGTCCTCGGGGGGGCATGGTGGTCCTGCGTGACACCGTCAAGGGCCCGCAGGCCGGCCGGAACGCAAAGGCCGGGCGATGAGCGCCTCCAACACGAGGACCCAGGCCTCGGCTCCCCGTCGCTCGGCTGAAGCTGATGGCGGCTCGTACCGGCGCCGCATCCGCCCGGAGCCCCAAGCCCGCTCGGTGGCGCGTCGCCGGCCTGACGGGACCGTGCTAGGCGAGGTGGCCCTCGACGGCGACATCTTCGGCATCGAGCCCAACAAGGCCGTGCTGCACCAGGTGGTGATCGCCCAGCTGGCGGCGGCCCGATCGGGCACCCAGTCCACCAAGACCAGGGCCGAGGTGGCCGGTGGGGGGGCCAAGCCCTTTAAGCAGAAGGGCACCGGCCGGTCCCGCCAGGGCTCGACCCGGGCGCCTCAGTGGAGCGGTGGTGGCGTGGCCCTCGGGCCCAAGCCCCGCTCGTACCGCCAGCGCACCCCGAAGAAGATGATCCGCCTGGCGCTGCACTCGGCGCTGTCGGACCGGGCGGCCGAGGAGAGGGTGGCGTTGGTCGACGCCTGGGGATTCGACACTCCCCGCACTCGTGACGCCGCCGCAGCGCTGAGGGCTCTCGGCATCACCGGCAAGGCGCTCGTGGTGCTCGGCACCGACGACCTCGACGCCGCCTACTCCTTCCGCAACATGCCGGACGTGCACATCATCGCCGCCTCGGAGCTCAACGCCTACGACGTGCTGCGCAACGACTGGGTGGTCTTCACCGACGCCACCCTGCCCGGCGCTGCTGCGACGTCTGCCGCAGGTGCTGCCCCGTCTGCCGCAGGTGCTGCCCCGTCCGCCACTGCCGCCGACGACGAGTCCGCCACTGCCGCCGACGACGAGTCCGCCACTGACGAAGGGGGCGAAGCGTGAGGACCGCTGACCAGGTGCTGCTGCGACCGGTGGTGTCGGAGAAGTCCTACGCCCTGATGGAGGACGGTACCTACGTCTTCGTGGTCGCCCCCGACGCCACTCGTATCGAGGTCCGTCTGGCCGTGGAGCAGGTCTTCGGCGTCCGCGTGGCCCGGGTGAACACGCTCAACCGCAAGGGCAAGCGCCGCCGCAACCGCAAGTCCAACACCTTCGGCACCCGCGCCTCGACCAAGCGTGCTCTGGTCACCTTGGCCGCCGGCGACCGTATCGACCTGTTCGAGAAGAGCTGAGAGGAGGCCGCCGATGCCGCTACGCAAGCGCAAGCCGACCAGCGCCGGCCGACGGTTCCAGTCGGTCTCCGACTTCTCGGAGATCACCCGTTCGCGTCCCGAGCGCTCCCTGGTGGCGCCCAAGCCCAAGACCGGTGGGCGCAACAGCTACGGGCGCAAGACGGCCCGCCACCGCGGGGGCGGACACAAGCAGCAGTACCGCATCATTGACTTCAAGCGCGACAAGGATGGCGTGCCGGCCAAGGTGGCCTCCATCGAATACGACCCCAACCGCAATGCCCGCATCGCCTTGCTGCACTACTACGACGGCGAGAAGCGCTACATCCTGGCGCCGGCCCAGGTCCGGGTGGGCGACGTGCTCCAGAATGGTCAGGGAGCCGAGATCCGGCCGGGCAACGCCCTGCCGTTGCGCTACATCCCGGTGGGGTCGACCATCCACAACATCGAGCTGCGCCCCGGCCAGGGCGGCAAACTGGCCCGTGGGGCCGGCATGAGCGCGCAGCTGGTGGCCAAAGAGGGATTGTTCGCCACCCTCCGTCTGCCTTCGACCGAAATGCGCCGGGTGCCCATCGATTGCCGAGGGACCCTCGGCGAGGTGGGCAACTCCGAGGCCGAGCTGGTCTCCATAGGCAAGGCCGGGCGTAACCGCTGGAAGGGTGTGCGGCCCCAGACGCGAGGCGTGGCCATGAACCCGGTCGACCACCCCCTTGGTGGTGGCGAGGGCAAGTCCTCCGGTGGCCGTCACCCCGTGTCGCCGTGGGGCAAGCCCGAGGGCCGGACCCGTCGCCGTCACAAGCCGTCCGACCAGATGATCGTGCGCCGTCGCCGGACCCGCGGCGCGCGCCGATGAACGGATCCCAAGGGAGCGCTGCATGCCCCGTAGCCTGAAGAAGGGCCCCTTCGTGGACGACCACCTGCTCAAGAAGGTGGACGCCCTGAACGCCACGAACGAAAAGCGCGTCGTGAAGACGTGGTCGCGCCGTTCCACGATCATCCCCGACATGGTCGGCCACACCATCGCCGTCCACGACGGGCGCAAGCACGTGCCGGTGTACGTGACCGAGTCGATGGTGGGGCACAAGCTCGGTGAGTTCGCCCCCACCCGGACCTTCCGGTTCCACGCCGGCCAGGAACGACAGGCGAGGCGCTGAGATGCCCGGTGTGAAGACCAACGAACGGCCCGGCACCCGTGCCGTGCTGCGGCATTACCGGATGTCCGCCTACAAGGCCCGCCAGGTCCTCGACCTCGTGCGTGGCCAGGAGGTGGATCGGGCCGCCGACATCCTCCGGGGCACCCCCCGCGAGGGAGCACGCGTCGTGGCCAAGGTGCTGGCGTCGGCTGTGGCCAATGCCCGCAACAACGACGGCCTCGAGCCTGACGAGCTCTATGTCTCGGCCTGCTTCGCCGACGAAGGCACCACGGCCAAGCGCTGGCGCCCGAGGGCCCGAGGACGCGCTACACGTATCCGTAAGCGGACATGTCACATCACGGTGATCGTGAGTCGCTTGCCTGATGACCGCCTGGCTCGCCGCCGGGCCAAGGTTGCTGCGTCGGCTTCGGCCATGCGCTCTCGCCGGGTGGCCGCCTCTCGTCGGGATCGCCGGGCCGGCGGCGGCGCCGATGCCGCGGCGTCTGTGCCTTCGGAGGACACCACCGATACCACCGACCTCGAGTTGACGACCGACGAGGCCACTCAAGTCGCCGACGAGGCCACTCAAGTCGCCGACGAGGCCACTCAAGTCGCCGACGAGGCCACTCAAGTCGCCGACGAGACCACCGCCGAAGTCGCCGACGAGACCACCGACGAGGCCACTCAAGTCGCCGACGAGACCACCGCCGAAGTCGCCGACGCCGAAGAAGGCAGTGGCGACGCCGAGGAGAAGGACTGATGGGCCAGAAGGTCAACCCCTACGGGTTCCGCCTCGGTGTGACCACCGACTGGAAGTCGCGCTGGTTCGAGGAGCGCAATTACCAGGACTTCGTCGTCGAGGACTGGAAGATCCGCGACTATCTCATGTCGCAGCTCGAGGCCGCCGCCGTAAGCCGAATCGAGATCGAACGGACCCGGGATCGACTTCGTGTCGACATCCACACGGCTCGCCCCGGCATCGTCATCGGCCGGCGTGGCTCGGAAGCCGACCGCCTCAAGAAGAAACTCGAGGAGATCACCGGCCTCCGCAACCGGATCCAGCTCAACATTCAGGAGATCAAACAGCCGGAGTTGGATGCCGCTCTCATCGCTCAGAGCATCGCCGACCAGCTCACCCGTCGGGTCGCTTTCCGCCGGGCCATGAAGAGGGCCATGCAGACCGTGACCAAGGCCGGCGCGCTGGGCGTGCGGGTGCAATGCTCCGGTCGTCTTGGCGGTTCGGAGATGGCCCGGAAAGAGGGCTACCGCGAAGGCCGGGTGCCGCTGCACACTTTGCGGGCTGACATTGACTACGGCTTCCGTGAGGCCAAGACGACCTTCGGCCGCATCGGGGTCAAGGTCTGGATCTACAAGGGCGACATCCTGCCGTACAAGCTCTCCTCCGAGGACAAGATCTCGCGTGAGGCGGCCATGGCCGCTGGCGAGACCTCCGGGCAGTCCGGTCCCCGGCGCCTGGTCACAGCCGGTGGTGGCCGCCGTCGCGCCGAGCAGGGCGAGCCGGGCAGCGCTGCCGCGGATCCATCGGCCGTGGGAGCCGAGGGAGCCGAGGGAGCCGTGGGAGCCGAGGGAGCAGAGATCGATACCGACGCCGAGGACACCCCGCCGGCGCCGTTGCCCGGTGGTGCTCCGGCCCAGGCCGACGACCTCGAGCGTCTTCTGGCCGAGGAAGAGGAGATCGAGCGCCGGACCCGGACCGAGCATCATGAGACTCCGCACTTCCGCCGGGAGGCTGACTGATGTTGATGCCCCGGAAGGTGAAGCACCGCAAGCAGCACCGCGGGCGTCGAGCCGGTGCGGCCAAAGGAGGCACCGCCGTCAACTTCGGCGACTTCGGCATCCAGGCTTTAGAGCCCGGATGGCTCACCCAACGTCAGATCGAAGCAGCCCGTATCGCCATGACCCGTCACGTGAAGCGTGGTGGCAAGGTCTGGATCCGGGTCTTTCCGGACAAGCCGGTCACCCAGAAGCCGGCCGAGACCCGCATGGGTTCGGGCAAGGGGAACCCCGAGCACTGGGTGGCCGTCGTGCGCCCCGGCCGGATCCTGTTCGAGCTGGCCGGGGTGGACCGGGACCTGGCCAAGGCCGCCATGGAGCGGGCCATCCAAAAGCTGCCGTTCAAGGCTCGTTTCGTGATCCGCCCCGGGACCCACGGCACGGCCGAGGTGGAGGTCTAGAGCGATGCCGACTGCAACTGAGCTTCGGGAGCTCGATGACGAGGAGCTCGAGACGCGTTTGTCCGAGTACCGGCGTGAGCTGCTCAATCTTCGCTTCCAACTGGCCACCGGCCAGCTGGACAACGTGTCGCGGGTCAACCACGTCCGCAAGGACGTGGCTCGGATCCTGACTCTGCTGCGCGATCGGGAGATCGCGCAGGCCGAAGGGCGCTACGCCGGCCCCGTGGCCCCAGCCGAGCCGCGCGCAGCGCGCCCGCCGCGCCGGCGCACCCGGGCCGACGAAGCCGAGCAAGCCGACGAGGCCGACGAAGTGGCCGCCGCCGTCGGGGCCACGGCCGAGGCCACCACCGCTGAGGTGGATGAGCTTGAGATCACCGGCCCGGCCGGCTCGCCCGCCGAGGGCACCGAAGCCGACGCCGAGGAAGAGGAGAAGTGATGGCCGAGGAGCAGACCCCTGTTGAGGCCGAACGCAAGAACCGCAAGGTGCGCGAGGGCCTGGTGGTCTCGGACAAGATGCAGGCCACCGTGGTCGTGGCCGTGGTTGAGCGCGTCCGCCACGCCCGGTACGGCAAGACGGTGCAACGCACGACCAAGCTCTACGCCCACGACGAGGCCAACGATGCCAAGTTGGGCGACCGGGTGCGCGTCATGGAGACTCGTCCGCTGTCTAAGACCAAGCGTTGGCGTGTGACAGAGGTCCTGGAGCGCGCCCGATGATCCAACAGGAATCCAGGCTCAAGGTTGCCGACAACTCCGGTGCTCGCGAGGTGCTGTGCATCAAGGTGCTCGGCGGCTCGCGCCGGCGGTACGCCGGCATCGGGGACGTCTTCGTGGCGACTGTCAAGGACGCCATCCCGGGCGCCGGTGTCAAGAAGGGTGAAGTGGTGAAGTGCGTCGTCGTGCGCACTTCCAAGGAGCGCCGCCGCCCCGACGGCAGCTACATCCGTTTCGACGAGAACGCTGCCGTCCTTATCAACGACCAGCAACAGCCAAGAGGCACCCGGATCTTCGGGCCCGTCGGGCGCGAGCTTCGTGACAAGAAGTTCATGCGGATCGTCTCACTGGCGCCGGAGGTGTTGTGATGCGCATCCGCAAGGGAGACACGGTCCAGGTCCTGTCGGGCAAGCACCGCGGCCGTCAGGGTCAGGTCATGCGCGCTCTTCCCGAGGCCGGCAAGGTGGTCGTCGAAGGGGCCAACATGGCCAAGCGCCACTCCAAGCCCCGTGGTGCCACCATGCAGGGCGGCATCATCGACAAGGACATGCCGTTACCGGTGGCCGCCGTGGCGATCGTCTGCCACGCCTGCGGGCCGACGCGCATCGGCGTGCGCTTCGACGAGCAGGGCCGCAAGCTGCGGGTCTGCCGCAAGTGCGGAGGCGACCTATGAGCGATACCGCCACCCGGCCGGCAACCGGCTCTTCGAGCAAGCGCCAGCGCCCGCGCCTGCAGGAACGTTACGACTCCACGATCCGGGCTCAGCTCAAAGAGCAACTCGACCTGGCCAATATCATGCAATCCCCCCGTCTGGAGAAGATCGTCGTCAACATGGGGGTGGGCAAGGCCACGCAGCAGGCGTCGCTCATCGAGGGCGCCGTTCGCGACATGGAGGCCATCACCGGGCAGAAGGCCGTGGTCACCAAGGCCAGGAAGTCGATCGCCAGCTTCAAACTGCGCGAAGGCGTCCCCATCGGCGTCAAGGTCACCATGCGCGGCGCACGGGCCTGGGAGTTCTTCGACCGGCTGGTGGCGCTGGCCATCCCTCGGATCCGGGACTTCCGAGGGCTGCCTCCGAACTCGTTCGACGGCAGGGGGAACTACACCTTCGGCGTCACCGAGCAGCTGATCTTCCCCGAGATCGACTACGACCGCATCGACACCACCCGCGGCATGGACATCACGATCTGCACCACAGCCCGCAACGACGCGGAGGGCCGAGCCTTCCTCGCCGCCTTTGGGTTCCCGTTCAGGCAGGAGAGCGTCTAACACGATGGCAAAGAAGGCCCTGATCGAGAAGCAGCAGCGCACCCCGAAGTTCAAGGTGCGTGGCTATACGCGCTGTCGCCGTTGCGGCCGGCCCAAGGCCGTGTTCCGCAAGTTCGGCCTGTGCCGTATCTGCCTGCGGGTGATGGTCCATGCCGGGGAGATCCCCGGTGTCACCAAGGCCAGCTGGTGAAGGGGGGCATGCGCTCATGACGATGACCGATCCGATCGCAGACATGCTGACCCGTATCCGCAACGCCAACACGGCCATGCACGACACGGTGAAGATGCCGAGCTCGAAGCTCAAGGAGAACCTGGCGCGCATCTTGGAGCGCGAGGGGTACATCGAGGGCTTCACAGTGGTACCGGCCCAAAGCGGGCCGGGCAACGTGCTCGAGATCACCCTCAAGTACTCGTCCGACCGGGCCCGTACGATCGCGGGGCTCCGGCGAGTGTCCAAGCCCGGATTGCGCATCTACGCCCAGGCCGATCGCATGCCCCGGGTGTTGGGTGGCATGGGCGTGGCCGTGCTCTCGACGAGCCACGGCCTCATGACCGACCGCGAGGCCCGCAAGCGGCGCGTCGGTGGCGAGGTGCTCTGCTATGTCTGGTGAGACGACTCTGTCCGGCGCTGCGTCGGTGCATGCCGACCCGGCTCTGGCGAGGAGGTAAGGGAGCATGTCGCGCATCGGGCGATCTCCCATCGAAGTGCCACAAGGCGTGACCGTACAGGTCCAGGACCGCACGGTCACGGTGACCGGGCCGCAAGGCACCTTGTCGCGCGCCCTGCCGGGTGCCATCGCCGTTCGCCAGGAGGACACCACCTTGCTGGTCGAGCGCCCCGACGACCAGCGCCAGAACCGCGCCCTGCACGGCCTAACCCGCTCATTGGTGGCCAACATGGTGGTGGGCGTCACGGCCGGGTTCACCAAGGAGCTCGAGATCGTGGGTGTCGGCTACCGCGCCCAGGCCAAGGGCCCGGGCTCTTTGGAGCTGGCCCTGGGCTTCTCGCATCCCGTAACCGTGGACGCCCCCGAAGGGGTGTCCTTCGAGGTGCCGGTGCCCACTCGAGTGGTGGTCAAGGGCATCGACAAGGAGAAGGTCGGCCAGGTGGCCGCTGACATCCGCAAGATCCGCAAGCCCGAGCCCTACAAAGGCAAGGGCGTGCGCTACGCCGGCGAGCGGGTCCTCCGCAAGGCCGGCAAGGCAGCGAAGTAATCATGACCATGACCTCAGCCAAGAAGCGGGCCCTGCGCATCCGGCGCCACGCCCGCGTCCGCAAGCAAATCGTCGGCACGGCCGAGCGTCCGCGACTGGCCGTGTTCCGCTCCGCCCGACACATCTCGGCCCAGATAATCGACGACAGCGCCGGCCGCACCATCGCCGCCGCCGCCACCGTGGAGGCCGAGCTCCGTGGCAATCCGGGTGGCAACGTCACGGCCGCCGCCGCTGTCGGCCGGTTGGTGGCCGAGCGGGCCAAGGCAGCCGGCGTGGACAAGATCGTCTTCGACCGCGGTGGCAATCGCTACCACGGGCGCGTAGCCGCCCTGGCCGACGCCGCCCGCCAGGCTGGACTGGAGTTCTGATGCTCGACGGACAATTCGAGGAGCGCACCATCCGGGTGAACCGGGTGGCCAAAGTGGTCAAGGGCGGTCGTCGGTTCTCCTTCACCGCCCTGATGGTGGTGGGCGACGGCAACGGCCGTGTCGGCCTCGGCTACGGCAAGGCGAAGGAAGCCGGCCTAGCCGTGCAGAAGGGAATCGAGGAAGCCCGCAAGAACATGTTCGACGTCCCGCTGGCCGGGTCGACGATCACACACCCCATCATCGGCGAAGCGGGTGCCGGGCGCGTCATGCTCAAGCCGGCCGCACCGGGTACCGGGGTCATCGCCGGCGGAGCGGCCCGGGCCATCTTGGAGATGGCCGGCATCCACGACATTCTGTGCAAGTCGCTCGGGTCCTCCAACGGGATCAACGTGGCCCACGCCACCATCGCCGGGCTCAAGGAGCTGAAGCGGCCCGAGGACGTGGCCCGTCTTCGTGGGAAGCCCGTCGACCAGCTCGTGCCCCATGGTGTCCTGCGCGCCTACCGCGAGCGCCAGCGCGCCAGTGACCTCTTCCAGGAGATCGGATCGTGACCGAGGGCCTTCTGCGCGTCACCCAGGTGCGGTCCTCGATCAGCACCAAGCCCAAGCACCGCGGCACTCTGCGGGCCCTCGGCCTGCGCGGCATCGGCCGCTCGCGGGTACTGCCCGACCGCCCCGACGTCCGTGGGATGATCGCCCGGGTGCCACACCTGGTCCGGGTCGAGGCGGCCACCGCCGAGGAAGCCGCTGAGGAGCGAGGGCGTATCGAGGCCGTCCGTGCCGAGCACCGGACGGCCGAACGGCGAGGATGGGACGGTCCCGGGATATCGGCGGCCGGCCCGGTCAGCTCGGTCAGCTCGGCCAAACCCACCGCCTCGGCCGAGCCCACCGGCTCGACCAAGCCCACCGGCCCGACCAAGCCCACCGGCTCGACCAAGCCCACCGGCCCGACCGAAGGGAAGCGATCGTCATGAAGCTGCACGACCTCCGCCCGCCCGCTGGTGCCAACCGGCCCCGACGCCGCGTGGGACGGGGTATCGCCGGCAAGGGCGGCAAGACCGCCGGCCGAGGCACCAAGGGACAGGGCGCTCGCGACACCATCCCCATCGGCTTCGAGGGCGGCCAGCTGCCCCTGGCCCAGCGCATCCCGAAGTTGAAGGGGTTCCGCAACCCGTTCCGGGTGGCCTATGCCGTGGTCAACCTCGACTCCCTGGCCGAGGTTCCGGGCGATGCCGTCACCCCGCAGACCCTGGTGGCGGCCGGGCTGGTGCGCAAAGGGGCCCTGGTCAAGATCCTGGGCCGCGGCGAGCTGCAGCGTCGGATGCAGGTCCAGGTCCATGCGGTGTCGGCCTCGGCCCGCTCGGCCATCGAGGCTGCTGGCGGCAGTGTCGACCTGCTCCCCCTGCCTTTCGGTCACGGACGGCCCCCGGCGCGGGGCAACGCGCTTACCAACCGCTAGCCTTTTTGCTCCGGGCCGCCGGAGAACGATCAGCGGTGCTGGTATCCACCTCGCCTGGGAGGAGCGGAGTTGCTCTCGAGCCTCAAGAACATCTTCAAGGTTCCCGACCTCCGCAACAAGGTCGTCTTCACGCTGCTCATCGTCGGGCTGTACCAGCTGGGGGCGAACATCATCACCCCCTATATCTCGATTGCCAAGGTGCAGCAGCTCGAGACCCAGGCCAAGCAGGCCGGCATCCTCGGATTCTTGAACCTCTTCTCCGGTGGCGGACTGTTGCGCATGGCCGTCTTCGGGCTCGGGATCATGCCGTACATCACGAGCTCGATCATCATCCAGCTCCTGTCCACCGTCATCCCCAAGCTCGAGGAATGGCGTGACCAGGGAGCCGTCGGGCAGAAGAAGCTGACCCAGACCACCCGGTACCTAACTATCGGCCTGGCCCTGTTGCAGTCATCGGGGCTGGTCTACGTCTTCCACACGGGGGCGTCGGGTCTCCTCGGCGGCAACACCACCATCGACCTGATCCCCAATTTCAGCCTGTGGAAGGCCGGGTTCATCGTCATGACCCTCACGGCCGGCACCGCCTTCGTGATGTGGCTGGGAGAGCTCATCACGCAGCGCGGCATCGGCAACGGGATGTCCATCCTGATCTTCTCAAACGTGGTGGCCGGCATCCCGGCCGGCGGAGCCGCCGTGCTGGCCCAGGGCGGCCGGCTCAAATTCGGCGTCATCCTGGCCTTGACGGTGATTTTGATCGTGGCCGTGGTCTTCATGGAGCAGGGCCAGCGCCGCATCCCGGTGACTTTTGCCAAACGGGTGGTGGGGCGCCGGATGTACGGCGGTTCGTCGACCTACATCCCGCTCAAGGTGAACCAATCAGGCGTGATCCCCATCATTTTCGCCAGTTCGCTGCTTTACATCCCAGTCCTGTTGGCCAACATCATCCCGTGGACCGGCTTCCGGACCTTCGTGAACAACCATATCCAGCCCACCAGCCTCCTCTACGTCCTGTCGTACGGCATCTTGATCTTCGCCTTTACGTTCTTCTACGTCTACGTGGCCTTCGACCCTCATCAGCAGGCGGACATCATCCGCAAGCAGGGTGGTTACATTCCCGGCATCCGGCCGGGGCCACCTACCGAGCGCTATCTCGCCCGCATCCTTAACCGCATCACCGTTCCCGGCGGTCTGTATCTCGCCGTGGTGGCCGTGCTGCCATCGCTGCTCATGGCCTTGTGGAACCTGCGCGCCTACCCGTTCTACGGGACCACGCTGCTCATCGCGGTGGGCGTTTCACTGGAGACCATGAAGCAGATCGACAGCCAGCTGATGATGCGGAACTACGAGGGTTTCCTCAAGTAGCGTCTCGTGGTCCCCGGGGTCAGGCTCGTGGTGCTCGGCAAACAGGGCGCCGGCAAAGGGACGCAGTGTGTGCGCTTGTCGCACCATTACGTGGTCCCACATGTCTCCACGGGAGACATGCTTCGTGCTGCGGTGAAGACCGGTTCGGAGCTCGGTATGAAGGTCAAAGAGATCATGGACAGCGGGGAGTTGCTGGGAGACGACATCATCATGGAGATGGTGGCCGACCGGCTGTCCGAGCCCGACGCCCGGGCCAGGGGCTTCATCCTCGACGGTTGCCCGCGCACGATCCATCAGGCCGAGATCCTGGCCACGTTGATGCAGCCCGGTGACATCGACATCACGATCGACATAGAGGTGGCGACGGGTCAGGTCATGCGTCGCCTGGCCAGCCGGCGGGTGTGTATCGACTGCGGCGCCAACTACTCGGTGTCGACGCCCCCGCTCATCAGTTGGACATGCGATGTCTGCGGCGGGGAAGTGGTCCAGCGCAAGGACGACACGGAGGATGCGATCCGGCGCCGTTTGGAGCTCTACGAGCGCCAGACCTCGCCACTGATCAAGTGGTATGAGAACAGAGGCCAGCTGGCCAAGGTGAATGGCTCGGGCTCGCCCGACGCGGTCCTCCGCCGCATCATCAGGGCCATCGAGGACAGGCGCAGCCACCGGGGGGGGCGGCGATGAAGCGCACTTCTGAGGAGATCGCCAAGATGCGCCGGGCCGGGCGGGTTGTGGCCGAGATGCACGAGGCCACCCGGGCCGCGGCGCACCCCGGGGTGACCACGGCGGAGCTCGACAAGGTGGCTCGAGAGGTGCTCGAGCGTAGGGGGGCCCGGTCCAACTTCCTCAACTACCGGGGATTCCCGGCCGTGATCTGCACTTCCCCCAACGACATGATCGTCCACGGGATCCCAGGCGACTACGTGCTGGGCGAAGGCGACATCATCTCGATCGACTGTGGCGCCATCATCGAGGGCTACCACGGTGATGCCGCCTTCACCATGGCCGTCGGGGAGGTCACGAGCGAGGCGACGCGCCTCATCGAGGTCACCGAGCGGAGCCTGTGGGCCGGTATCGACCAGCTTCGCCACGGCCGCCGCCTGCACGAGGTGGGCCGTGCCGTGCAGCAGGTGGCTGAGGGGGCCGGGTTCTCGGTGGTCCGGGAGTACGTGGGCCATGCCATCGGGACCGCCATGCACGAGGAGCCCCAGGTGCCTAACTATTGGCCCGGATCGGGGGGCCCCATGCTCAAGGCGGGCATGGTCTTTGCCATCGAGCCCATGATCAATGCCGGCACGGCAGCCACCCGGTTGCTCGACGACGGGTGGAGCGTGGTCACAGCCGACGGTCGCCTCTCGGCCCACTTCGAGCACACCATCGCCGTGACCGACGACGGCCCGGAGGTCTTGACCTTGCCGTGATGCAGGTCCAACCCTTCCCGGGCGTGGGGCCACCCGGACCGCCTGGCCCCGGCCACCCGGCCCGGCAAGACCCCAGCCTCGGCCACCGACAGGCCCGGCCGGCCCACCTGGTTTCGCACTCCCGGCCCAGGCCGACCCGGCCCGGCCCTGGTCCAGTCCTGGCCCCCCGCCTGCCCGGCCCAGGCCGGCCCGGCCCGGCCCGGCCGCAGCGCCAGTGGCTCCCCGGCGCGGGCTGCCGGAGGAAGTGGTGGGGATGCCGAGGCCCGCTTCCGACGCTCCGTCCACACTGGGTCCGATGCGGCCCTCGAAGCCCTGACGGAGGGTGGCAGCGGTCCTGGTCAGCTCCTTGGCCAGGAGAAGGGGAAGCGGCTATGCTGGTCGGTCGGCTCGTCGGTCCGGGCCGGCCTTCGGGCGTCCCGGCCCCGTTCGGGGAGACGGGCGAGTTGCCGGCACCTCGGGTGGTCTTTGCAGTGCCCGTCGTGACGGTCCGGTTGCAGGGATTGGGCCACATGGTCACTGCATCGGAGGCGACATCAACAGAATCGAGGAGGAGTCACCTGCCCAAGCCCAAAGAGGATGCGATCGTGCTCGAGGGGACGGTCGTCGAGCCGCTCCCCAACGCAATGTTCCGAGTCGAGTTGGAGAACGGGCACAAGGTGCTCGCCCACAGCTCGGGGAAGATGCGCATGCACCGGATCCGCATCCTGCCGGGCGATCGCGTGCAGGTCGAGATCACTCCCTACGACCTGAGTCGGGGGCGGATCACTTACCGCTACAAGTAGGACAGTCGCTACAAGTAGGGCAGTCGCTACAAGCAGGGAGCAGTGCCCCGGCCCCGAGCCGGACACAGAAGAGACCATGCAGGGGAAGAGGTAGGGACGAGGGCCATGAAGGTACGACCGAGCGTCAAGGCGATCTGCGAGAAGTGCAAGGTGATCCGCCGCCACGGGGTGGTCATGGTCATCTGCGAGAACCCTCGCCACAAGCAGCGCCAGGGCTGAGAGCCCAGGAAGGCCGGCTAGCCGGCAGGTACACCGATTCGATCTAGGCGAAGCACGAGAAGGACGAAGGGACCAGGCGTGGCACGAATTGCCGGAGTGGACATCCCCCGCGAAAAGCGGTTGGAGGTCTCCCTCACTTACATCTACGGAGTCGGACCGACATTGGCCAAGCGCGCCATCGAGGAGACCGGCACCAACCCCGACACCCGGGTCCGGGACCTGACCGACGAGGAAGTCACCCGTCTAAGGACCTGGATCGACACAAACCTGAAGGTTGAAGGCGACCTGCGCCGGGACGTGGCCCAGGACATCAAGCGCAAGATGGAGATCGGCTGCTACGCGGGGATCCGGCACCGCAAGGGCCTCCCGGTCCATGGCCAGCGCACCCACACCAATGCCCGCACTCGTAAGGGACCGAAGAAGACGGTCGCCGGGAAGAAGAAGGTCCGCAAGTAATGGCCACCCCGAAGAAGGCAGCTGCTGTCCGCCGACCGCGTAAGAAGGAACGCGAGAACATCGCCTACGGCGTGGCGCACATCAAGAGCTCGTTCAACAACACCATCGTCTCCATCTGCGACCACGAGGGCAATGTGCTCTCGTGGGCGTCGGCCGGCAACGTCGGTTTCAAAGGCTCGCGCAAGTCGACTCCCTTCGCCGCTCAGCTGGCTGCCGAACAGGCCGCTCGCCGGGCCATGGAGCACGGGGTACGCAAGGTGGACGTCCTCGTCCGGGGCCCCGGCTCCGGTCGGGAGACGGCCATCCGCTCGCTGGCCGCCGCCGGTATCGAGGTGGCAGGCATCAAAGACGTAACCCCCATCCCGCATAACGGCTGCCGCCCCAAGAAGCGGCGTCGGGTCTGACGGGCGGGGAAGGAAAGGAAGAGCCACCACATGGCGCGTTACACCGGGCCCGTCTGCCGGCTTTGCCGGCGCGAGCGCACCAAGTTGTTTCTCAAAGGCGAGCGTTGCTATTCGCTCAAGTGTCCTGTCAGCGAGGCCGTCACCGATCGCCACAGCCGGGCCTACCCTCCCGGCGAGCACGGTCGCGACCGCATGCGCCAGGGATCTGAGTACCTCTCGCAGCTGCGGGAGAAGCAGAAGGCGCGCCGCATCTACGGCGTCCTCGAGAAGCAGTTCCGCAACGTCTACGCCGAAGCCACCCGTCAACCCGGGATCACAGGTGAGAACCTGCTGAGGCTCCTTGAGCTTCGGCTCGACAACGTCTCCTTCCGGGCGGCCTGGGGTGCCAGTCGGTCGCAGGCCCGCCAGCTCGTGCGCCACGGCCATATCCAGGTCAACGGCAAGCGCGTGACGATCCCGAGCTACAGGGTCCGCCAGGGTGATGTCGTCACCTTGAAGCCCTCATCGCGTGAGCTGTACATGGTGCGGCGCAACCTCGATACCATCGACCGCCCATTGCCCCTGTGGCTCGAGGCGGGAGAAGCTCGGGCGCAGGTGAAGGTGACCTCGCTTCCCGAGCGCGAGCACATCGATGAGCCAGTGCGCGAGTCGCTGATCGTCGAGCTCTACTCCAAGTAGCCCCCGGCTTGGGCCGACCCCGGCGCACTGCCCTCACGCGGCGCCCGCCCGATACCGACACTGAACCAACCGACCACCGCACCGACCGAGCCCACCGACCACCGCAGGAGCCATAGCAATGCTGATCATCCAGCGACCCACCGTCGAAGCCCTCGGCGAGGAAGAGGCGAACCAGCAACGGTTCGCCATCGGCCCGCTCGAGCCTGGCTTCGGCCACACGCTCGGGAATTCACTTCGCCGGACCCTTCTGTCTTCGATCCCCGGCGGGGCCGTCACTCAAGTCCGCTTCGATGACGCGCTCCACGAGTTCACCACCCTTCCGGGGGTCAAGGAGGACGTCACCGACATCATTTTGAACCTAAAGGACATCGTCCTGCGGGTTCATAGCGATGATGCCGTGACCCTCCGCTGCGACATGCGAGGCCCGGCCGACGTCACTGCCGCCGATCTCCAGCTCACCGCCGATGTCGAGTTGCTCAATCCCGACTTGCACATCGCCAGCCTCAACGCCAAGGGCCGCCTGGCCATGGACGTCACCGTGGAGCGAGGCCGTGGGTACGCGTCAGCCGATCGTAACAAGCGCTCGAATACCATCGGGGTCATCCCGGTCGACTCGATCTTCTCGCCGGTGCGCAGAGTGACCTTCACCATCGAATCGGTTCGCGTAGAGCAGTCCACCGACTTCGATCGCCTCGTCCTCGACATCGAGACCGACGGATCGCTTACTCCCCGGGAAGCCTTGGCCTCGGCCGGCGACACCCTGCGCTCGCTCGTGGGATTGGTGGCCGATCTCGAGGAGGAGCCTCAGGGTTTGGAGCTCGGTGAGGTCGGAACCTCGACCAGTGGGTCTCCCGATCTCGACCTCCCCATCGAGGACCTCGACCTTTCCGAGCGCCCTCGCAACTGCCTCAAGCGAGCCCAGGTCAACACCATCGGGGAGCTTGTCGACCGCACCTCCGAGGACCTTCTGGCTATCACCAACTTCGGTCAGAAGTCTCTCGATGAGGTCATCCAGCGCCTTGACGAGCGCGGCCTTTCGCTGCGCATCAAGGACTGATACCCACACGCACTGTCCCAACGGACTGCACGACCACACTGCATCAACGCACTGACCCCCACACTGAACAGGGACTGAGGAGGAGGAGACATGCTCGGCACGCCCCGAAGGGGACGCCGCATGGGCGGCGGCGCCGCTCACCAGAAGGCGATGCTCGGCAACCTCGTCGCCTCGCTGATCGCGGCGGAGTCGCTGGTTACCACCGAAGCCAAGGCCAAGGCCGTCAGGCCGGTCATGGAGAAGTGCATCACTGCTGCCCACAAGGGCGGTGTGCACCGTCACCGCCAGGTTGTGGCCCTGATCCGTGACAAGGACATGGCCCACAAGCTGTTCGCCGAGATCGGTCCTCGGTACTCAGACCGCCCTGGCGGCTACACGCGGATCCTCAAGCTCGGCCCTCGCCTTGGTGACAGCGCTCCTATGGCGCGCATCGAACTGGTTTGAGGCTGTTCGACCTCGAACCTGATGCCGGCGCCCCCGCCGGCAGCGAGGTCGTGAGCCCGGCTCCGACCGCTGGCACACCGAACGAGACCGGGACCTCCGAACGTCTCCGGCTCGTGGTTGCCTACGATGGCAGCGGCTTCCGTGGTTTCGCCGCTCAGCAGGGTCAGCGCACTGTGGCTGGTGATCTCGCTGCGGCCATCGCCAAGGTGGTCCGTCACGACGTCGAGCTGACCTGCGCCGGGCGTACCGACGCCGGGGTCCACGCCCTCGGCCAGGTCGTGCATTTCGACGCCCGCCCCGGGGCCGATCTCGCTCGGTTGGTCAAGAGTGTCAACACCATGTTGGCCCCGGCCATCGTCGTCCGGCAGGCCGAAGTGGCGCCCCCCGCCTTTGACGCCCGCCGTTCAGCCCGGGGTCGCCGGTACCGGTATCTGGTCCTCGAGGCCTCCACAACCGACCCCTTGCTCGCCCCGGCCAGCTGGCACGTGCCGGGCCCTCTCGATCTTCGGGCCATGGCGGCCGGGGCCGATGCTCTGATTGGCGAGCACGACTACCGCGCTTTCTGCCGCCGTGCGCCTGGCACCACAGCGGAGAGCCCCATCATGCGACGCGTGTTCGATGCCCGATGGTCCGAGAGCCTCCCGACACCCGACGGGCTTGGTCACGGCGAGCGATTGCTGCGTTTCGACATCTGGGCCCAGTCGTTCTGCCACCAGATGGTGAGGTCGGTCGTGGGCACACTGGTGGAAGTGGGCCGGGGGCGCCGGCGCGCCTCCGACGTGACCGAGATGCTCCGGGCCGAGGAAAGGGCGTCAGGCACGACCCTGGCCCCTCCGGGCGGTTTGTGCCTTGTTTCGGTCGACTACTACGACCCCGGGCTCGACCTATCGGGGTCGTGAGCCGCCCACAGCCCACAGCGTGCCTCGGAAGCCCACAGCGTGCCTCGGAACCTCGCAGCGTGCCTCGGACTCGGCGGCTTGCCCGGCGCCCGCCTCGGCCCCTATCGTGGTGGGTCGGCCAAAGGGCCGGAGTTGCCCCTTCCCGGGCCACTTCGACCACAGGCCACCGTCTCGAGTTGCCGGGCCTGAGCTTGGCTGTCGCCCGAGTAGCCAATCCAATGAGGACTTCCGTGCGCACTTTCTCTCCAAAAGCCGAGGACATCGTCAAGCAGTGGCTCGTCGTCGACGCCGACGGCATGGTGCTCGGCCGCCTGGCCACGACCGTTGCCTCGCTGCTGCGTGGCAAGCACAAGGCGATCTTCGCCCCCCACGTCGACACCGGCGACCACGTGGTGGTCATCAACGCGTCCAAGGTCGTGCTCACCGCCGGAAAGGCTGACAAGAAGTTCGCCTACAGCCACAGCGGCTACCCGGGTGGGCTGCGCAGCACTTCCTACGGCGACCTGCTAGCCACCAAGCCCGAAGAGGTCGTCCGCCGGGCCATCAGGGGCATGCTGCCCCGCACTCGCCTCGGGCGGGCACAACTCGGCAAGCTCAAGGTCTACGCCGGTTCCGAGCACCCGCACCAAGCCCAGCAGCCTCTGCCCTTCGAATTGGGCGAGCGCACCCGGGCCAAGGCCTGAGCCCGGCCGCCGGCCGCACCCAAGAACACCTGGAAAGGACCGCACCACTCGTGTCGAGGAAGCCCAAGCTGCCCACCCCACTGACCCAGACCACCGGTCGCCGTAAGGCTGCAGTGGCTCGCGTGCGGGTCCGCCCCGGTCAGGGTGCCATCACCGTCAATCGGCGACCCATTGAGCAGTACTTCACCTCTGCCACGCATCGCATGATCGTGACGGAGCCCCTGCGGATGGCCAACATCACCGACACCTACGACATCGATGCCACCATCGACGGCGGTGGTATCTCGGGTCAGGCAGGTGCCATGCGGCTCGGTATCGCCCGTTCCCTGATCGAATTGGACCCTGAGATGCGCGCCACCTTGAAGAAGGCCGGCCTGCTCACTCGCGACGCCCGCGAGAAGGAGAGCAAGAAGTACGGCCTGAAGAAGGCCCGCAAGGCGCCGCAGTACTCGAAGCGGTAGTACCTGCATTGGGCGTCCGTTTCGGCACGGACGGCATCCGGGGCGTGGCAAACGCCGAGCTCGGCGTCGAGCTCGTGCTGGCCTTGGGCCGCGCCGCCGCCCGCGTGCTCCCGGCTCAGAGCTTCGTGGTGGGGCGTGACACCAGGCAGTCGGGGCCGTTGCTGCAATCAGCGCTGTCGGCTGGACTGGCCAGCGAAGGCGCCGACGTAGTCGACCTGGGCGTGCTCCCCACCCCCGGGGTGGCTTGGGCCTCGGCCGACCGGTCTGTGCCGGGGGCCGTGATCTCGGCGTCGCACAACCCCTATGTGGACAACGGCGTGAAGCTCTTCGCCGCCGGCGGCCAGAAGCTCCCCGATGCCACCGAAGAGGCCATTGAGGAGGAGCTCGAACGCATCGTGCAGGGTGAGGCTCGTGGCCCTCGTCCGCCCACCGGGCCCGGTGTAGGGCGCCTGTGGGCTGATACCGGCGTCTCGGGTGCGTACATCGACCACCTGGTGTCGGTGGTGGAAGGTCGGGACCTGGCCGGCATGGAAGTCGTGGTCGATTGCGCCAATGGCGCAGCATGGCAGGTGGCACCCGATGTCCTGCAGCGCCTCGGAGCCACGGTGCACGTAGTGGCAGCTGAGCCCGACGGCACCAATATCAACTCGGCATGTGGTTCGACCCACCCGGAGCTGGTAGCGGCCGAAGTGGTGGCTCGACGTGCGCATCTCGGCTTGGCCCTCGACGGTGATGCTGATCGCCTGGTGGCGGTGGACCACACCGGCGCCCTGGCCACGGGCGACGAGCTCCTGGCGCTGTTCGCCATCGACCTGGCCGCTCGGGGTCGTCTGGCCGGCAACTCAGTGGTCGTGACGGTCATGTCGAACCTGGGGTTCCGGCTGGCCATGGCCGAGCGAGGAATAACCGTGCGCGAGACGCCGGTAGGGGACCGTTACGTGCTCGAGGCTCTCGACTCCGACGGGCTGGCCCTCGGCGGAGAGCAGTCGGGCCACATCGTGTTCCGGCAGTTGGCCACCACCGGCGACGGCACTCTCACGGCCCTGCTGCTGCTCGATCTGCTGCACCGGACGCAGCGCCCCCTCGCCGAGCTCACGGCCGAGTCAATGCAGCGCCTGCCCCAGGTGCTGCTCAACGTGGCCGTGACCGACCCCTCTGCCGCTGTCGAGGATGCCTCTGTGCAGGCTGAGCTGGCCCTGGTCAGCGACGAGCTCGGCTCCCTGGGCCGGGTGATCCTGCGGGCCAGTGGCACCGAGCCCCTGGTGCGGGTCATGGTGGAAGCCCAGGGACACGAGGCGGCCCAGGCGGCGGCCGAGCGGCTCCGCACCGCCGTGGAGGCTGCAGGACGCCACGGCGCCTCACCCGGCGTGCTGGCGCCGTAGCCTGGTCCCATGTGCGGGATCATCGGGGCCACCGGGGGTGACGACGTCGTCGAGGTTTTGCTCGAAGGGCTCGTGCGCCTCGAGTACCGGGGTTACGACTCAGCAGGCGTAGTCCTGCAGTCCCACGGCGACCTGTGGCGGGCCAGGGCGGCCACCGGGACCCGGTCGCTCACGGACCTGCGCCGCATCACCGAGGGGGCTCCGGCGCCGGTGGCGGCTGGGATCGGGCACACCCGGTGGGCGACCCATGGGCACCCCACCGAGCTGAACGCCCACCCCCATGTCGATTGCACTGGGCGGGTGGCCGTGGTGCACAACGGCATCATTGAGAACTGGCGGGAGTTGGCGGCCAAGCTCGAGGCCGACGGCCACATGTTCTCGTCGGCCACCGACACCGAGGTCATCGCCCACTTGGTGGAGGCCGAGCTGACGGGAGGCTCGTCATTGGCCGAGGCCGTCCGGGCCACCATGCGCGAGGTGCGCGGAGCCTTCGCCATCGCCGTGGTGTGCGCCGGCGAGCCGGGTACCATCGTGGCCGCCAGACGTGTGTCGCCGCTGGTGATCGGCATGACCGAAGGTGAGCGTGCTCAGGCATTCGTGGCGTCGGACATCCCGGCTGTGCTGGCCCGCACGCGGCAACTGTGGATCGTCGACGACGATCAGGTGGTCGAGTTGCGCCCCGGTTCCATGCGCGTGACCACGCAGGCCGGCAAAGCCGTCGATCCGGTGCCGTTGCACGTCGATTGGGATCTCGAGGCCGCCGAGAAAGGCGGCTTCGACGACTTCATGAGCAAGGAGATGCACGAGCAGCCCAGGGCCGTGGGCGACACACTGCTCGGCCGTCTCCTGCCCGACGGCACCTTCGGTCTCGACGAGATGCGTATCAGCCCGGACGAGCTGCGATCGGTGTCCAGGGTCTTCATCGTGGCGTGCGGCTCGAGCTACCACGCCGGCATGGTGGCCAAGTATGCGATCGAGCACTGGGCCCGGCTCCCGACCGAGGTCGACATCGCGTCTGAGTTCCGCTACCGCGATCCGGTGCTCGACGAGCGCACCCTGGTCATCGGTGTGAGTCAGTCGGGCGAGACCATCGACACCCTGCAGGCGCTACGTGAAGCGCGCCAGTGGGGCGCCAAGGTTCTCGTCATTTCCAACGTCGTCGACTCGTCGATGGCACGCGAGGCCGACGGGGTGCTCTATACCCACGCCGGGCCCGAGATCGGCGTGGCCGCCACCAAGACGCACCTGGCGCAGATCGCCGCCCTGGAGTTGGTGGCGCTGTACCTGGCGCAGTTGCGCAACTCCCTTTCGCCGGCTGACGCCCGGCTGCTGTTCGCCGATCTACTGGCGTTGCCCGGGCTCATCGCTGAGGCCCTGAGCCGGGAAGCCGAGGTGGCCCGCGTTGCCCAGCGTTTCGCCAAGACTCGGGACTTCTTCTTCCTGGGCCGCAATGTCGGGTACCCGGTGGCCATGGAAGGTGCTCTCAAGCTCAAGGAGATCTCGTACTTGAGGGCCGAGGGCTATCCGGCCGGCGAGCTCAAGCACGGGCCTATCGCCCTCATAGAGCCGGGCACGGTGGTGGTGGGGGTGGCCACCCGCACGCGGCTGTGGGAGAAGATGATGGGCAACATCGCCGAAGTGAAAGCTCGAGGGGCCAGTGTCGTGCTGGTGGCCAATGACGGGCACGAGGAGGCGGCGGCCCAGGCCGACGAGGTGTTGTGGGTGCCCGAGACCCACCCGCTGTTCGCCCCCATCATCGACGTAGTCCCGCTGCAGCTGTTCGCGTATCACGTGGCGCGTGCCCACGGTCTGGACGTGGATCGGCCTCGCAACCTGGCCAAGACCGTCACGGTGGAGTGACCAAGCCCACGGCGCCCGAGAAGCCCACGGCGCTCACTGACGCCGCTGCACTAGCTGACCCCGCGGCACCCGCGGCACCCGCGGCACCCGCGGCACCCGCGGCACCCGCGGCACCCGCGGCACCCGGTGGCCACGTGCGTGGTGTCGGCGTCGACGCAGTGGATGTCGAGCGCTTTCGTCAAGTCTTGCGACGCCGGCCTGGTCTGGCTGGCCGAATATTCACCGAAGGCGAGCGTGCGTATGCCGAACGATCCGCCGATCCGAGCCAGCGATTGGCGGTGCGCTTCGCCGCCAAGGAGGCTGCGCTCAAAGCGCTGGGCGTCGGCATCGGTGCCGTCTCCTTTCGCGACATGGAAGTGGTGCGCGGCCAAAGTGGGGAGCCGGGGCTGATACTGGCCGCCCCGGCGGCTGCCCTGGCCAGTGCCCGCGGGATCGGGCGATGGCACATCTCGCTCACCCATACCGACGACGTGGCCCTGGCCAGCGTGGTGGCCGAAGGCCCGTGTCCGTGCGATGCGGTACGACGATGAGACCGGTGGTCACCTGTGAAGAGATGCGGGCCATCGACGAGGAAGCTCGCCGGTCCCTGAGCGAGGCGACTCTGGTCGAACGGGCCGGCACGGCGGTGGCGCGTCATGGCCTGCGCATGCTCGGGGGTGGCTACGGCCGAAAGGTGGTGGTGATTGCCGGCAAGGGTAACAACGGTGCCGACGGGCGGGCGGCCGCCGATCTCCTCACTCGGCGGGGGGCGCGTGTGACGGTGATCGAGGCGGCGGATGCTCCCGAGCGCATCGGGCCGGCCAGCACCGTCGACCTGGTCATCGATGCCGCCTACGGCACTGGCTTCCGCGGGCGCTACCGAGCCCCTTCGGTCCCGCCCGGTGTGCCGGTGTTGGCTGTGGACATCCCTTCGGGGGTGGACGGCGGCACGGGCGAAGCGTGCGGTGAACCGCTGCGGGCCGATGTGACGGTTACCTTCGCCGCCTTGAAGCCCGGACTGCTGCAGGGCGACGGCCCGTTGCTCGCCGGCCAGGTCGTTGTGGCCGACATCGGCCTCGACGTGTCGCGCGCCCGCATGGGCGTCATGGAGGACAGCGACGTGGGTGTCTTGGTGCCAATGCGGTCTCGGGCGGCGCACAAGTGGCAATCGGCGGTGGCCGTCGTGGCTGGCTCGCCGGGGATGACCGGTGCAGCCGACCTGTGCGCGTGGGGCGCCTACCGGTCCGGCGCCGGCATGGTCTGCCTCGGAGTGCCCGGTGCCGACGGGGACGCCACCTCCCTTCGTGAAGCGGTCAGCGTCACCATTCCTGCCGTCGGTTGGTCCAGCCTGGCGCTGTCCATGGCCGAACGATGTGCCGCCGTGGTCATAGGCCCCGGCTTGGGGCGCGACCCCGCTACCGCACAGGACGTGAAGCGATTCCTGATCGCCTTCTCCGGAGCCGCCGTGATCGACGCCGACGGCCTTTTCGCTCTGGCCACCCCGGCCACCCCGTCCACCCCGGCCACCCCGTCCACCCCGTCCACCCCGGCCACCGCGGCCACCGCGTCCACCGCGTCCACCCCGGCCAGAGCCGGCACCACCGCCGGACCTGCCGAAGCCCTAGCCGCTGCCGCCGAAGCCCTAGCCACTGCCGCCGGCCCCGTCATCCTCACCCCTCACGACGGCGAGTTCGCCCATCTGACCGGCCAAGCTCCGGGGCCCGACCGCATTGCCGACGTGCGTCGCGCTGCCGCCGAGTTGGGAGCGGTGGTGTTGCTCAAGGGGCCGACCACCGTGATCGCCGATCCTCATGGCACAGTGCGCCTGGTCACCGCCGGATCGCCGCGCCTGGCCACCGCCGGTACCGGCGACGTCCTGGCCGGCGTCATCGCCGCCATGGTCGCACGGGGTCTCGAACCGCTCGAGGCGGCTTCTGTGGGAGCCCATGTCCATGGGGCCGCCGCCGCCCTCGGCCCGCCCGAGGGCCTGGTGGCGAGCGACCTCCCCGACCTGGTGGCCAAGTGGCTGTCGAGCGTGCACCGTGACTGAGCCCGCCGTCACCGGAGCCCCCCCCACTCCGAGGGCCGACCTCCGCCCGGCTTGGGTCGCCGTCGACCTGGCGGCCGTGCGCCATAACGCGGCCCTGCTGGCCCAGATGGTGGCACCGTCGCGCCTGTGCGTGGTGGTCAAGGCCGACGGCTACGGCCACGGTGCCGCCGCCGTTAGCAGGGCGGCGCTCGAGGGGGGAGCGTCGTGGCTGGCGGTGGCCCTCGTCGAGGAAGGCATCGCCCTGCGCCAAGCGGGCATCTCGGCGCCGGTGCTCGTGCTGTCGGAGCCCCCGGCCGATGCCATGGCCGAAGTGGTGGCCCACGGCCTGGTGCCGACTCTCTACACGCGTTCCGGTGTGCGGGCCTTGGCCGAGGAGGCCGCTGCCGCCGCGTCCACCGTGGCGGTACATGTCAAGGTGGACACTGGCATGCACCGAGTGGGTGCCGATCCACAGGACGTGGCCGAGATCGTGGGGGCGGTGGTGGCCGCTCCGCAGCTCCGCTTTGACGGGCTTTACACCCACCTGGCCGTGGCGGACGGATCGGCCACCGAGGACGACGACTTCACCGCCACGCAGCTGGGTCGCCTGGAGGACGTCCGTCGCTCCCTAGCCGCCGCCGGGCTCACGCCACGGCTCGTCCACGCCGCCAACTCGGCCGGCGCCATCGCCCATCCATCGGCGCGTCTCGACCTGGTGCGCTGCGGCATCGCCCTGTACGGCTTGCTGCCGGGCCCGGGCCTCGGTCCGGCTCTGGCGGCGGCGGTGGCGGCCGGAGGCGGCCACGGCGAGCTGCGCCCGGTGTTGTCACTGCGGGCCAGGGTGTCGTTTGTCCGCAACGTGGACGAGGGCGAGCGTCCTTCCTATGGGCGCCGTTACCCGCTGCCCGAGCCATCAGCGGTGGCCATCGTCCCCATCGGCTACGCCGACGGTGTGCCTCGCCGGTATTTCGACGGCGGCGGGACCGTGCTCATCGGAGGCCGCCGGCGTCCGTTGGCCGGCACGGTGACCATGGACCAGATCCTGGTCGATTGTGGGCCCGCCGCCGACGTGGTTGCGGGTGACGAGGTTGTCCTCATAGGTGCCCAGGGCGAGGAGTCCATCTCGGCGTGGGAGTGGGCCAAGGTACTCGACACCATCGCCTACGAGGTGGTGTGCGGGATCGGGCCCCGGGTGCCGAGGCTCGTGATCGACGCCGAGCAAGCCGCCGCCGCCGCCCCCTGACGAGGCTCGTGATCGACGCCGAGCAAGCCGCCGCCGCCCCCTGACGAGGCTCGCGGTGGACGCCGAGCAAGCCGCCGCCGCCGCCCCCCGGCGAGGCTCGCGGTGGACGCCGAGCAAGCCGCCGCCGCCCCCTGAGCAAGGCCGCCCAAAAGGCGTCAGACTCTGCGCGGGTAGAGGCCGCCGGGCGTCGAGAGAGATGCGGACGGCAAGCGAGGGGAGGGGCCATGAGTGGCGGCGCGCGATCGGGTGGGACGAAGAGTCGGGTGCAGTCCATCGCCGCTTTCGGTGTCGCCGGGGGGCTGGCCGCCGCCTGGGCGGCTCAGCACCGCGTGGTGCGCAAAGCCCTTGACGCAGCTCGGCAAGGCGAGGCCGACGAGGGATTGGTCATGCCCGATGATCTCGTGCACCATGACATCGAAACCGAGGATGGCGGCACCATCCATGTGGTCGAGCGCGGCCGTGGCCCGGTGCTCGTCCTGCTCCACGGCATGTTGTTGTCGAGCGAGACGTGGGTGCACCAGCTGACCGATCTCACCGAGGAACACCGCGTATTGGCCGTCGATCTGCGCGGCCACGGTCGCAGTGTGCCGGGCAGTGACGGCTTCCGTGCCCCGGATGGCCGGACAGATGTGGTCCAGATGGCCGGCGCCAGGGCCGAGGCCGGCGCCAGGCCCGGCGCCGGCGCCGGCGCTCCGGCCATCGCCCGAATGGCATCCGATGTCCGGCGCGTGCTCGAGGCGCTCGACGTACGTCAAAGCGTGCTAGTCGGGCACTCCATGGGCGGCATGGTGGCCATGCAGCTCGTGTGCGACATGCCCGAGGACGAGCGCCGGCGGCGCATCAGCGGCCTGGTCCTGGCCTCCACCTCGGCCGGACCCTTCGTATCGGTGCCGGGGCTCACCGGCGTGGCTCGCCTGAGCGCGCCGTTGTCGTCGCGCCTTGTGCTCTTGGCCGACAGGGCCGGCGCCCGCACTCTGTCCGCTGCCGACCTTCGGTGGTGGGTCACTCGGTTGGGCTTCGGCCCCGAGCCGGTGGCGGCCCAGGTCCAGTTCGTGGCGCGCCAGCACATGTCCACGCCACGCGGCACCCTGGGCCGGCTACTGCCGTCGCTCGCCGTCTTCGACCTGTCGGCCAGACTCGATGCCATCGACCTGCCAGTGTTGGTGGTGGTCGGATCGCGTGACCGGCTAACAGGACTCCGCCACGCCCGGCGCATGGCCCATACGCTGCCCCAGGCCCAGCTCGTCGAGTTGCCTCGCTGCGGGCACATGCCCATGCTCGAGCGCCCGCGCGAGTTCTCGCACTTGCTGGCGGAGTTCTCGGCCAAACTCGCCTGAGCGGCCCCTCCTCGGCCGCCCGGCCGGCACGGCGGCCAGGCCGGCCCGGCGCTCCAGCCGCCTCAGGGTCTCTGCGGCCCTGGCGGTACCATGCCGCCGTGGCCACGCTCCAGCAGGTGCGCACCGAGGCCCTGGCGTGCACCAAGTGCCCCCTGGCGGCCGGGCGCACCCAGGTCGTCTTCGGCGTCGGACGCGACGACGCGCCGCTCATGTTCGTGGGCGAAGGCCCCGGGCACCAGGAGGACCTGCAGGGCGAGCCCTTCGTGGGCCGCTCGGGGAAGCTGCTCGACACCTTGATGCGCCAGGAGATCGGCATCGACCGCACCGGGTGTTACATCGCCAACGTGGTCAAGTGCCGGCCGCCGGGCAACCGTGACCCGTTGCCCGACGAGATTGCCGCCTGTCGGCCCTATCTCGAGAGGCAAATCGAGCTGGTGGACCCGGCCGTGATTGTCACCTTGGGCAACTTCGCCACCCGACTGCTGCTCGACACGACCGAGGGCATACGCAAGCTGCGCGGCGCCACTTACGACTTTGGTCGTGGCCATCTGGTGCCCACGTATCACCCGGCGGCGGCCCTGCGCGGCGGGGCCGAGGTGGTGGCCGAGATGCGCGCCGACTTCGTGCGGGCCAAGCGGCTGCTGCCCGCCATGTCGCCATGAACGACGCCGGCCAGCCCCACACGAACCAGCCCCACGCGAACCAGCCCCACGCGAACCAGCCCCACACGAACCAGCCCCACACGAACCAGCCCCACACCAGTGCCGGCGAGCCCATCGTGGCCCGAACGACGGGCGCCGAACACACGAAGGCGGTGGGGGCTGCTCTCGCCGGCGTGCTCGCCCCAGGTGACGTGGTGCTGCTAGTCGGCGACCTAGGGGCCGGCAAGACCACCTTCGCCCAAGGCCTGGCCGCCGGGCTCGGGGTGGACGAGGCCGTGACCAGCCCAACTTTCACGCTGGTACGTCCCTATCTCTGCGCCGGCGCGCACCGGGGCGTGCGAACCATGCTGCACGCCGATCTATACCGGCTGGATTCCTGGCAGGAGGTGGCCGACCTCGCTCTCGGCGAGATGGTCGAGGACGGCGCCGTGGCCATCGTCGAGTGGGGCGACGTGGCCGAACCCGTTCTCGGGCCCGATCCGGTGACGGTCCGGCTCGCCCCCGGCCCGAGCGACGAGGAGCGGACCGTGAGCATCGCGCTCCCGGCTCGCCACCGCCCGCACCTCGAGAGCCTGCGCGCCCAGGTGCTCTCGGCCGGCACGGCGGCTTAGCCGTGCTGCTTCTGGCCATCGAGTCAGCTACCGACGTGGCCGCCGTGGCCCTGGCCGACGACAGCGGGGTGGTGGCCCACGTGGCTCTCGCCCGCGGCCGGCGCCACGCCGAGACCCTGGCTCCGGCGGTGTCCTTCGCCTGTCGCAGCGCCGGCATCGCTCTCGGGGATCTCGATGCCGTGGGTGTGGACGTCGGCCCCGGGCTCTTCACCGGGCTGCGCGTGGGGCTGGCCACGGCCAAAGCGCTCGCCTTCGCCTTGGGCGTACCGCTGGTGGAGGCGGGCAGCCTCGAAGTGCTGGCCCTCGGTGCCGCCCGGTGCCGGGCACCGGGCGGCACCGGGCTCCCTCTCCTCATCCCCGTGGTCGACGCCCGGCGCGGCGAGGTGTTCTCGGCCCGCTTCCGTGCGGTTGGCACCGGCAGTGCCCATCAGCCGGCCCGCGGCACCGGCAGTGCCGTATCGGCCGTCTCCCCCGTGGGCGAGGAGGGGCTGTGGAGCCCCGAAGCCCTGGCCGCCGACCTGGCCGGGTTGGACGAACCGTGCCTGTGTTTGGGTGACGGGGCCCGGCGATATCGGGACCTGCTCGAGTCGGTGCCCGGCGTCGAGGTGGCGGGGCCTGGCGCCACCCACCCCGATGTCGCCGCGCTCGCCGCCTTGACCTTGAGCCGTGCCGTGGCCGGGCTCGGGCGCCCGCCATCGGCGGTGGGGGCCCGCTACCTGCGCCCGGCCGACGTGCGCATCAACTGGGAGCAGCGCGCCCCGGCACGCCCGGCGGGCGGTCGGTGACCGTGGACGAGCTCGCCACCTCGGGGACAGCGCCCGGCGACGACGTGGCCGGTGCAGTGCGGGTGGTGCCGCTTCGCCGACGGCATCTGCGCACGGTGGCCCGCATCGAGGAGGACTGCTACCCGCGGCCGTGGTCGGCCACCCTCTTTCTGTCCGAGCTGGCCCAGCGCACGTCGCGCCGGTACTGCGCCGCCACCATCGGCCCCATGGTGGTGGGATATGCCGGCCTCATGCTGGTCATGGACGAAGGGCACGTGACCACGCTCACCGTGGACCCGGCTTGGCACCGCCGGGGCATCGGCACCGTGTTGCTGCTCGACCTGGCCCGGGCTGCCCCCCGGTTGGGGGCGCGCCATCTCACCTTGGAGGTGCGCACCGGCAACCACGCCGCGCAGACGCTGTACCGGCGCTTCGGTTTCGCGCCGGCCGGAGTGCGCCGCAACTACTACGCCGAAACGGGCGAGGACGCCATCATCATGTGGGCCTACGACATCGACAGCGCCGAATATGGCGAGCGCCTGAGCCTGATCGAGGCCCGCTTGCGCCAGGACCGATGAGCGGAACCGTCCTCGGCCTCGAGACCTCGTGCGACGAAACAGCCGCCGCCGTCGTGCGCGACGGCACCGACATCTGCTCGTCGGTGGTGTCGAGCCAGGTCGACCTGCACGCCGCCTATGGGGGGGTGGTGCCCGAGTTGGCTGGACGGGCTCATCTGGACTTGGTGTTGCCGGTGGTGGCCGAGGCCCTGGCCCGCGCCGAGGTCGGTGCCGGCGACCTCGACGCCGTGGCCGCCACCGTCGGGCCCGGCCTCATCGGCTCGCTTCTGGTCGGCACCAGCGCGGCGAAGGCCCTGGCGCTCGGATGGGACCTGCCCTATGTGGCGGTCAACCACTTGGAGGGCCATCTCTTCGCCGCCGTGCTCGACCATCCCGATCCGCCCTGGCCCCTGGTGGTCCTCCTCGTCTCGGGGGGCCACACGATGCTGGTGTCCATGGAGGGCCCGGGGCGCTACCGCCTGCTCGGCTCGACCCTCGACGACGCCGCCGGGGAAGCCTTCGACAAGGTGGCCCGCTTCCTCGGCCTCGGCTATCCAGGCGGCCCGGCCATCGAGAAGGCGGCTGAAAGCGGCGACCGCGAGGCTTTCGCCTTCCCCCGGGCCATGCTGGAAGAGGGCCTTGACCTGTCCTTCAGCGGCGTGAAGACGGCCGTGGTCCACGCCGTGCGCAAGCGGCCCGAGGCCACCGACGAGGATGTGGCGGCGTCGTTCCAGGCGGCGGTGGTGGATGTCCTGGTGACCAAGGCGGCCCGGGCCGCCTCGAGAGTTGGGGCGGGCGGGATGTGCCTGGCCGGTGGAGTGGCGGCCAACGGGGCCCTGCGCCGGGCCTTCGAGGCTGCGGCCTCCGAGCTGGGCCTGCCGGCCTTCTTGCCCAGCCGGGCCATGTGCACCGACAACGCGGCCATGATCGCCGCCGCCGGCTGGTGGCAGCTCGAGCACATCGGCCCGAGCCCGCTCGACACGGCCGCCGATCCCGGGCTGCGCCTGCCCCTGCTCGACTGAGCCTCGCCGCCTGCGTCAGTCCCCGCTGAGCCCGGCCCAGTCCGCAGTTGCCTGGTCGTCGGCGGCCCGCTATCGTTAGCACTCACAAGGTCAGAGTGCTAAATGTGCCTACAGGAGGGCCACCTGCCATGAATCTCCACCCCCTCGAAGACCGGATCGTGGTCCGTCCGGGCGAGTCAGAGGAGACCACTGCCTCCGGACTCGTCATCCCCGACACCGCCAAGGAGAAGCCCCAGCAGGGCGAGGTCCTGGCCGTCGGCCCCGGGCGTCGTGCCGAGAACACCGGTGAGGTCATCCCCCTCGACGTGAAGGTGGGCGACACCGTCGTCTACTCCAAGTACGGGGGCACCGAGATCACCGTCGACGGCGAGGATCTGCTGATCCTCTCGGGCCGTGACGTGCTGGCCAAGGTCAAGAAGTAGTCACGACATGGCCAAGATCCTGAAGTTCGACGAGCACGCGCGCCGCGCCCTGGAGGCCGGCGTCGACAAGCTGGCCGACACCGTCAAGGTGACGCTGGGCCCTAAGGGCCGCAACGTCGTCATCGACAAGAAGTTCGGCGCCCCCACCATCACCAACGATGGCGTCACCATCGCCCGAGAGATCGAGCTCGAAGACGGCTTCGAGAACATGGGTGCCCAGCTGGTGAAGGAAGTCGCCACCAAGACCAACGACGTGGCCGGCGACGGCACCACCACCGCCACCGTGCTGGCGCAGGCTCTCATCCACGAGGGACTGCGCAACGTGGCCGCCGGGGCCAACCCCCTGGCCCTCAAGCGCGGCATCGAGCGGGGTGTCGCCGCCGTGGTCGCCTCCATCAAGAATCAGGCCAAGGAGATCGACTCCAAGACCGAGATCGCCCAGGTCGCCTCCATCTCGGCGGCTGACGCGTCGATCGGGGAGGTGCTGGCCGAGGCCATCGACAAGGTGGGCAAGGACGGCACCGTCACAGTGGAGGAGTCCAACACCTTCGGCCTCGAACTCGAGTTCACCGAGGGCATGCAGTTCGACAAGGGGTACCTGTCGCCGTACTTCGTGACCGACCCCGAGCGCCAAGAAGCCGTCCTCGAGGAGCCGTTCCTGCTCATCGCCAACCAGAAGGTGAGCGCCGTGCACGACCTCGTGCCTGTGCTCGAGAAGATCATGCAGACGGGCAAGCCGCTGCTGGTCATCGCCGAGGACGTGGAGGGCGAGGCTCTGGCCACCCTGGTGGTCAACAAGATCCGCGGCACCTTCACCTCGGTGGCCGTGAAGGCCCCCGGCTTCGGCGAGCGCCGCAAAGCCATGCTCCAGGACATGGCCGTGCTCACCGGCGGCCAGGTCATCACCGAGGAGATCGGCCTCAAGCTCGAGAACACCACCATCGACCTGCTGGGCAAGGCCCGCCGGATCATCATCACCAAGGACGACACCACCATCGTGGAGGGTGCCGGCTCGCCTGACGACGTGAAGGGCCGCATCGCCCAGATCAAGCGCGAGATCGACGAGACCGACTCCGACTGGGACAAAGAGAAGCTCCAGGAGCGGCTGGCCAAGCTGGCCGGGGGTGTCGCCGTGGTCCGGGTGGGTGCTGCCACCGAAGTGGAGCTCAAGGAGAAGAAGCACCGCATCGAAGACGCCCTGTCGGCTACCCGCGCCGCCATCGAGGAAGGCATCGTCGCCGGTGGCGGCACCGCCCTCCTGCGCAGCCGCGATGATGTGGAGGCCGTGGCCAACTCGCTCCAAGGCGACGAAGCCACCGGGGTCCGGATCGTGGCCAAGGCGCTGGGTGAACCCCTGCGCTGGATCGCCATCAATGCCGGCCTCGAAGGGCAGGTCACCGTGCGCGAAGTGGCGTCGGAGACCGGATCGATCGGCCTCAACGCCAGCACCGGTGTCCTCGAGGACCTGGTCAAGGCGGGCATCATCGACCCGGCCAAGGTCACCCGCTCGGCGCTGCAGAACGCCGCTTCGGTGGCCGGGCTGCTGCTCACCACCGAGGCCCTGGTGGCTGACAAGCCCGAGAAGAACGACGGCGCTGCCGCCGCCGCTGCTGCCGCTGGTATGGGCGGCATGGGCGGTATGGGCGGCATGGGGATGATGTAGCTGTCGCTCTTCGACGATGTGGACTCGGCCGGGCCTCGGGGCCCGGCCGAGTCGCGATACGGCCCGCCTTAAGCTGCTGGCCGTGGACGTGGGCCGGCGCCAGGTGATCCCCCGTCCCCGTGGTGCCCGCCCCGGTGTACCCGCCGGCTGGGCCACCTTGGACGTCGGGCAGCGCCGTGGCCTGACTCTCGACCGGGTGCGCCGGGCCGTGGAGCAGCACCACCACGCCTTGGCCCGGCGCGAGCAGGTCACCTTCGACGGCTTCCCCGACCCGGGTGCCCCCGCCGCCGTGCTGGTGGCGGCCTTCGAAGAGGAGGGGGAGGCCCGGGTGGTGCTCACCCGCCGTGCCGCTCACCTGCGCACCCACACCGGGGAGGTGAGCTTCCCAGGTGGCCGCCTGGACGAGGGCGAGACGTCCGAAGCGGCCGCCCTGCGAGAGGCCGTCGAGGAAGTGCGCCTCGACCCGTCGTCGGTGTCCCTCATCGGCCGGCTCACCCCGCTGTCCACCTTCTCCTCGGCGTCGACCATCACCCCGGTGGTCGGCGTGCTCGCCGGCCGGCCGCAGCTCGAGGCCAACCCTTCCGAGGTCGAGCACGTCTTCGACGTGTCCCTGGCCGAACTGGCGGCCGACGGCGTGTTCCGGGAGGAGCGCTGGAGGGTGCCGGGCCGACCGGTGTCGGCGCTGACCGACGCCGAGGGATGGTTCCCGGTGTGGTTCTTCGAGTTGCCCGACGACACCGTCTGGGGTGCCACCGCCCGCATGCTGGTGGAGTTGCTTCGCCTCGTCATGGACCTCTGAAGCCTCGTCGTGGACCTCTGAGCAGGCTTCGGGGGCCACCGTTGGGGGGTCGGTCCCGGCAGGTATCGTGGAGGAACGCCGGCGGCCGACAGCGCAGACCGCCGGAGTTCGAAACGGGCAGGAGGCAGCCACGTGGCTGAGATCGAGATCGGGATCTACAAGTCGGGCCGCCAGGCCTACGGCTTCGATGACATCGCCATCGTGCCCAGTCGCCGGACCCGCGACCCCGAGGACGTGGACATCTCGTGGGAGATCGATGCCTTTCGCTTCGACCTTCCCCTGATGGCCGCCGCCATGGACGGCGTAGTGAGCCCCCGCACCGCCGTCGAGATCGGCCGCCTCGGTGGCGTGGCCGTGCTCAACCTCGAGGGGTTGTGGACCCGCTACGAGGATCCCGACGCCCTGTTCGACGAGATTGCCACGCTCGACGACGACAAGGCCACGGCTCGCATGCAGCAGATGTACCTCGAGCCGGTGAAGCCCGAGCTCGTCACCGAGCGCATCCACCAGATCAAATCGGCCGGCGTGGTCTCATGCGCATCGGTCACCCCACAGCGCACCACGGAGCTGGCCCCGTCCATCTTGGCTGGTGAGCTCGACGTGCTCGTCATCCAGGGCACTGTGGTGTCGGCCGAGCACGTGTCGAAGTCGGTCGAGCCACTCAACTTGAAGCGATTCATCCGGGAGTTCGACATCCCGGTCATCGTCGGCGGATGCGCCTCGTACCAGGCTGCCCTCCACCTCATGCGCACCGGCGCCGTGGGGGTGCTGGTCGGTGTGGGCCCGGGCAACGCCTGCACCACCCGTGGTGTGCTCGGCTTGGGCGTGCCCCAGGCCACCGCCATCGCCGATGTGGCCGGCGCCCGCATGCGCCACCTCGACGAGACCGGCGTCTACGTGCACGTGATCGCCGACGGCGGCATGAGCCGCGGCGGTGACATCGCCAAAGCGATCGCCTGCGGGGCCGACGCCGTGATGCTCGGCTCGCCGCTGTCGTCGGCCGAGGAGGCGCCGTGCCGGGGCTTCCACTGGGGCATGGCCACCTTCCATCCCACCTTGCCGCGTGGCACGCGGGTGCGCACGTCGGTGCGCGGCTCGCTCAAGGAGATCCTCCTCGGGCCGGCCCACGAGAACGACGGCCGCATGAACCTGTTCGGCGCCCTGCGCACTTCTATGGCCACCTGCGGGTACCAATCGGTCAAGGAGTTCCAAAAGGCAGAAGTCATGGTGGCGCCGTCGTTGCAGACCGAGGGAAAGTCGTTGCAGCGCTCCCAGGGCGTGGGAATGGGCCACTGACGCCCTCCGACGCCGCTCGCTCCGTTCCTTCCTCCCCCTTTGCCGTGGCCGACGCCCCCGATACCGTCCTCGTCGTCGACTTCGGCGCCCAGTACGCCCAGCTGATCGCCCGGCGAGTCCGCGAGGCTCGCGTCTACTCCGAGATCGTCCCCTTCGACACCCCGGCCGCCGAGTTGGTGGCCCGGCGCCCCAAGGGCATCATCCTCTCGGGCGGCCCCAAGTCCGTCTACGCCGACTGGGCCCCGGCCATCGACCCTGCCATCTACGACGCCGGAGTGCCCATCTTGGGCATCTGCTACGGGGCCCAGCTGCTCACCCAGCAGCTCGGGGGCACCGTGGCGCGCACCGGGCGTGCCGAGTACGGCCGCACCGCCATGGCCCGCCTGGCCGCCTCGCCGCTGTTCGCCGACTGGCCTTCGGCGGCCAGCGTCGATGTCTGGATGAGCCACGCCGACTCCATCGCCGAGGTGCCCGACGGCTTCGTGGCCACCGCCTCGACGCCCGAGGCCCCGGTGGCCGCCCTCGAAGATGTCGAGCGGCGCATCCACGGGGTCCAGTTCCACCCTGAGGTGGTCCACACCGCCCGGGGCCAGGAGCTGCTCGAGCGCTTCCTGTTCGACGTGTGCGGGGCCCGGCCCCTGTGGACCCACACCAACATCATCGAGTCGTCACTCCACGCGGTACGGGCCCAGGTCGGCTCGTCCCATGTGCTGTGCGCCTTGTCGGGCGGGGTGGACTCGGCCGTGGCCGCCGCCCTGGTGCACCGGGCCGTGGGTGACCAGCTCACCTGCGTGTTCGTCGACACCGGCCTCATGCGCAGCGGGGAGGCCGAACAGGTGGAGGAGACATTCCGCCGCCAGTTCCACGTCGACCTCATCCACGTGAAGGCCGCCGACCGCTTCTTTGGTGTCCTCCAAGGGGTCACCGACCCCGAGGAGAAGCGCAAGGCCATCGGCGAGACCTTCATCCGCATCTTCGAGGAAGTGGCGCGGGACGTCAAGGACGCGCACTTTCTCGTCCAGGGCACGCTGTACCCCGACATCATCGAATCGGGCACCCGTGACGCGGCCACCATCAAGTCGCACCACAACGTGGGCGGGCTGCCCGAGGACATGGCCTTCGACCTGGTCGAGCCCTTGCGCCAGCTGTTCAAGGACGAGGTGCGCGCCGTGGGCGAGGAGTTGGGCCTGCCCGAGGAGATCGTCTGGCGCCAACCCTTCCCAGGGCCGGGGCTGGCCGTGCGCATCATCGGAGAGGTCACCCGTGAGCGGGCCGAGATCCTGCGGGCGGCGGACGCCATCGTCATCGAGGAGGTGCGCCAGGCCGGCTTGTACCGCGAGCTGTGGCAGAGCTTCGCCGTGCTGCCTGCCGTGCGCACCGTGGGGGTCATGGGCGACGGACGGACGTACGCCTATCCCGTGGTCATCCGAGCCGTCACGTCTGACGACGCCATGACAGCGGACTGGGCCCGCCTGCCCTACGACCTCCTCGAGCGCCTGTCCTCTCGCATCATCAACGAGGTGGACGGCGTGAACCGGGTGGCCCTCGACGTCACGTCGAAGCCGCCCGGCACCATCGAGTGGGAGTGAGCGTGGCCGGCACGCCGCTGCATCACTTCGACGCGCTCGGCGCCTTCGACGAGGACGAGTTCGCCGAACTCCCCCCGCCCGAGGCCGGCGCCGCCACCGCCGCTGGCGCCGCCTCGGCCACCGCCGCTGGCGCCACTTCGGAAGCCGTTCCTCCCACCGGCCACCGCCGGCCGGCGTGGCTGGCCGACCTCCCGAACCCGCAGTCGCTGGTCGAGGGCTTGAACGGACCACAGCGGCGCGCCGTTGAGCACCGCGGCAGCCCGCTGCTCGTGGTGGCCGGGGCCGGGTCGGGCAAGACCCGCGTGCTCACCCACCGGGTGGCGCATCTCCTGGCCACCGGCGACGCCACGCCGTGGCAGATCCTGGCCATCACCTTCACCAACAAAGCAGCCGACGAGATGCGCCAACGACTCACCTCTCTGGTGGGCCCGGTGGCGCAGAAGATGTGGGTGTCCACCTTCCACGCCGCCTGCGTCCGCATGCTCCGGGCCCATGCCGATCGGCTCGGCTACCGGCGGTCGTTCACCATCTACGACGACGCCGACTCTCGTCGCCTGGTAGAGCACGTGTTGCGCGACCTGAATATCGACGCCAAGAAGATCCCGCCGCGAGGCGTGCAAGGCGCCATCTCGGGGGCGAAGGCCGAACTCATGGGGCCCGAGGAGTACCAGGGCCAGGCCTACACCGTGTTCGAACGCCGCATCTCCGATGTCTACGTGGAGTACCAGCAGCGGCTGAAGGCGGCGTCGGCAATGGACTTCGACGACCTGTTGGTGCTCACCGTGACCTTGTTGCGAACCTGCGACGACGTGCTCGAGTCGTACCGCGAGCGCTTTGCCCACGTCCTGGTGGACGAGTTCCAGGACACCAATCGGGCCCAGAACGAGATCGTCCTCATGCTGGCCGGCGAGCACCACAACGTGTGCGTGGTGGGCGACAGCGACCAGTCGATCTACGGGTTCCGACGGGCTGACATCCGCAACATCTTGGAGTTCGAGGAGGCCTTTCCCGACGCGGCCGTGATCCCACTCGAGCAGAACTACCGCTCGACCAAGACCATTCTCGATGCCGCCAACGCCGTCATAGCCAACAACGTGACACGGGTGCCCAAGGAGCTGTGGACTGACGGCGAGCTCGGCGAGCGCATCCGCCGATACCGGGCCGAGGACGAGTACGACGAGGCCGCTTGGGTGGCGTCGGAGATCGCCCGGCTGCATCGCACCGAGTCCCTGCGCTATGGGGACGTGGCCGTCTTCTACCGTACCAATGCCCAGAGCCGGGCTCTCGAGGAGGAGCTCGTACGGTCCAACGTGGCCTACAAGGTGGTGGGTGGGACCCGCTTTTACGACCGCCGCGAGATCAAGGACCTGCTCGCCTACCTCCGGGTGCTGGCCAACCCTTCGGATGAGGTGTCGGCCCGGCGCATCGTGAACGTGCCGCGCCGGGGGGTGGGCGACACTTCGGTCGAGCGCCTGGCCGCCTGGGCCCGGGCCCACGGCATGTCCTTCGCCGGAGCCCTCGGTTTCAGTGAGGAGGCCGGGGTCTCGGGCAAGGCGGCCAAGGGGGTCGCCTCGTTGCGCCACCTGCTCGACGACCTACGGCGAATGGCCGAGACCGGAGCCGGCCCGGGCGAGCTGGTGGCGGAGGTGGCCGATCGCACCGGTTACCGGGCCGAGCTCGAGGCCGAGGACACCTTGGAGTCCCGGGGCCGGCTCGAGAACATCGCCGAATTGACCGGCGCCGCCTCGAGCTACGAACGTCTCGACGACTTCCTCGAGTCGGTTGCCTTGGTGTCTGATTCCGACGACCTCGACGATGACAGCAGCCGGGTCTCGCTCATGACCCTGCACACGGCTAAGGGCCTCGAGTTCCCGGCCGTGTTCCTGGTGGGTATGGAAGACGGCGTGTTCCCGCATCTGCGCGCCCTTGATGATCCCATGCAGCTCGAGGAGGAGCGGCGGCTCTGCTACGTGGGGATCACGCGTGCGCGGCGCCACCTGTATGTGACCCACGCCTGGAGCCGCACGCTTTGGGGATCGACGAGCCACGCCATCCCGAGCCGGTTCCTCGCCGAGTTACCCGACGAGCTGGTCCATGACGTCGGGCTTTCCTCGGCCAAGCGCCCCGACCCCCTGCGGGCGGTGACCTCCTGGGGGCGCCGGCGTACGGCGGCGGCCGGCAACGGCTCGGACTCCGATGACCTCGGATTCGGCGACCGTGACGGCTCGGCGCAGGCAGCCGCTGATGATCTGCACGATCCGGACCCCTGGCAGAACACCGAAAGCTGGTCCGACGATGACTCGCCATCGTGGTCGTCGCGCTCCAGTAGCCCGACGCCACCGCGCACGGCCACGCCACCGCGCACGGCCACGCCACCGCGCACGGCGCCACCGCGCCCGGCGCCACCGCGCACGGCCACGCCACCGCGCACGGCCACGCCGCCACGCACGGCCATGCCGCCGCGCCCGGCAGCCCGCCGTGCCGGACCAGCTTCGGCCCGCCCCGGTCGCCTACCCAAGATGGCCGAATGGAAATTCAACAAGGGCTGACAGGCCCGGCCACCCCCAGCCCGAGCGACGAGTCGGCACCGGAGCCTTCTGGCCAAGCCGACGGGGTCGGTCGCACCAGGGGCCGTCACTGCCGGCCGGGGCCGTGGGCCATGCACCGGGCTCGCACCAAAGAACGACGTTTCCAACGGCACGCCCGGCGCGCCCGGCGCGCCGCCCGATCGAACCGATTCGGCCGCCACCCGTGGGCTACGGGGACGTTGGTGGTGATTCTGGCCCTCACTCCGGTCTGGTGGTCACTCGGCAAAGCCATGGCCAACCCGGGGGCGGGGGCAGCCGGGGCTCGCTTCGCCGAATGGGTCCGCGACCACGGCGGCAGCGGCTTCGTGCGATGGGCCGAGAACGTCTGGTACTCCCACCACCAGCCTCCCAAGGGAGGCCGTCCGCCGCCAGGGGCCATCCCTCCACCTCCGACAGCCCACAGCACCGGGCGGGGATCGGGCGTGGCTCACCTGCCTGAGCCTGCGGCCATCAAGCCTTTTACCGACCCTCCGATCGCCGGCGAGGGGCAGTGGCACCCGGCCGGACGGACGGTCGACGGCCTGCCGGCGGTCTACGAGGCATTCATGCGCCCCGATCCCATCCACACCAGCCTGGTCATAGGTGTGGCCTATATGGACACAAAGCTCCTCGAGGCCACGCTGTATTCGGGCAGCTACGTGCCCGGGGGCGGCCCATGGCATGACACCGCACCGATCCCCACCACGGCGGCCGAAAGCCTGGTGGCGGTGTTCAACTCCGGCTTTCGCATGCCCGATGCCGAGGGCGGTTACTACTCCGAAGGGCGGACGGTCCTGCCACTGCGCCCAGGCGATGCCTCGTTCGTCGTCTATCGCGACGGAACAGCCACCGTCGGGCAGTGGGGCCGCGACGTCTCCATGACGCCCGACGTGGTTTCGGTGCGACAGAACCTCCACCTGTTGGTTGACAGGGGGGCCGCTGTGCCCGGCTTACAGGCCAACGACACGACGCGCTGGGGCTACACCCTCGGCAACGCCATCTACGTGTGGCGATCGGGCATCGGGGTGACGAGCGACGGCGCCCTGGTCTACGTCGGGGGCCCCGGGCTGAATATCACCACGTTGGCCGAGTGCCTGGTGCGGGCCGGGGCGGTGCGCGCCATGGAGCTCGATATCAACTCTGAATGGGTCAACATGGCCACCTTCGACCCCACCGGCTCGGTGTCAGGTGTTGCCGCACCGGCCAACGGCACCAACCTGCTCCCCACCATGGACGGCGGCACATGGCGCTACTTCGGGTCCTGGGACCGTGACTTCATCACCATGACGACCCGCTCGGGCTCCACGGCCTCGTCCGGAAGCCACAGTGCAACCTCGACTCCCCGCCATGGCTGACCAGCGGCCCCTAGGCCCGCGGCCCCTGGGCCCCTTCGTTGACCGGGCCCGTGACCAGTCGCCGGGGGACTGGGACGCCACCACCTACGACAAGGTGTCGGACCCCATGACCAGGTGGGGCGCGGCCGTGCTCGACAGATTGCCCCTGGAGGCCACCGATACGGTGCTCGACGCCGGATGCGGCAGCGGACGGGTGACCGAGCTCCTCCTCGGGCGCGTGCCTGAGGGCCATGTGGTGGCCCTGGACGCCGCCCCCTCCATGGTGGCCGAAGCCCACCGCCGCCTCGACCGCTACGGCCCCCGCTGCACCGTCGTCGACGCCGACTTGCTGGACCTGGAGCCGGCCACTCTGGCCGGCTATGCCCCGGTGGACGCCGTGCTGTCCACTGCCACCTTCCACTGGGTGCTCGACCACGATCGGCTCTTCGCCAACCTGGCCGCCGTCATGGCCCCCGGCGCCGTGCTCGAGGCCCAATGCGGAGCGGCCGGCAACATCGAAGGGCTCATGGTCGCCGTCCGGCGAGCCGGAAGCGAGCGCGCCGGGACGTGGCTGTACGCCACCCCCGAGGACACCAGGCGGCGCCTCCATGCTGCCGGGTTCGTCGATGTCCAAGTCTGGACCCACCCCGAGCCCACGCCGCTCGAGCCCGGCGAGCCCCTCGAGACGTACCTGGCCACCGTGTGCCTGCGCACCCATGTCGCCGACATGGAGCGGGCCGAGCGCCAGGCTTTCCTGCGGGCCGTGGCCGACGCCATGCCCGAGCCGGTCATCGACTACGTGCGGCTCAACATCTCGGCCCGGCGCCCGGCACCCTGACGCGGCCCGGCGCCCGGCACCCTGACGCGGCCCCGCGGCCGGACCGGCGCCGGGCCCTTCCGCCGCCCAACTAACCCGGCATTCGGCGCCACAGTGCCCGCGGCACCAGGCGCAACACGGCGAACACCATCTTCAAGATGGGCGGGCTCCAGATCACAGGGGCACTGCGACGCAGTCCGGCCACCACATCGGCGGCCACCGCCTCGGGGGTGGTGGCGAAAGGGGCCGGCGCCCGCCCGGCTGTCATGCGGGTCGCCACCCACCCGGGGCGAACGATGACCAGGGACGCCCCGCTGCCCACCAGGGCGTCGGCCATGCCCTGGGCGAAGCCGTCGAGGCCGGCCTTGGAGGACCCGTAGACGTAGTTCGAACGGCGCACCCGCACGCCGGCCACCGAGGACAGCACCACCATGCGCCCATGTCCCTGACGGCGCAGCACCTCGGCGAACGCCGTCATCAAGGCGGCCGGCCCACTGAAGTTGGTGGCCAGGACCCCCGCCGTGGCGGCCGGGTCGACTTCGTCGGCTTCCTGGTCGCCGAGCACGCCGGCCGCTACCAGCACCAGGTCCACCTGGCCCAGATGGGCCACCATGTCGGCGGCGAAGGAGCGGTGGCCGGCCACGTCGGTGACGTCGAGGATGCGTACCTCCACCTCGGCGCCGAGGCCCTGGAGATCTGCGGCCGCATCGGCCAGCTGCGACTGATGTCGGCCGGCCAGCACCACCCGGCGCAGGCGGTGGGGCACCAGGGCGCGCAGCACGGCGCCGGCGATCTCCGAAGTGCCGCCGATGACGACCGCGCTCTGGGGCATGCCCATGGCGTCGTTCACCGCGCCACCAGCCCGAGGCGGCGTCCCAGATCCGACGCCAGCACGCCCCCGGGGTCGACCTTGCCTTGGACCGCTCGCCACTGCGCCAACCGGGGGTACATGACGTCGAGCAATTCTGGGCGCAGACGGCCGTCCTTGGCCAGGTACACCCGGCCGCCCGCGTTGGCCACCTCCTCGTCGAGGTCGTCGAGCAGAGGCCCGAGCCCGGCCGGCCCGACCGGCAGGTCGAGGGCTAGGGTCCAGCCCTCCATGGGGAACGACAGCGGTCCGCGGTCGCCCGGCCCGAAGCGCTTCAAGACGGCCAGGAACGAGGCCATGCGCCCCCGGGCCAGGCGCTCGAGCACCTGCCGCACGGTGTCGGCCCGGGGTAGCGGCACCACGAACTGGTACTGCACGAAGCCGCGCCGCCCGTAGAGGCGGTTCCATCCCCCCACGCCGTCGAGCGGATGGAAGAAGGTAGACAGCGGCTGGATCTCCCCGACCCGGTGCCGTGGCGCCTTGCGGAACCACAGTTCGTTGAAGGCGGCCACCGTGGCCGGTCGCAGCAGTCCCGAAGGCGCCGTCACCGGCACCTGCAGCGCCCGTCGGGGGGCGAAGCGCCGGGCCTCGGCGCGCCCTTTGGCCGGGAGCTGGTCGAGGCGGGCGTGGTCGCCGCGTGTGAGCACCGCCCGTCCGAGCGAGGCACCCCGGGCCAGGCAGTCGACCCAGGCCACCGAGTAGCGGTACCGGTCGTCGCCGGTCGTCATCTTGTCCATGCAGTCGTCGAGGTCCTCGGCCCGTTCGGTGTCGACCACCATGGACGACGTCTCCACCGCCACCAGGCTCAAGGTGGCCTCGGTCACCACCCCGGTCAATCCCATGGCACCGGCCGTGGCCCAGAACAGCTCGCTGTGGTCGGTGGGCGTTAGCTCGTGGCCCCCCGTCGGCGACAGCAAGGTCATGGCTCGCACGTGCGAGCAGAACGACCCGTCGACGTGGTGGTTCTTCCCGTGGATGTCGGCGGCCACCGCCCCGCCCACTGTGACGTAGCGGGTTCCCGGGGTCACCGGCACGAACCACCCATGAGGCACGAGAGCCCGCATCAGGGCGTCGAGGCTGGTCCCGGCCCCGGCCCGCACCCAGCCGGCTACCAGGTCGGCTTCGAGCATGCGGTCGAGGCCGCTCATGTCGAGGACGGTGCCGCCCGCGCACTGGGCGGCGTCGCCGTAGGAGCGGCCCAGTCCCCTGGCCACCACCGACCGGCCGGTGATGCTGGCCTCGGCCAGAGCGTCGGCCACGGCATCGGGATTGGCCGGCCGCACCAAGTCGGCGGCGGTGGGGGCGGTGCCGCCCCAACCGCTCAGCAGCGCGCTCACCCGTAGATCCCCACGGCGAAGAGCACCACCCAGGCCAGGCCGAGGCCTTGCAGCATGCGGTCGTGCCAGGCCATGTCCTCCGGCGCGCCGCCGTGGCCTTGTTCGAAGCGGAGCTCCAGGTGGAGCAGGGCCAGCACCACCGGCACGATGGAGAGCTCGAACCAAATGGGATGGTGCGCGTGACCGGCGGCTGCCGATCGCTCGAAGGCCCACAGGCAGTACGCCGTGACGGTGACCGACGAGGCCAGCAGCCGGATCGAACGCAGGAAGGCGGCCGGGTACTGGCTCAAAACCGGCCGGTGCAGCGTGCGCTCGGCCCCCAGGTCGCCGTGCTCGGCGCTGCGCTTCCCGGCGGCAATCAGCAGCGAACCGAAGGAAGTTACGATCACGAACCAGTCCGACAGTCGCACTCCTGCAGCCACGCCCCCAGCGATGGCGCGGAGGATGAATCCCGACGACAGCACGGCCATGTCGAGGATGGGCACGTGCTTGAGGCGCAGTGAGTAGGCCCCCGACAGAACCACATACAGCGCGATGACAAGAGCCAAGCGGTGCCCGGCCACGGCCCAGGCCAGAGCGACGGCGCCGAGCATGAGCCCGAGCCCGATCCCGAGAGCCAGCGCTTCGGGGACCTCGCCGGCGGCCACCGGACGCAGGCGCTTCACCGGGTGGTGTCGGTCGGACCCGGCGTCGAGGACGTCGTTCAGGAAGTACGTGCCCGAGGCGGCCAGGCAGAAGATCCCGAAGGCGGCGGCTGTGCGCAGCAGGGGATGGAGCTCGGTGAGCACGCCGGCCGCCCCCGGAGCTGCGAAGACCAGGACGTTCTTGAGCCACTGGCGAGGGCGGGCGATGCGAATCACGCCTGAGGGGCGCCGCTGACGCTCGGTGAGGCCGAGCTGCTCGGCTCCGGCGCTCTGGTCGGTTGGGATGGCACGCACCATGGGCTCGGTCCGGCACCGGCGGGCCATCATGCGCCCGGACCAGTGACAGCCCCATCAACGCTACTACGGCGCCGCCACAAGCCCCTGGCCGTGCCTGAGCCGTGCCGAGCCCGGCCCAGGCACGGTCTCCGTCTGGCGCTCACCCAGCGTGACCTGCCTACACTCGGTTCCCGTGCTGCGTCCCTATCGAGTGGTGGTGGCCAAGCCCGGCCTCGACGGCCACGACCGCGGGGCCAAGGTCATCGCACGCGCCCTTCGCGACGCCGGCTTCGAGGTCATCTACACCGGGCTCCATCAGACCCCCGAGCAGGTCGTCCAGGCCGTGGTCCAAGAGGACGCCGATGCCGTCGGCCTGTCGCTGTTGTCGGGAGCTCACCTGACGCTGGTGCCACGGGTTGTGGAGGGACTCAGGGCCCAGGGCCTCGACGACGTGCTGATCGTGGTGGGGGGGATCATCCCCGAGGGCGACTTCGCCGCCTTGGAGCAGGCCGGAGTGGGGCTCGTCTTCACCCCCGGCGCATCGCTGCCCACCATCGTGGAGCAGATGGCCGAAGCCCTAGACCGGCGGGAGGAGTCAGCCACGCGGCAGTGAGGCGCACGTTGGCCGAGGCCCGCCGGCGACGTATCCACCGGCGACCTGCCCGCCCACGACCTGCCAACCAACGCCGTGTCTCGAAGCCTGCGCGACGCTACGTCCGCCGGTGCCGCGGTTCACCAGCCCAAAACGGCCAGGCGAGCAATAGCCACATATAAAGACACCAACACGTACAACCAGCCACACGCACAGACAGAGAGGACGTCCTTCGGTGGATCTCTACGAGTATCAGGGCAAGCAGTACTTCGCCCGTTTCGGCATCCCCACGTCACCGGGCGGGGTGGCCGACACCGTCGACGAGGCGGTGGCCCAGGCCGACGTGGCGGGCTACCCGGTGGTGGTGAAGGCCCAGGTGAAAGTGGGCGGCCGGGGCAAAGCCGGTGGCATCCAGCTAGCGGCCGACGCCGACGAGGTGCGCCGCCATGCCGAGACCATCTTGGGCATGGACATCAAGGGCCACGTCGTGCACCGGGTGTGGATCGAGCGCTCCTCTGACATCGCCCGTGAGTACTACGCCAGCTTCACCCTTGACCGCAGCGCCAAGAAGCACCTGTGCATGGTGTCGGCCAAGGGTGGGGTCGACATCGAGGAGGTGGCGGCCACCGACCCCGGAGCCATCGCCCGCCTCCACATCGACCCGGTAGACGGCCTCGACGAGGCGACCGCCGCCTCCTTGGTGGCCGAGGCCGGACTGGACGAGGAAGCCCGGGAGCAGGCGGCCCAGCTGCTGGTGCTCCTCTACGCGTGCTACGTCGAGGGGGACTGCGACCTGGCCGAGATCAACCCGCTCATCCTCACCACCGACGGCCGTGTCCATGCCCTCGATGCCAAGGTGACCCTCGACGACAACGCCACCTTCCGGCACCCGGAATGGGCCGAGTTCGCCGGCACCGAGACGCTCGACGACCGGGAGCTGCTGGCCAAGGAGAAGGGCCTCAACTACATCGGGTTGTCGGGATCGGTCGGCATCATCGCCAACGGGGCCGGCTTGGCCATGAGCACGCTGGACGTGGTCAACCAGGTGGGCGGCACGGCGGCCAACTTCCTCGACATCGGCGGAGGAGCCAACGCCGACGTCATGGCGGCAGCTCTCGAGGTCATCAACACCGACGAGGCTGTGCGCTCGATCTTCGTGAACATCTTCGGAGGGATCACGCGATGTGACGAGGTGGCCAAGGGCATCGTGGAGGCGCTCGAGCGCGTCGACCTTCGCTCACCCATCGTGCTGCGCCTCGACGGGACCAACGCCCCAGAGGGACGCCAGATCCTGGCCGGCCACGTGTCGGACCGGCTGGTGGTGGAGGAAACCATGCTCGGGGCAGCCCGCCGGGCCGTGACGCTGGCAGGAGGAGCCAAGTGAGCATCTTCGTCGACGAGAAGACCAGGGTCGTGGTCCAGGGCCTGACCGGGAGCCAGGGTCGCTTCCACGGCCTGCGCAACCGCGACTACGGCACCCAGGTGGTGGCCGGGGTCACCCCGGGCAAGGGCGGCACCGACGTGGACGGCACCCCCGTCTTCGACTCCTGCGCCGAAGCAGTCGCGGCCACCGGCGCCGACGCCTCGTTCGTGGTGGTGCCACCCAAGGGAGCTCCCGAAGCCATCATCGACGCCGCCGCCGCCGGCATCTCCTTCATCGTCTGCATCACCGAGGGCATCCCGGCCCAGGACGAGGCGTTGTTCTACAACCGCCTGCGCCGTGACTTCCCCGATACCAGGCTGCTCGGGCCCAACTGCCCCGGCGTCATCTCGCCGGGCAAGTGCAACATCGGCATCACCTCCGGCGACATCGCCCTGGCCGGCGGCCCGGTCGGCATCGTGAGCCGCTCCGGCACGCTCACGTACCAGGCGCTGCACGAGTTGTCGCAGCAGGGTGTGGGCCAGACCACATGCGTGGGCATCGGCGGCGACCCGGTGCCGGGGACCAACTTCATCGACTGCCTGGCCGCCTTCGAGGCCGACACCGACACCTTGGCCGTGATGATGATCGGCGAGATCGGTGGCGCCGAGGAAGAGCGAGCAGCGCAGTTCATAGCCGAGCACCTGAGCAAGCCGGTGGTGGCATACGTGGCCGGGGTTACAGCCCCTGCGGGGCGCAAGATGGGCCACGCCGGTGCCATCATCTCGGGCTCCCAGGGGACGGCCCAGGCCAAAATGGAGGCGCTGGCCGCCGCCGGCGTGGTGGTGGCCAACAACCCCACCGAGGCCGGGGAGCGCATGGTCGAGATCGTGAGGAAGCTGGGCTGAGCGGCGGCCTGGCGCCTGCCATCGGCCTGGCGGCGCGCTGGTAGGTTGAGCGCGTGCGCGTCGGGGTCCTCGTCTCGGGAACCGGCACCATCCTCGAATCCCTGCTGGGCGGCACCGTCCCGGTCGTCGTGGTGGTGGCCGACCGGAAATGTCGCGCCTTGGAGGTGGCCACGCAAGGCGGTGTGGAGGTCGAGCTGGTGGACCGGGCCGACTGGGGTGGTTTCGGGCCGGACTTCGATCGCACCCGCTACACCCGGCGCCTCGTAGAGGTGCTCCAGGCCCACGGCGTGGACCTGGTGGCCATGGCCGGCTTCGGCACCGTGCTGGCCGAGCCGGTGCACGACGCCTACCCCGGTCGGATCCTGAATACCCATCCGTCGCTGTTGCCGGCCTTCCCCGGATGGCACGCCGTGAGCGAGGCGCTGGCTGCCGGCGCGGCGGTCACCGGGTGCACTGTCCACGTGGCCACCTTGGCCATGGACGAAGGTCCGGTGCTGGCCCAGGAGGAGGTGGTGGTGCTGGCCGGTGACACCGAGGTCTCGCTGCACGAACGCATCAAGGAAGTGGAGCGTCGCCTGTACCCGGCCACCATCAACCGGGTGCTCGAGCAGCTGGAGGCGGCCCGATGAGGGCATTGCTGTCGGTCTACGACAAGACCGGGATCGTGGAGCTGGCCCGGGGCTTGGACGACCTCGAGTGGGAGCTCATCGCCAGCGGCAACACCTCCAAGGTGCTGGCCGAGGCGGGGGTGGCGCACCTCGAAGTGGCCGCCGTGACCGGGGCTCCGGAGATGCTCGGCGGGCGGGTGAAGACCCTGCATCCCGCCGTCCACGGCGGCATCCTGGCCGACCGCTCGGTGCCCGGGCACATGGCCGACCTCGAGCGCCAGGGCATCACGCCCATCGACTTGGTGGTCTGCAATCTCTATCCGTTCTCCTCGGACCCCAAGGTCGAGATGATCGACGTCGGCGGTCCGACCATGGTGCGCGCCGCGGCCAAGAATCACGCCCATGTCGGGGTGGTGGTCGACCCCGCCGAGTACGCCGCCGTGCTGCGCGAGCTCCAGGCCGACGGGCACCTGTCCGATGCCACCCGCCGGCGTCTGGCTAGGGCCGCCTTCGCCCACACCGCCGCCTACGACGCCGCCATCGTGGCCTGGCTGGCTGGTGAGCAACCCGCCGGTGAGCAAACCGCTGGTGAGCTCCCCCCGCGCCTCGAGCTGTCGCTCGAGCGAGCCGAGGTGTTGCGCTACGGCGAGAACCCTCATCAGGTGGGGGCCCGCTACCGAGCAGCCGGTGCCACCAGTTGGTGGGACGACGTCGTGCAGCACGCCGGCACGGCGCTGTCGTACCTCAACCTCTTCGACGCCGATGCTGCCTGGCGCCTGGTGCACGACATGTCCGGTGGGTCCCTGGCCGTGGCCATCATCAAGCACGCCAACCCGTGTGGCGCGGCCGTGGCCGACGACCTGGCCGAGGCCTATCGCCGAGCCCTCGAGTGCGACCCGGTCTCCGCTTTCGGCGGCGTGGTGGCCCTGGGCGGCCGGTGCACGGCCGCGGTGGCCAAGGCGGTGGCCGAAGGCCCGCAGGCCGACGTGGTAGTAGCCCCGGGCTGGGACCCCGAGGCCATCGACATCCTCCGGGCCCGGCGAAAGGCCACCCGCCTGCTCGAGGCCCCTACCCACAGCGCTGCCGCGCTCGAGATCCGCAGCCTCGGGGGCGGCTACCTGGTCCAGCAGGCCGATCGACTGGTGGCCGGGCGACCCGACTGGCAGGTCCCGACCAAGGCCACCCCGACCGAGGCCCAGTGGCGCGATGTGGAGCTGGCCTGGGTGGTCTGCGCCCGCACGTCGTCCAACGCCATTGTGGTGGTCCACCATGGCCAGGCGCTCGGCGTGGGGGCGGGCCAGCAGAGCCGGGTGGAGGCAGCCGAGATCGCCGTGCGCAAAGCCGGTGCCGGCGCCCGGGGCGCGGCGGCGGCCAGCGATGCCTTCTTTCCCTTCCGCGACGGCTTCGATGTCCTGGCCGCCGCCGGGGTAGCCGTGGTGGTTCAGCCCGGCGGCTCGGTGCGCGACGAGGAAGTGGTGGCGGCGGCCGACGAGCACGGAGTGGCCATGGTGCTCACCGGCGAACGCCACTTCCGGCATTGACCGCCGAACTCCTCGACGGCGAGGCGCTGGCCGCCAAGGTGCGGGGCGAGGTCACCGACAGGGTGGCTCAGCTCAAGGCGGCGGGCGTGGTACCAGGTCTCGGGACCATCTTGGTGGGGGACGACGGGCCCAGCGCCCGTTACGTGGCCATGAAACACGAGGACTGCCGACAGGTGGGCATCTACTCGGTCCACGAGCACCTACCGGCCACCGTTAGCCAGGACGAGCTCGAGGCCGTCATCGCCCGCTTCAACGCCGACCCCTCGGTGCATGCTTTCCTGGTCCAGATCCCCCTGCCGGCCGGCCTCGACGAGGAGGCGGCGCTCATGTCGGTCGACCCGGCCAAGGACGTGGACGGGCTGCATCCGGTCAACCTGGGCCGCCTGGTCATGGGGGCGCCGGGGCCGCTGCCGTGCACGCCCACCGGCATCGTGGAGCTGCTCCACGCTCACGATGTACCGGTCGAGGGCCGCCACGTGGTGGTCATCGGCCGCGGCCTCACCATCGGCCGTCCCCTGGCCCTTCTGCTGTCGTCGAAGCGCCCGGGGTGCAACGCGGCTGTCACCGTCGTCCACACCGGCGTGGAGGACCTGGCCCCGTTCGTGCGCCAGGGCGACGTCGTGGTGGCGGCAGCCGGCCGGGCCGGGCTGGTGAAGCCGGACATGGTGAAGCCGGGGGCGGCGGTGGTGGGGGCGGGAACGTCGTGGGACGGCCGCAAGCTGCTGTCGGACGTGGACGAGTCGGTGGCCGAAGTGGCCGGCTGGATTACGCCGCGCATCGGGGGAGTGGGGCCCATGACGCGGGCCATGCTGCTGCGAAACACAGTGCGCGCTGCCGAGCGGGCCGGCTGACCCGGCATCTGGCGGAGGAGCGCCGGCGATCCCGGCGCCTGCGGGGAAGCCCCTGCTGGTCCCGGTCGGTCAGGGCTTCAGCGAGAAGCCCGGGTAGCGGTCGGTGAGGCCGAAGAGCCACGACTGCATGCGCACCGACAACCGGAGGTAGCCGGTGAGGAACTCGTGCGCCCCGTCGGGGTACTTGCCGGTGAAGAGCACAGCGAACTGCATGATCCACCCCACCAAGAACGACACGATCCCGATGACCATCAGCACTAGGTACACCGGGATGAGTGCGATCATGCGGCCGTAGAAGAACAGACAACCGAGCACGGCGAGCCCTCTCGAGTAGTGCTCGGCGCGGCCGATGGACAGCTGCACGGGGTGATCGGTGGCGGCGGTGGCAGCGGCGACGCTGGACATCGTGGGCTCCGTTCGACGGGGGTCGGGAGAAAAGTCTCCTCCTCCGTGCCATTCGCGTCGTGGATCCCGCTTACGACGGTGGCGCCCCTACCGGCCACCGTGCTCCCCGGCCACGCAGGTGCCCGGCACGTGCGTGGCCGGGCACGACCAGCGTTCAGATCCGCGACAGTGGACGAACCACTGGGGCGTGGCTCAGGATCCGCCGCCCGGTGATGCGGGGCGAGGCCACGGCAATCCAGTGGCCTTTGTCACCCCCGGCCCACGGCTCGAGCTCTCGCTTCATGACCCGCTCGGACCAGGAGTCGACTCCGTCGGTGACGTCGCGCCCGATGCCCTGGACCAGCACGCTCCATCCCTGATGCGTCTGCTCGTCGATGTCGTCGACCTCGAAGGCGACGTGGCCTAAGGTGGCCCAGTCCAACTTGGTGCCCGCGTCGGTGCGCACGGCCACCGTCCGCCCATCGAGCACGTAATTCACCGGGAAGGCCAACGGCATCCCGTCGTGGACCACCACCAACCGGCCGACCGAGTGACCGGCCAGCAGGCCCAGACATTCCTCCTCCGACATGGGCTCCAGGGCGCCCGTCCCGTTGCCCTCGCCGTCCGCTGATGTCGGGGGACCTCCGTCGGCCAGCTTGCTCGAGGCGGCGGTGTCGGCCAGCTCGTCGGAGACGTCGGTGTCGGTGTCGACGGCGACAGTTGCGGCCGCCGCCGCGCTCACCGCGGCGTCGCGGGTCCGTCCGCTGTGGGTCGAGGCCGGAGGTCCGTGGACCACGAGCACCGGGCACTGGGCGTGTACCACGAGGTACTGGCTCACCGAGCCGAGGAAGAGACCGGTCATGCGCCCATGGCCGCGGGTGCCCACCACCAGCAGCTCGGCGCCACGGCTGGCTTCGTGCAGCACCGACGTGGGGGGGCCGTTCTCGACCTGCCGACGCAGGTCCACGGTGGCGTCCACCTCGGCTGCTGCCAACGCCCGGTCGACCACGTCCTCAGCCCACGAGCGCATCTCGCCGGCGGGCACGGGCACCGAATAGGTGCCGGCCGCCATCTCGAAGGGGTACTGCCAGGCGTGCACCACGTGGAGCACGGCCTGACGCAGGCGGGCCTCCTCGAGAGCCCACACCAGGGCAGCTTGCGACGACTCGGACCCGTCCACCCCCACCACGACCCGGGGCGGCCCGGACGTGACTGGTCCTCGGGTGGTCGCCGCCTGCTCATCCCCCATGGGGCTCCTCCCGGATCCTCGGTCGCTTCCTCCATGGTGGCCGCCGCGGGGGTGCCAGCGGCAGGGTCATAGGTCCCGTCCGGCGGTAGGCTTTACCCGCCATGGCCCGGATCTCCGACCTGCTGGCCAGGGGCAGGACCTTCTCCTTCGAGTTCTTCCCGCCCAAGAGCGACGCCGAGCAGGCCACCTTGGTGGCCACCTTGCGCGAGCTCGAGCCCCTGTCGCCGTCGTTCGTGTCGGTCACCTATCGCGGCGGCCGCGAGTCCCGCCAGCGCACCCACGACCTGGTGGCCGGCATCCTGCGCACCACCACCCTGACGCCCATGGCCCATTTGGTGTGTGTGGCCCACACCCGCCTGGAGCTGGCCGAGATCCTGGTGTCGTTCCGAAAGGCCGGGGTCGAGAACCTCATGGCCCTGGGCGGCGACCCGCCGACCGACCCCGGTGCCGGGCCCGGCGAGCTGCTGCACGCCCTCGAGCTGGTGGAGCTGGCCCGGGCCGTGGGGGGCTTCTCGGTGGGGGTGGCCGCCCACCCGGCGCTCCATCCCCGTTCACCGGACCGCGCCAGTGACCGGGACCACCTGGCGGCCAAGCTGGAAGTGGCCGACTTCGCCGTGACGCAGTTCTTCTTCGAGGTGGACGAGTACCTGGGGCTGGTGGACGACCTCGCCGAGCGGGGGGTGGCCAAGCCTGTGCTGCCCGGCATCATGCCGGTCACCACCTTGCGCTCGGTGCCCCGCATGGCCGACATGGGGGCGGCGGTGCCGCCCTGGGCGCAATCGCGCCTCGAAGCCGCCGCCGAGAGCGGGGGCGACGAGGCCGTGCGCAAGGAAGGGGTGGAACTGGCCAGCGAGCTGTGTCGCCGTCTGCTTGACGCCGGGGCACCGGGGCTGCACTTCTACACGCTCAACCGGTCCAGCGCGACCCGCGAGATCTACGCGTCTCTGGGGATCGGCGGCCGGTAGGCTCGCGGGATGGCCCAGCGCATCACTCTCGGTCCCGGCGGGGCCCTGCAGGTCCCCGACGAGCCCATCGTCCCCTACATCGAGGGTGACGGCACCGGCATCGACATCTGGCCGGCGTCGAGGACGGTCTTCGACGCGGCGGCGGCCAAGCACGGCAAGCGCATCGCCTGGCTGGAGGTGCTGGCCGGCGAGAAGGCCTTCAAAGAGACCGGTGACTGGCTCCCCGACGCCACGGTCGAGGCATTTCGCGACCACCTCATCGGCATCAAGGGACCGCTCACCACGCCGGTGGGCGGCGGCATCCGGTCGCTCAACGTGGCCCTGCGCCAGATCCTCGACCTCTACGTGTGCCTGCGCCCGGTGCGATGGTTCACCGGGGTGCCCTCACCGGTGCTCCACCCCGAGCGCGTCGACATGGTGATCTTCCGGGAGAACACCGAGGACGTCTACGCCGGCCTCGAGGTGCAGGCCGGGACACCCGAGGCGGCCCGGTTGGCCGCCTTCCTACGCGACGACCTGGGCTGGGAGATCCGTCCCAATTCCGGGATCGGCATCAAGCCCATTTCGGAGTCGGCCTCCAAACGCCTGGTGCGCGCCGCCGTGGAGTATGCCGTGCGCCACGGGCGCTCGAGCGTGACCCTGGTCCACAAGGGCAACATCCAGAAGTTCACCGAGGGCGCCTTTCGCAATTGGGGATACGAGCTCGTGCGCGAGGAGTTCTCCGACGTGGCGGTGGGCTGGGACGACTGCGGCGGGGACCCGGGTGGGAAGATCCTGGTCAAAGACGCCATCGCTGACATCACCTTGCAGCAGGTGCTGACCCGTCCCGATGAGTTCGACGTCATCGCCACCACCAACCTGAACGGCGACTACCTGTCGGATGCCCTGGCCGCCCAGGTGGGCGGGATCGGCATAGCGCCGGGCGGCAACATCAACTACGTCACCGGCCACGGCGTCTTCGAAGCCACGCACGGCACCGCCCCCAAGTACGCCGGCCTCGACAAGGTGAACCCGGGGTCGGTGATCTTGTCGGGCGTGCTCATGTTCGAGCACCTGGGGTGGGCCGAAGCGGCCGCCGACATCGTGCGGGCGCTCGAGGCCACCATCGCCGACAAGATCGTCACCTACGACTTCGCCCGCCTGATGCAGGGCGCCACCGAGGTCAAGTGCTCGGAGTTCGCCGCCGCCATCGTCGACCGGCTCTGAGTTCGAACCGGCTCTGGGCTGGAACCGGCGCTCGGGCCACCGGTTCTGGGCTGGAACCGGCGCCCGGGCCACCGGTAGCCTCCGGTCCATGGCCGCTCCCGCTCCCGCTCCCGCTCCCGTCCACGTCACCGTCACCGGCGCCGCCGGGCAGATCGGGTACTCGCTGCTTTTCCGCATCGCCTCGGGCCAGCTGTTCGGCCCTGACCAACCGGTGGTGCTGCGCCTCCTCGAGATCGAGCCGGCCCTCGGTGCCCTACACGGCGTGGTCATGGAGCTCGACGACTGCGCATTCCCGTTGCTGACCGGCATCGAGGCCACGGCCGACCTGAAGACGGCTTTCGACGGGACGTCCTGGGCCCTGCTGGTGGGCTCGGTACCACGCAAGGCGGGCATGGAGCGCAACGACCTGCTCACCATCAACGGGGGGATCTTCGGCCCCCAGGGTGAGGCCATCGCCGCCCACGCGGCGTCCGACGTCAGGGTGCTCGTGGTCGGCAACCCGTGCAACACCAACTGCCTGATCGCCCGGGCCCACGCCCCTGACGTACCCGACGACCGTTGGTTCGCCATGACCCGTCTCGACCAGAACCGAGCCCGCATCCAGCTGGCCAAGAAGGCCGGTGTCCCCGTCGACGCCGTCACCGGCCTCGCCATCTGGGGCAATCATTCCTCGACGCAGTACCCGGACTTTGAGAATGCTGCCATCGACGGCCGGCCGGTCACCGAGGTGATCGACGACACCGAGTGGCTCCAGGGCGAGTTCATCACCGGCGTGCAGCAGCGCGGGGCCAAGATCATCGAGGCCAGGGGCGCGTCGTCGGCCGCCTCGGCGGCCAACGCCGTGGTGGACTCGGTGCGCAGCATCGTGGAGTCCACGCCCTCGGGCGACTGCGCCTCGTTGGCCGTGGTGTCCCACGGGGAGTACGGCGCTCCCGAGGGGCTCGTCTTTGGCTACCCGGTCGTCTCCGACGGCCAGGCGTGGCACGTGGTGGAGGGACTCAGCCACAGCCCTTTCGCCCAGGAGCGCATCGCCCGCACGACTGAGGAACTCGAATCAGAGCGCGCCGCGGTGGCGTCGCTGCTGGGCTGAGCCGGCGTCGCTCGGGACTGAGCCCGGGCTCAGACTGCGGCGGGCTCCGGCACGTCGATGCCGATACGACGGAGGAAGCCCAGCTTCCGGGACAGCGCGCTGCGCCAGGCGTTGAGGTCGGCCTCGAAGTGGGCCCGGTCGCCCTCCTCGTAGGCGTGCTCCAACTCGTCGAAGGCGGCGTCCTCGGCATCGAGGAGCTCGCGGTAGCGACGGAGGGCTTGGTCGTCCAGCACACCCGGCAGCGTCATGGAACATCCCCCTTCTTGGCGACCGCCACGGACGCCTCACGACCGACTGTAGTCCTGCGGTGTTGCCCTGTCACCGCCGGGCTGGGGCCCGCTCCTGGGCTGGAGGGCCGTGGCCGCTCAGGGAGCGGGGGCGTCCTCGAAGGTGGGCACAGCCGGCGGGGCCTGTTCCACCGCAGCGTCGGCGGCCGAACGCTTGGTGCGGCGCAGGATCTTGCGCCCGAGCCAGGCGATGGGGTCGTAACTCGAGTCCACCACGCGCTCTTTGAGGGGGATGATGGCGTTGTCGGTGATCTTGATGTGCTCGGGGCACACCTCGGTGCAGCACTTGGTGATGTTGCACATGCCGATCCCCATGCGCTCGCGAAGCAGCTCTCGACGGTCGTTGGTGTCGAGGGGATGCGACTCGAGCTCCATGTAGCGGATGAAGAATCGCGGTCCGGCGAAGTACTCCTTGTTCTCTTCGTGGTCGCGGATCACGTGGCAGATGTCCTGGCACATGAAGCACTCGATGCACTTGCGGAATTCCTGCCCACGCTCGACGTCCTGCTGCATCATGCGGTAGGTGCCGTCGGCTTCCGGCGGCCCCGGGGAGAAGGCCGGCACCTGGCGGGCCATCTCGTAGTTGAACGAGACGTCGGTGACGAGGTCGCGGATGATAGGGAACGTGCGCATGGGGGCGACGACAACGGGCTCGTCGGGGGGGAGGTCCTCCATCCGGGTCATGCACATGAGCCGGGGGAGACCGTTGATCTCGGCCGAGCAGGATCCGCATTTCCCGGCCTTGCAGTTCCACAGACAGGCCAGGTCCGGCGCCGGGCCGGCCTGGATGCGGTGGATCACGTCGAGGACGACCTCGCCCTCCACCGCCGGCATGTCGTAGTCGGTGAAGTCCCCGCCGCCGGGATCCCCCCGCCACACCCGCATCGTCACATCGGCCATCAGTGGGAGTCCTCCTCGAACAGGGCCTGCAGTTCCGGTGGCATGACCGGGATTGGCTCCGGGGTGATGGTCACGGCGCCGCCTGACCCGAGGCGCTGCACCAGGTTGACCTTGCCGAGCTCGGGATCGGGTTTGGGGTAGTCGTCGCGTGTGTGGCCACCGCGGCTTTCGCGCCGCTCTATGGCTCCCTTGGCCACCATGCGCGACACGGCCAGCATCGAGGGCAGGTCGGTGGCCAGGTTCCAGCCCGGGTTGTAGACCCGGCCGCCGGATACCGCCATGCGGGATGCCCGGTCGTCGAGCTTGTCCAGCTCGCCCAGGGCTTCGGTCAGCTCGGACTCGGTGCGGATGATGCCCACCAGGCTCTGCATCATCTTCTGGAGGTCGGCCTGGAGGTCATAGGGGCTTTCGCCCTCGGAGCGGTTGAAGGGGGCCTCGGCCTCGGCCAGGGCCGCTTCGAGCTCGCCGCCGCTGGGCTCGGGGTGTCCGCTTCGACCCTCGGCGAAGTCCGAGGCGGCCATGCCGGCCCGTCGGCCGAAGACCAGGAGGTCCGACAGGGAGTTGCCGCCGAGGCGGTTGGCCCCGTGCAGGCCGGCCGCCACCTCGCCGGCGGCGAAGAGCCCCGGCACGGTGGTGGCCGCGGTGTCGGCGTCTACCCGGATGCCGCCCATGACGTAGTGGCAGGTGGGGCCTACCTCCATGGGCTCGGTGGTGATGTCCACCCCGGCCAGCTCCTTGAACTGGTGGTACATAGACGGCAGGCGCCGCCTGATGTACTCGGCGCTGCGCCTGGTGGCGATGTCGAGGAACACGCCGCCGTGGGGACTGCCCCTTCCGGCCTTCACCTCGGAGTTGATGGAGCGGGCCACCTCGTCGCGCGGCAACAACTCGGGAGGCCGGCGGTTGTTGATGTGGTCCTCGTACCAGCGGTCGCCCTCGGCCTCGCTGTCGGCGGTCTCGGCGGAGAACATGGCCGGGATGTAGTCGAACATGAAGCGCTTGCCATCGGAGTTGCGCAGCACGCCACCGTCGCCGCGCACCCCCTCGGTGACCAGGATGCCGCGCACCGACAGGGGCCACACCATGCCGGTGGGGTGGAATTGCACGCACTCCATGTCGATGAGGTCGGCGCCGGCCCACAGGGCCATGGCATGCCCGTCACCGGTGGATTCCCACGAGTTCGAGGTGTAGAGCCACGACTTGCCGATGCTGCCGGTGGCCAGCACCACGGCCTTGGCCCTGAAGGCCACGAACTCGCCGGTGGGGCGCCAGTAGCCAACGGCTCCACTCACCCGGCCCTGGTCGTCGCGCGTCAGGCGCAGAACCTTGCACTCCATGAAGACGTCGATGCCGAGCGCCACCGCCCGTTGCTGCAGCGTGCGGATCAGTTCCAGACCGGTGCGGTCGCCCACGTGGGCCAGGCGGGCGTAGCGGTGGCCGCCGAAGTCGCGCTGGAGTATGCGGCCGTCGGGGGTGCGGTCGAACAAGGCGCCCCAGCGCTCGAGCTCGTAGATGCGGTCCGGCGCCTCCTGGGCGTGGAGCTGGGCCATGCGCCAGTTGTTGAGCATCTTGCCGCCGCGCATGGTGTCGCGGAAGTGGACCTGCCAATTGTCCTCGGACCACACGTTGCCCATGGCCGCTGCCGCCCCGCCCTCGGCCATGACGGTGTGGGCCTTGCCCAGCAGCGACTTGCACACGATGGCCGTGCGCAGTCCCCGTTCCTTGGCTTCGATGGCGGCCCGGAGGCCGGCGCCACCGGCGCCGATGACGACGACGTCGAAGTCGTGGGTTTCGTAGTCGGGCATGTCGGTTCCTCGCCGCTCGGTCGACTCAGAAGATCTTCGGGTCGCTGAAGACGCCGCTGGCCACCAGGCGGACATAGAGGTCGGCGAAGGCCACCATGGCCAGGCTGGCCCAGGCGATCTGCATGTGACGGGCGTTCAGGGGGGTGGCGAGCTTCCACAGCCGATAGCGCACCGGATGCTTGGAGAACTTGTCCACGTTGCCGCCGCACAGGTGCCGGCAGGCGTGGCACGAGGCTGAGTAGAGCCACAGGAAGGCGGCGTTCACGCACAGCACCAACGTGCCGACGCTCACCCCGATCCCGCCGTCACCGGGGAGCCGGAAGGCCATGACGGCGTCCACGGTGAGGATGACATTGAAGATCAAGGCCAAGACGAAGAAGTAGCGGTGCAGGTTCTGCAAGATGAGCGGGAAGCGCATCTCGCCGGTGTAGCTGGCATGCGCATCGCTCACACCGCAGGCGGGTGGCGACTGCCAGAAGCCTCGATAGTAAGCCTTGCGGTAGTAGTAGCAGGTGGCCCGGAATCCACCGGGAATGATGAGCGACAACAGAGCGGGTGACAGAAGCCACCAGGTGAGGACGAACGAGCCGTGGGCGCCGGGGACGCAGCTGCCGGTGATGCAGGGTGAGTACAGCGGCGAGATCAGGTCACGGTGCGATGCCGCTCCCACGTAGTAGTAGGCGTTCTGGAACACGGCCCACGTCGTGTACACGATGATCACGGTCAGGAAGGCCGCCGTGGTCGCCGGGCTGCGCCACCAACCATCGCGCCGAAGGGTGCGGACATCGGGGCCGCCACGTACGCCCCCGAGTACCACAGCAGCCGGCTTCACGTCCTCGAGCATGCTCACGCAGTCGTTCCTCCCGTCCTCTCGGCGCGGCGTGGCCCACCCCTCCACGTGCACCTGGCCCTGCCTCCGCGCCTGGTCCCCCGGCCCGGCACATCATCGACAGGGCGCCGACGGTTGGTCATTGTTCCACTCCAGCGCCCCGACAGGCGAACACGCGGCGTCCCGGCCCCGGCTCGGCGCCCGGGGCCGGGTATCGGGGCCATCACGTCCGGCACCGGACCCGGCCCCGGACCCGGTACTCGGGCCTAGGCTCGGCCCATGAGCGTGCTCCCCCCTGACCCCCCCGCGGACCTCCCCTCGACCCTCGGGGCGCTCCGAGGGTGGGGCTGGGAGCCCAGCGCCGTCCACGAGGAGATCCGCCGCAACGCCGTGGCCCGGATCGCCGCCGGCCTGCCCATCGTGGAGGGGGTCCTGGGTTTCGACGACACCGTGCTGCCGCAGCTCGAGAACGCCCTACTGGCCGGCCACGACGTGATCCTGCTGGGCGAGCGCGGCCAAGCCAAGACCCGCATCATCCGCTCGCTGGTGGCCCTCCTCGACGAATGGCTGCCGGTGGTGGCCGGCTCCGAGATCCACGACGACCCCACCAACCCGGTGTCGCGCCATGCCCGCGACCTGGTGGCCGCCGAGGGGGAGGACACCCCCGTGCACTGGGTGCACCGCAGCCTGCGCTTCTCGGAGAAGCTGGCCACGCCCGACACCTCCATCGCCGACCTGATCGGGGAGGTCGACCCCATAAAGGTGGCCGAGGGCCGGTACCTGTCGGACGAGCTCACCTTGCACTACGGGCTGGTGCCCCGGGCCAACCGGGGCATCTTCGCCATCAACGAGCTCCCCGACCTGGCCGAGCGCATCCAGGTCGGCCTGCTGAACGTGCTCGAGGAGCGCGACGTGCAGATCCGCGGCTTCACCGTCCGCCTGCCCCTCGACGTGGTTCTGGTGGCCACGGCCAACCCGGAGGACTACACCAACCGAGGGCGGATCATCACCCCCCTGAAGGACCGCTTCGGGGCCCAGATCCGCACCCACTACCCCTTCGACACCGACACCGAGCTGGCTGTCATCCGTCAGGAGGCGCGCCCCCCCTCGTCGGTCCTCGGCGGCCCACGCCTCGACATCCCCGACTTCATGGCCGAGGTGGTGGCCGAGTTGTCCCAGCTGGCGCGCCAGAGCCCGCACGTGAACCAGAGGTCAGGCGTGTCGGTCCGGCTGAGCATCTCGAATTACGAGACGCTGGCCGCCAATGCCGTGCGACGGGCCCTGCGCCTCCACGAGGCCGACGCCGTGCCCCGGGTGAGCGACCTGGCTGCCATCGTCACCTCGACCCAAGGAAAGATCGAGATCGAAGCACTGGAGGAGGGCCGCGAGGAGCGCATCCTCCAAGCCCTGGTGTCGGCGGCCGTGCTGGCGGTGTTCCGCCGTCGGGTCCCCACCGAGCAGCTCGGCCCGGTGGTGGCCGGTTTCGACGAGGTGCGGGTGGTCCACGCCGGCGACGACCTGCCGGCCTCGGCCTACGCCGACATGCTGGCCCAGCTGCCCGCACTCGAGGCACCGGTGCTGGCCCTGGCCGGCTCCGAGACGCCCGGGTCGGTGGCCAGCGCGGCGGAGTTCGTGCTCGAGGGCCTGCACCTGACCAAACGCCTCAACAAGGACGCGGCGGGAGCCAGAGCCACATACCGGGGACGTGGATGACCACGCGGCCCGGGCCATGATCCACCGCTGGCAGTACCGGCGCTGGGATGGCACCCAGCGGGCCACCGTCGACGAGATCGAGGACCTGTTCGCCGACCTGGCCGACGACCTGCTCTACCACGGGGACCCCGACGCCGCCCTGCGCCGGCTGCTCAACTCGGGGTACCAGCGCCCCGATGGCGAGCGCATCCAGGGCCTGCGCGAGCTCATGGACCGCCTGCGCCAGCGGCGTCAGGAGGAGCTCGACAGCGGCGATCTCGGCGGTGCCTTCCACGACATAGCCCAGGAGCTCGATCAGGTGGTGGCCGAAGAGCGCACCGGGCTCGCCGCCCTGGCCGACGAGGCTGGGACCTCGGGTGACGAGCGGCGGCGCCAGGTGACCGAGGAGGTGGTGGCCGAGCGCTCCATGCAGCTCGACCTCCTGCCCAACGACCTGGCATCGAAGGTCCGTGGACTGCAGCACTACGAGTTCACCTCGTCGGCGGCCCGGGAGCACTTCGAGCAGCTGCTCGAGAAGTTGCGCCAGGAGGTGGCCAAGGGCTTCTTCGACCAGATGGCCGAGGCCATGACCAACCCCGATCCCGCCCAGCTCGAGCGCACCCGCCAGATGCTCGACGCCCTGAACCGGATGATCGAGCAACGCGAGCAGGGCGAGCCCCTCGACCCCACCTTCGAGCAGTTCATGGAGCAGTTCGGGGACTACTTCCCCGGCAACCCGCAGTCACTCGACGAGCTGCTCGAGCAGTTCGCCGCCCAGATGGCCGCCGTGCAGGCGGCGCTCGACTCGCTCTCGCCCGAGCAGAGGGCGCAGTTGCAGGACCTGGCCAACTCGCTCTTCGAGGACATGGACCTGCGCTGGCAGGTGGACCGCCTGGCTGAGAACCTGCGCCGGGCCGTGCCCGACGCAGGGTGGGGTAGGAGGTACCGGTTCACCGGCTCGGATCCCATGGGCCTGGCCGATGCGGCCGCTTCCGCCCGACGCCTCGGCGAGATGGACCAACTCGAGCAGTTCCTGCGCTCCGCTTCGTCCCCGGGCGCGCTGGCCGAGGTAGACCTCGAACAGGTGGAGAAGTACTTAGGCGAAGACGGCGCCCGGTCACTCGACAGCTTGGCCCGGCTGGCTCGTCAGCTCGAGGAGGCCGGGCTCATCGAGCAGCGTGAAGGCCGCTACGAGCTCACCGCGCACGGTATCCGGCGGATCGGCCAGAGAGCGCTGTCGGACCTGTTCTCCAAGCTGGCCAAGGACCGCCTGGGCGGTCACCGCCAAACTCTGGTGGGCGCCGGCCACGAGCCCGAGGGCCAGACCAAGCCCTACGAGTTCGGCGATCCCTTCGCCCTCGACATCCAGCGCACGGTGCACAACGCCGTGCGGCGCAGCGGGACCGGCACGCCGGTACGGCTCGCGCCGGAGGACTTCGAGATCTCCCGGACCGAGCACGTGACACGGGCATCCACCGTGCTCATGGTCGACCTGTCGCTGTCTATGCCCATGCGCGACAACTTCTTGGCCGCCAAAAAGGTGGCCATCGCTCTGCACACGCTCATCTCCACCAGCTTCCCCCGGGACTTCCTCGGCATGGTGGGGTTCTCCGAGGTGGCCCGGGAGATCAAGCCCGAGGACCTGCCCGAGGTGTCATGGGACTTCGTCTACGGGACCAACATGCAGCACGGGCTGCTGCTGGCCCGCAAGATGCTGGCGCACCGCTCTGGCACGAAACAGATCATCATGATCACCGACGGCGAGCCCACCGCCCACCTGGTGCCCGACCGGAGCGGGGACGGCTACGAAGTCTTCTTCAATTACCCCCCCGTGCCCGAGACGGTACGGGCCACCCTGGCCGAGGTGCTCCGCTGCACCAGGGCCGGCATCACCATCAACACGTTCATGCTCGACGCCAATCGCTCGCTGCAGGGGTTCGTGGAGCAGATGACCAAGCTCAACCGGGGCCGGGCCTTCTTCACCACGCCGGAGACCCTCGGTGACTACGTGCTGGTGGACTTCCTCGAGCACCGCCGCACGTCGCGATCCTCCACCCGCCACGGCGCCTGATCTTCCGACACCGGGCGCGCCGAGCTCGCCCGGTGTCGTCCTCCTCCCGGCCTGGGGACTTCGAAGAGTGGCTTCGCTGTCTTCACGCTTCGTGACAGTTTCGCGATTGCCCCTTGCAGCCTGCAGGCACATGGTGGATGATGACAAGGCTGTAACTACACATATGCCACTAGATGGCGAGGGGAGGCGTACCGGTGGACACAGTTTCACTGTTGTACGGCCGCCAGGAACAGGACTGGCAATCCAGGGCCAACTGCATGGGGGTCGACCCTGATCTGTTCTTCCCGGAGCGTGGCGCGTCCACGCGGGAAGCGAAGGAAGTCTGCCGGGGGTGCGTCGTGCGCGAGGACTGCCTCGAGTACGCGTTGGCCAATGGCGAGAAGTTCGGGATCTGGGGCGGGCTCTCCGAACGCGAGCGTCGCCGCCTACGCCGCGCCCGGGCCATGAGCCGGCGCGCCGCCACCGCTTCGGCTTCCTAGAACATTCCGGTCAGGCCGGACACACCGGTCAGGCCGATCAGCGCATCGAGGCCCGGCCGCTGTCGAGCCGGGCCTCGATGGTGCGCTCAGGATCGAGATCGAGAGCCTTTCGGCGACCTGGCGACACCGCCTCGACCACCGAGGACGGCACCAGCCCGACCACCTCGGCTCGGCTGATCGAGATCCCGACCGCTCCCGCCGCGCCGGCCACGGCGTCGTAGGCCTGCTCGGGCCCGACGGTCGACGGGTCGATTAGGTTGAACGAAACCTGCGTGGTCCGGCCCACGGCCAGGCCCAGCGCACGCACAGCCGGCCCTCGAACGGCAGCGGCAAGAGCTCGGGCCGCTGCCACATCGGCCGTGGTCAACCACAGGTTGTAGGCCACCAGCACCGGCCTTGCCCCCACGGCGCAAGCCCCCGCCGTCGGGTGGGGCTCGTCAGGGCCGCAATCGGGTGCCAAGCTCACGAAGGCGTGCCGGCGCACCTCGGGCAACGACCGCTCGGGACCGTACAGGAAGCAGGGCAGCGCCAACTGGCGCCCGGCCCACTGGGCCATCCGGTCCCGGGCCTCGACGGCGGCGGCCAGTTGGCGTGGTTCGGCCGGCGAGCCGCCGTCGTCTAGAACCACGAAGGGCACGACGTCGAGGACTCCCAGGCGGGGATGGACACCCACATGGCGCCGGAGGTCGAGGCGCGCCACCGCCACGGTCGCCACGCGGCGCACGTCCTCCTCCACGTGGCGCCCAGCCATGGTCAGGACAGACCGGTGATGGTCGGCGTCGCTGTGGACATCGAGCAGCGAGCGGCCGGCGGCGTCGGCCAGTTCGGCGATGAGGGCCGGGTCACGGCCCTCGCTCACGTTGACGACGCACTCGAGCACGCGGCTGGAGCCCGCCGTGCAGCCGGGTCAGTTGTGGCTGACGTGCACCCGTGCCATACGGCGCGTGCGCAGGATCCGGCGGCGCTCTCGCTCCGAGGTGCCACCCCACACGCCGTGGTCCACCCGGTTGTCAAGGGCATACTCGAGGCAGGCGGCCTGTACCGGGCACTCGGCGCAGATGCGCCGGGCCTCTTGGACGCCGATGCCGTCGTTGGGGAAGAAGACGGCCGGGTCCATGTCACGGCACCTGCCCCGTTCCATCCATTCGGCTTCCATCGTGCCTCCGTCTGCCAATTCCACTGTACCAGCGGGCTCCAACGGGTCATGCCTCCGGTAGGCTTCTCCTTCGTGCCTGAGGAGATCGAAGAGCCGACCGAGCCACAGCCACCACGCGGACACGTCCGGGTGGTGTACCTGGGCCCGGTGGCCCCCCACTGGGAGGTGCAGTCCACCTACGGCGAGGCCGAGGTCGTGGACCCGTTTCGGGACCGCACCCTGGCCCGCCTGACACTGCTGCCCCCGCACGACCCGCAATTCCGCCGCAACCGCGAACGCGTGGTGCGAGACGCCGAGCGCGAGTACCTGGAGCTCGACTGGGACCTCGGCGTGCCCGAGGAGGAAGAGGCGCCGGCAGCCACCTGAGCCAGCCGCTGACGCCGCCTGTGCGGCAGCGTCAGTCTGCTTCGAAGCTGGTCCGTTCCAGCCAGAGGCCGGGAGCGGAGATCTCGGCCGGCGTGGGCAGCATGGCTCCCGAGGCCCACAAACGCGACAGCGCCCCCTCGCCGGCGCGCTCGACCACGCCGTCGACAAAGGCGGTGCCCACATCGACCTGGGCCGGCCCGAGGTCGAGGCCGAAGAGCACTTCGGCTGTACGCGACGGCGAGTCGCGCTCGATCTGCCGCCGGCGCCAAGCCTCGGCCATGGCGCCCCGGCCGCCGAGCAGCCGGGCGGCGGTGAGGTCGAGCACGTGCTCGACGTATCCGGCCAGAGCCGTGGTGACGGCGCTCAATTCGGCCGTGGCCCGCAACCGCTCGGGACTCGGATCGCCACCCACCAGGGCTTCGGGGTCGCCGAGCATTCGCTGCAGGGCTTCAGGGTCGGCTGGATCGATGTGCTGAAGCTGCTCCATGAGGCCGGCCGCGTCACCGGCGGCGGCGCGCAGTGCCGCCACGAGCAGGTCCCGTAGACGCCCGGCTACATGCGGCCGCCCGAGCACGGCGTGCATCGTGATCTCGCGTAGGCACACCCACATACGCACCTCGTCCAAGGGCAGGGCCCACGCTTCGGCGAACGCCGACACATTGGCCGGTACGAGCATCAACCTGTCGGCCACGCGCGGCACGGGGACCTCGTAGGGGCCGAGGGTGACCTTGGCCAGGTGCCCGATGGCCGAGCCCAGCTGCAAGGCGGCCAGCATCGGGCCCATGGTGGCCATGAAGCGGGCCATCAGGTCACCGGAGTCGCCGCCAACGGCGCCCATCATCGCCGTGAGCGAGCTCGAAGCGGTCGTCGGCGAAGTCGCCGTCGGGGATCCGGCCGTCGTGGGTGAGCCGGCCATGGCCTCGAGCAGGAATCGCCAGTCCTCCACCGTCTGCCAGGCCCAAGCACCGGGACCCACGGTGCGGATGGCCACCTCCGCTCCGTTCGCCATCACGGGGAGCCCGGTCAGCTCGGTGACATGCAGCTCGGCCACCCGCGCCAGCTCTTCGAAGCGGATCCGCTCCATCGGGTCCACGTTCGCTTCGGGCTGGCCGCCGGTGGCCACTCCCTGGGCGAGAGCCCGGGCCAGCTCCGTGCGGTCGCCACCGGCCCCACCCATGAATTGGAGAAGGTCGCCGAGCAGTTGCTGCAGGAAGCTGTCACCGCCGTCACCGCCGAACGCTCCTCCTCCGAAGGCGCTACCGCCGAAGGCCCCGCTCATGACGGCGCGGCCGCCACGGTGACCGGCAGGGACACGACGCGGTCCTGGCGCACCACCGTGAGAACGAGGCGGGTCCCAGGCGTCGAGGTGTAGAGCCTGGCCTGGAGATCGGCCAACGATCCGACGTCGTGGGTGCCGACGGCTTCGACGATGTCGCCGGGCTGCAACCCGGCGACGGCGGCGGCGCTCGACGGCAGCACGGTGGTGACCAAGGCCCCACCACCGGGTTCGTCGCTGCACACGAGCCCAAGCCAGCCGTGCACCACCCGATGGGCACTGGCCAGTTCCTCGGCCACGCCGACGGCCAGCGCCGAGGGGACGAAATAGCCGAACGTGTCGTCGCCGACGCTGCGAGAGGCGTCGAGGATGCCGATGACGTCACCTTGATCGTCGAGGAGCACACTCCCCCACGACGAGGATCCAAGGGGCATCTCGGCTTCGATGGCATCGACCAGCGACGGGCCGCCGTCCAATGTGGCTGCCGTACCCACCTGCCGCACCATGCCCACGGCCACGTCAGCTCCTCGGTCACCGGCCGACGCCGTGCTGTCCCCGCACAGACATGCCGTGACGGCGATCTGGTGGGCCAGGACGGTGTGGTCGGCGAACGAGGCGGCCGCCTCGGGTCCCGGCACGCGGAGGACGGCGACGCCGGAGTGCAGGTCGACACCGGCCACCTGCGCCACGTGGCTGTGACCATCGGCTGTGATCACCTGCAGCCGGGTGGTGCTCCCCACCGCAGACGCTGCGGTGACCACCAACTCGCCGCCGGGCAGGACCACGCCGGTGAAGCCGGGGCCCCCGGGAGCGGCGTCCACCGCCCGCAGCCACACGAGGCTGGCGCGCATGGCGGCCACCATCTGCACTACGTCAGGGCCGGTGGCGATGGAGCCGAGGGTGCCGGTGACACCGGAGGCGCCCACACCCGGTGTAGTGACCAAGCTGGTTTCGCTGGCGGCGATGGTGGCCGGTCCACCCGTGCGATGACTTGCGCCCGGGCCGGCCACGGCGACGGCCACCCCAGCCACCACGGCCACGACACATGCTCCGACTGTGAGCGCCGCCCAGCGGCCCGAGCGGCCCCCCTGGGAGGCCGGAGGCCGGGGCATTCCGACTGTCGGAGATCCGATCCTCAACTCCGAGGGGTGGCGCCAGAGGCGATCCTCAGGAGGCATCCAGCCGCGCAGGATCGCCTCGCCACCGGTGCCCTCGACTTCGGATCCCTCGAGCCCACGAGAGTCGAAGTCGTCGGGGAAGTCCCCGAACGTGAACGCACCGCCACTGTCCATCGGCATCGAGGTTATCGGTGGGTGCTCTCCGGCGGAGGTCGGGCGTCGGCGGCCCCGTCAACCTAGGCGTCGCCGGCCCCGTGGCGACGCCGTACGATGTCGGCCGTGCACTTGGGGCCACGTGGCTAGGGACCTTGCCATCGATCTGGGCACGGCCAACACCCTCGTGTACAGCAAGGGCAAGGGCATCGTGCTCAACGAGCCCACCGTCATCGCCCTGAACAGCCGCACCCACGAGGTGCTGGCCGTGGGCCAGGACGCCTGGCAGATGATCGGGCGGACCCCTGGCTACATCGTGGCGGTACGGCCCCTGCGCCAGGGGGCCATCACCGATTTCGACATCACCGAGCGCATGATCCGGTTGTTGCTCCAACGCTGTGGGGTGTCACGGCTCAACCGGCCTCGGGTCCTCATCTGCGTGCCGTCGGCCATCACCTCGGTCGAGCGCCGTGCCGTCAAGGAAGCCGCCCAACGAGCTGGGGCTTCCACCGCCTTCCTCATCGAGCAGCCGATGGCCGCCGCCATCGGTGCCGGCCTGTCGATCCACGAGCCGGTCGGGAACATGGTGGTCGACGTCGGCGGCGGCACATCGGAGACTGCCGTGATCTCACTGGGTGGAGTGGTGGCGTCGCGAGCCATCCGCTGTGGCGGCTTCGACATCGACGCCGCCATCGGCACCTATGTGCGGCGCGAGTTCGGGATCGCCATCGGGGAACGCACGGCCGAGGAGATCAAGATGGCCATCGGGTCGGCCGGCCCTTATGACGGGGAGGTGAAAGCCGAGGTGCGTGGCCGGGAGCTCATGACCGGCATGCCGAAGACGGTGGTGCTGTCCCCGGCCGAGCTGCGGGGCGCCATCGAGGACCAAGTGCACCAGATCATCGACGCCGCCGTGCAGTGCCTGGGGGAGGCCCCGCCCGAGTTGGCCCAGGACATCATGTTCCAGGGCATCCACCTGGTGGGCGGCGGGGCGCTGCTACGGGGACTGGCCCGGCGCCTCGCCGACGAAACGGCGGTGCCCGTGCACATGGTGGCCACCCCCCTTGAATGTGTGGCCCTCGGCGCTGGGCGCTGCATCGAGTCGTTCGACGAGCTGCACCAGCTCTTCGTCACCGACGACGCCTGAAGCTCGTCACGGCTGGCGGAGCAGGTCTTCCGCCGCTTGACGTACCTGCCAGTCCTTGTCCTCCAGGCACCGTCGCAGACCGGCGTCAGCCAGCGGATCGTCAAAGGCGGCCAGGGCCACCGCCGCCCGCCGCCGCACGGCCGGCTTGTCGTCGAGTGCGGCCAGCACCGCCCCGAGGCCACGGCGGTCGCCAAGGGCGCCCAGCGCGGCCACCGCCGCTTCGCGACACAGCGGCGCGTTGTGGCTCCGGGCCAGCAGTGTCAGGCGCTCGACCACGGCGTCGTCACGGGCACCGGCTTCACCAAGGGCCCAGGCCGCCGACTCCACCACGGCCGGTTCGTGGTCGTCGAGCAACGGGAGCACCAGGGCGACGCACTGGCCGGTATCGGGCACACCGGCCGGCACCGACGGCCGACCCAAGGCCCGCCCGAGCTCCTCGCACGTCCGGCGCCGAACCGACGGCTCGGGATCGGCCACCCCGATTTCGAGTGCCGCACGACCAAGCTCTCCAACACGGGCCAGGGCACCGATGGCGGCGGCGCGTACCGAGGGGTCGGGGTCCTCGAGCAATTGGGCGGCACCGTCGGCGTCACCAGCGTGGCCGGCCAGCACCGCAGCGCGCCGCCGGGCGGGGACAGCGACGCCGCCGCCGCTCCGGCGGGCGGGGACAGCGACACCGCCGCCGCTTCGATCCGTGGCAGGCTGGGAGTCTGTTGCCGCGGGTCGGGATGCAGCCGTGGCCCGCTTCCCGGACGCATTCCCCCTGGACCCTGCCATGTCGACCTCCGAAGCCACGCTACCGTCACCGGTCGTGACCCCGACGCGACGCCGGCGCTGGCCGGTGGTGGTGTCGACATTGCTGGTCGTGATCCTGGGGGCGGTGGTGGCGGCCTCGTTCATCACGGTCCCCTACTACGCCCTGGTTCCAGGTGACGCCATGGCGGTCTCGGGACTCATCACCCTGCCGTCCGGTCAAGCCCATCCGGTGCACGGCAAGGTGTTGCTCACCGACGTTGGGGTGAACACTTTGCATCTGATCGGCCTGGTCCCGGCATGGCTCGGCCTCCAGGCCAACACCACCATCATCAGCTCGGGCGATCTGACGGGGAACCTGCCGGTCAGCGAGTTCGACGCCGAAGGCACCGTCGACATGGCCGAATCCCAACTCACGGCGGGTTCGGTGGCGCTGCGCCAACTGGGCTATCAGGTCCCCGAGCGCGACGCCGGGGTGACGGTCTACGTGATCGACCCGACGTCCCCGGCGTGGAAGGCCCTGCAGATCGGTGATGTGATCACCGCCATCGACGGCGTCGCGACCCCGAACCCCGTGGCGCTGGTCTCGGTGCTCCACACCCATCACCCGGGCGAGACCATCACGCTTCGGGTGGGGTCGATCGCCGACCCGTCAGCCACCCACGACGTCGCCTTGCGACTCGCCTCCACGGTCCAAGGCGGCAAGGTCGAGCCGCTGATCGGGATCGGCGACCCTCAGGCGCCCGACATCCCGTCGATGGGGACCCAACCCCAATACGACCTTCCATTCCCTGTGAACATCAACAGCGACAACATCGGCGGCCCGTCGGCGGGACTGGCCTTCACGTTGGGCATCATCGACGCCCTGTCGGGCGGTCAGTTGACCAATGGCCGCATCGTGGCTGCCACCGGGACCATCCGCCCCGACGGCTCCGTAGGGGACGTGGGCGGCGTGGCCCAGAAGACGGTGGCCGTCGAGCGGGCCGGCGCCACCTTGTTCCTGGTACCCGAGCAGGAGCTGGCCGTGGCCCGTTCCAAGGCCACCTCGACGCTCACGGTTATGGCCGTGGCCAACCTGGCCCAAGCCCTTGCCGACCTCGAGCGACTGGGCGGCCATCTCGGCGCCGCCGCCACCGGGCCGCCGGCGGGGCCCGGCGGCCACAGCGTCCCCTATGACTGGCAGGACTCGCCGTGGACATGACGGATCGGCGCTGAGCACAGCGACGGCCACCTCGGCGGCCGCCTCGGCAGCCGAGCGCGCCCTAGGCTCTGTCCATGCCGGAGGATCGACGACTTACCATCGCCTCGACGTCGAGGCTGAGCCCCGACGATGTGGCTCGACACACCTTTGCCACGGCCCGGCGTGGTTTCGACCCCGGCGAGGTGCGCTCCTACCTCGAGGCGATCGCCCGTGAGCTGGGGGCCGCGGCCGCCCGTGAGCGCGAGCTGCTCGACGCGGTGGCCGCCGCCGAGCACAAGGCGGCTCACCCGGTGCTCGATGAAGGCACCCTGACCGCCGCCCTGGGCCAGGAGACGGCCAAGGTACTCAAATCGGCCCACGATGCCGCCGCCGAGCTCCTGGCCCGAGCCGAAGCCGACGCAGCGCGCCTAAGGGCCGAGGCACAGGAGCACGGCGAGCAACTCCAAGCGCGTGCCGAGCAGCACGCCTCCGATCGAGGCGCCCAAGCCGACGCGGCGGCCACTGAGATCCGCCGCCGAGCGCAAGAGGAAGTGGCGGGACGCCTCGAGTCCGTGAAGGGCGAAGCGGAGGCGCTGGTGGTCCAGGCCCGGGCCGAGTGCCGGGCCATGGTGCATGAGGCCCAGGAACTGCGCGCCCGGGTCCTTTCCGACCTGACCAAGCGGCGCCGCGTTCTGCACAATCAGATCGAACAGCTGCGCGCCGGTCGGGAGCGGCTGGCCGAAACCATCGGCGAGGTGCGGAGCACCGTCGACCGCGTGACCGACGACCTGTTCCGGGCTGAGGATGAGGCGCGCCAGGCCGCCGAGGCGGCGGGCCGACAGGCCACGCAGGATTTCGAGGACATGATCAGCGCCGAGGAGGCCGGACACCTCCAGGACGACGTTGGTCCGTCCGGTCCTTCGGGCGAGACCGGCGTTGGTTCCCCCGACGGTGACGAGGACGAGGCGTCGCGACGCCAGGCCGTCGACGACCTCTTCGCCCGTCTGCGCGCCGAGCGCCGCCCGGAGACGTCGACCGCCTACGAGGGGGTGACCCTGCTCGGCCCGGTCGAGGCGCCCTCGCCCCCCCCGCCGCCGCCCAAGGCTCAGCGACCACAGGCCGCCACCGGCGGGGGAGCCGTGGCGCTGCGATTGCCCGAGACCGAGACCGACACCGAAACCGAAGCTCGGGCTGGGGTTGGCGCTGGCGCTGGCGCTGGGGCTGGGGTCGGGGTCGAAGATCCAGAGGGTGCCGAGCGTGCCGGCCACGACGGCCTGGCCTCCCATCCGGCGCTGGCCCGTCGGGACGAGCTCCTGCAGCCAGCGGTGGCCGGATTGTCCAAGCGCCTCAAGCGCACCATGCAGGACGATCAGAACGACATCCTCGACCGGCTGAGGGCCAAGGGAGGCTGGGCCCCTGACGTGCTGCCGCCCGAGTCCGATCATCAACAGCGCTATGTCAGAGCTGCCGTGCAGCAACTCGACGAGGCGGCCCGGGCCGGCGCGCTGTTCGTCGGGGCCAAGGCCGACGAGGCGCCCCCCGTGGGCGACGTCGCCGTGGAGCTGGCCATGGCCATCGTGGCTCCACTACGGCGCCGGCTCGGGGGCGAAGGAGCACACGCCGACGAAGGCGACGAGAACGCGCTGATCGAGCACGTGGGCTCAGCGTTCCGTGAGTGGAAGGGCCCACGGATCGAGCGCGTGGCTGCCGATCATGCCCACAGCGCATTTTCTCTGTCCGTGGTGGAGGTGACGGCTCCGGGTGGCAACCTCACATGGATCGTGGATGACGATGGTGTGGAGTGCCCTGATTGCGACGACAACGCGCTGGCCGGGGCGGTGCCCAGGGGCGAAGTCTTTCCGACTGGTCACGCCTATCCGCCGGCGCATCCGGGCTGCCGCTGCGTGCTTGCACCAGACACCGCCTAGGCTGCCGCTTCGTGCGTAATCCGCAGGACATTCCCCGGCGTCCGACTCGGACGCTGCGACCCCGACGCATCTGGATCCTCCTGGCCGTGGTGGTCGTGATCGTGGTGGTGGCGTCGATGCGGTCGATCGCCACCTTCTACACCGACTACCTCTGGTTCAGCTCGGTGCACCTGTCGAGCGAGTGGCGCCGGCTGCTCGAAGTGAAGGCAGGCCTGTTCTTCGGCTTCGCAGCCGCCTTCTTCCTGGTCCTGTGGGTCAACCTGGCGGTGGTGGACCGTTTGGCCCCGAGCGAGCTGGCCCTGGGGCCCGATGACGAGCTGGTGCGTCGCTACCAGCAGCGCGTGGCGCCTCGGGCTGTACTGGTCCGCAGCATCGTGTCGGTGGTGGTGGCTGCCATCGCGGCGGCGGGGACCATCGGGCAGTGGAGCAACTTTCTGCTGTTCTCGAATGCGGCCACGTTTCCCCATTTGTCGGACCCGCAGTTCCACAAGAACGTCGGATTCTTCGTCTTCGCTTTGCCTTTCCTGTCGTTCATCGTCAGCTGGGCCTTCGTCTCGCTGGTGGTGATAGCCGTCCTCACGGTGATCGCCCACTACCTCAACGGCGGCATCCGGGTCCAGCAAGGGGCGCCCACGGTGGCGCCGCAGGTGAAAGTCCACATCTCGGTGCTGTTGGCCTGCATGGCCCTGGTCAAGGTCTTCGGCTACATCCTGGCCCGCTACAACCTCGACCTCTCTCAGAACGGATACGTCCAGGGCGCCGGATACACCGACGTCCACGCCCGGCTCCCGGCCCTGACCCTGCTCATGTGGATCTCGGTCCTGGCCATGGTGATCCTGGTCGTGAACATCTGGCGCCGAGGGTGGGCCCTTCCGGTGTTGGCCGTGGGCTTGTGGGCCTTCGTGGCCGTGGTGGTGGGCGCCATCTACCCGGCCATTGTGCAGGCCCTCAAGGTCAACCCAGCGCAGGTCTCTCTGGAGCATCCCTACATCGCTCGGAACATCGCGGCCACCAGGGAGGCGATGAACCTGAACGGCATCCAGACCGAGTCCTACGCGGCCAGCCAGTCGCTCACCCCGCAGGAGCTCGCCCAGCCCGACACGGTCACCTCCTTGAGCGACGTGCGGCTGTGGGACCCGGAGTGGACGGACCCGACCTACGAGAAGCTCCAGGACATCCGGTCGTACTACTCGTTCCAGACGTTGGCCCTGGACCGTTACAGCGTTAACGGCTCGTTGACGCCCATGGTGGTGGGCGTCCGGCAGATCAACGACAGCGACCTCCCGGCCCAAGGGTGGGTGAACACGCACCTCCAGTACACCCATGGATATGGCTTCATGGCATCGCCGGCCAACCTGGTGAGCACGAGCGGTCAACCCGTGTTCAGCATCGCCGACGTGCCGCCCGTTTCGCAGGCCGGGCTTCCCCAGGTGGTTCAGCCTTCGGTGTACTACGGGCTCAACACGGCAGGGACGCAGCCCACCTACGTGATCGGTGACACCCGCCAGCAGGAGATCGACTACCAGCTCCCCTCGGGCAACAACGTCGAGACCCAGTACCGCGGGAGCGGGGGAGTGCAGCTCAGCTCGATCGGCCGTCGGCTGGCGTTCGCTCTACGTTTCAACGACCTCAACCTGCTCATCTCCGACCTGATCACGCCCAAGTCCCGCCTGCTCTTCGAGACCGACATCCAGGCTGCCTCGAGGAAGGCGGCTCCCTTCCTGTCCCTCGACAGCGACCCGTACCCCGTGTTGGTGGCCGGACAGATCTACTGGGTCCAGGATGCGTACACCACGACCGACCACTATCCCTACGCCCAGATCGAAGACACCACCCCGTTGTCACAGGCCAGTGGGCTGCAGAAGAACTTCAATTACGTCCGCAACTCGGTGAAGATCGTGGTGAACGCCTACACCGGCGCCATGACCTTCTACGACATGACCAACTCCTCGTACACCGACCCGATCTTGAAGACTTGGGAGCGGGCCTTCCCGGGGATGTTCACCCCGGCTTCGGCCATGCCTTCGGATCTCAGGGTCCACCTTCGCTACCCCGAGGACATCTTCACCATGCAGGCCACGGCCTATGGCCGCTACCACATCACCAACCCGTCGGCTTTCTACAACGCGGGAGACGCCTGGAACCTGTCGCAAACGCCGGGGGCCGGGTCTCCATCAGCGGCGCTGGCCATCACGGTGACCACCAATGCCCAGGGCCAAGCGGTGTCGACCGGCCAGGTCCAGCGCATGGCGCCGTTGTACGAAGTGTTCGAGGTGCCGGGGGAGACCGGGCAATCGTTCAACCTCATCGACGCGCTGGTGCCGGTATCGCGTGGCGACCAGATCCAGACATTGTCGGGATTCATGGTGGCGGGCTCGGACCCGGGCGAGTACGGGAAGCTGCGCGTCTTCATCACCCCCAGAGGACAAGCGTTCGACGGCCCCGCTCTGATCGACGCCCGGATCTCGGCCACCCCGGCGGTGTCGCAGGAGATCAGCCTGCTCAACCAGAACGGCTCCAGTGTCATCCTGGGCAACGTCCTCATGGTGCCGGTCGGACAGGCGGTGCTGTACTTCCGGCCGTTGTACGTGCAGTCGTCGAGGAACTCGCTCCCGGTGCTCCAAAAAGTGATCGCCGTGTACGGCGGAGCGGGAGGCAGCCAGGTGGCCATGGGGGACACGCTGGCCCAAGCCCTCGATTCGGTGCTCCAGGCGTCGGTGCCCCTGAACGGCCAGGCCCCGAGCTCGTCGGCCTCGGCGCCGTCGGCTCTGTCGTCTCAGATCCAGTCGCTCATCGCCGAGGCCAATACCCTGGCCCAGCAGGTCCAGAACGACCTGAAGCAGGGCAACCTGGGCCAGTACCAGACCGACGTCAATGCGCTCGAGGCCGTGATCCAGCAGCTCCAGCAGGCCGCCTCTTCGGGCTCGTCCAAGGCGTCTACGACCCCGCAGAAGGCCACTGGGACATCCTCGAGCTCACCCACCGGGGTCGCCCTGGGTCGACGCTGAGCCGGGTTCGGGCGGTCCGTCGGGCCTGGACGACCGCCTGGCAGCGGGTGCTATTCTGAGGAGCTCAGCGCCGCGGGGTGGAGCAGTCTGGTAGCTCGTCGGGCTCATAACCCGAAGGTCGTAGGTTCAAATCCTACCCCCGCCACCAAGTACGGGCGTCTTTCGCGCCTTCTTGCGTATGCACAGGCCGCT